>NZ_JBHXPF010000037.1:0-81717 GCF_042718715.1 Streptomyces sp. NPDC058576 | reverse complement strand
AGACAGTCGTAGGACTCTACGACGCGGCCCGGCCGCGGGTGGTGGTTGATGCCCCGAAGTGGACCCGTCGGCGATGGGCCGAAGGGCTCGCCCCGGTGTGCTCAGTGGGCTCCGACGCCGGTCAGGGACTTGACCTCCAGCTCGGCGTACTTGTCCGCGTCGGCCTTCTCCTTGGAGATCAGCGAGCCGACCCAGCCGAGCAGGAAGCCGAGCGGGATCGAGATCAGGCCGGGGTTCTCCAGCGGGAACCAGGCGAAGTCGACGTCCGGGAACATCGAGGTCGGCTTGGAGGAGACGACCGGCGAGAACAGCACCAGCAGGACGGAGGAGGTGAGGCCTCCGTAGATGGACCACAGGGCCCCCTGGGTGGTGAAGCGCTTCCAGAAGAGGCTGTAGAGGATCGTCGGCAGGTTGGCGGAGGCCGCGACGGCGAAGGCCAGGGCGACGAGCCCGGCGACGTTCAGGTCGCGGGCGAGTGCGCCGAGGCCGATGGAGACGATGCCGATGGCGACGGTGGCCCAGCGCGCGGCGCGGACCTCCTCCTTCTCGGTGGCCTGCCCCTTGCGGATGACGTTGGCGTAGATGTCGTGCGCGAAGGACGAGGAGGAGGCGAGGGTGAGTCCGGCGACGACCGCCAGGATGGTGGCGAAGGCGACGGCGGAGATCACCGCGAGGAGGATGGCGCCGCCGGTGGATCCGGAACCGCCGCCGATCTCCAGTGCGGCGAGGGGCGCCGCGGTGTTGCCCGCCTTGTTGGAGGCGATGATGTCGTCCGACTTGAGGATCGCGGCGGCGCCGAAGCCGAGCACGATCGTCATCAGGTAGAAGGCGCCGATGATGCCGATCGCCCAGTTCACGGACTTACGGGCGGCCTTGGCGGTGGGCACGGTGTAGAAGCGGATCAGGATGTGCGGCAGGCCCGCGGTGCCGAGGACCAGGGCGATGCCGAGCGAGATGAAGTCCAGCTTCGAGATGTTGTCGACGCCGTACTTCAGGCCGGGCTCCAGGAAGGCCGCGCCCTTGCCGCTGTTGCTGGCGGCGGTGCCGAGCAGGTCGGAGATGTTGAAGTTGAACTTCAGCAGGATCAGGAAGGTGATGAGCAGGGTGCCCGCGATGAGCAGGACGGCCTTGACCATCTGCACCCAGGTGGTGCCCTTCATTCCGCCGATGGTGACGTAGAGGATCATCAGGATGCCGACCAGGGCGACGATGAGGACCTTCCCGGCGTCGCTGGTGATGCCGAGCAGCAGCGAGACGAGGACGCCCGCGCCGGCCATCTGGGCCAGCAGGTAGAAGATCGAGACGACGATCGTGGACGTGCCGGCGGCGGTACGGACGGGGCGCTGGCGCATCCGGTAGGCGAGGACGTCGCCCATGGTGTAGCGGCCGGAGTTGCGCAGCGGTTCGGCGACCAGGAGCAGGGCGACGAGCCAGGCGACGAGGAAGCCGATGGAGTAGAGGAAGCCGTCGTAGCCGAAGAGCGCGATGGCCCCGGCGATGCCGAGGAAGGACGCGGCGGACATGTAGTCGCCGGAGACCGCGAGTCCGTTCTGGAATCCGGTGAACTGGCGGCCGCCCGCGTAGAAGTCGGAGGCGCTCTTGGTCTGGCGGCCCGCCCACACGGTGATGAAGAGGGTCGCGACGACGAACGCGGCGAACAGCGTGATGATCAGCGGCCGGTGCTCGCTCGCCCCCTCGGTGGCGGCGAGCTGGACGGTGGGATAGAGGGCGTGGGCGGCGCTCATACGTCGGCCTCCATACGGGACTTGATCGCGTCGGCCTTGGGGTCGAGCTGGGTGGCGGCGTGCCGGGAGTAGAGCCAGGCGATGAGGAAGGTGGTGGCGAACTGGGCGAGTCCGAGGACGAGCGCCATGTTGATGTTGCCGACGACCTTGGTGGCCATGAATCCGCCCGCGTAGTTGCAGAGCAGGACGTACAGCAGGTACCAGGTCACGAAGGCGATGGTCAGCGGGAAGGCGAAGGAGCGGTGGGAGCGGCGCAGTTCGGCGAACTCCGGGCTCGCCTGCACCGTGACGAACGCCTCGGTGGTGGGCTGGACGGGTCCGGCGGGCGATGTGCCCTCGGGCGGCGGTGCATCGGTAGCCACGGAATCTCCTCGCGACGCGGGTGCGGTGATCTGGGGGACGGCGGGTGTCAAGGGAGGCCTCGTTACCGGCGGGGACGGTGATGTACCTCCTGGACAACGGCACGGAGGGCGCGACGAAGCGGTTCACCGCGTCTTTCGCCTTCTCGTTCGCCTTGTCGGAGGTGTCGCGGTGCGTCCGGTTGCCCGGACGTCACCCGTTCACATTCGGCCGGATCGGTCACTCTTCGAACTCACTTACCCGTAAACGTTGATGCGTCGGGATGATCGGCGATAGCTTCACTCGTCATGTACGCGACCGAACACGCCAGGTGTCCGGTCGTTCGGCACGGATGATGTGGAGAACCCATGGCTCATCTGGCATCGAGACGGACCCGCGCACTCGCGGTACCCGTCGGACTCGCGCTGACCGCCTCGCTCGGCTTCCTGCCGACGGCCACCGCGGCGCCCACCGGCGAGCAGGCCTCCGCGAGCGTGCGGACCGACGGGCCGAAGCTGTCCTACGTGGTGAACGTCCGGGGCGGCCACGGCACCGCGAAGGACGTCAAGAAGGCGATCGCCAAGGCCGGCGGCACGGTCGTCATCGCCTATGAGCAGATCGGCGTCATCGTCGTCCACTCGCAGAACCCGGCCTTCGGCGAGACGATCCGCAAGGTACGCGGCGTGGAGTCGGCGGGCGCGACCCGCACGAACCCGATCGTGCCGCAGGCCACGAAGGACGTCGGCTCGATAGCGGAGCCGCTGACCGCCGAGCAGGCGGCGTCCGCCGCCGCGGACGCGAAGGCCGGCGAGGACCCGTTGGAGCCCCTCCAGTGGTCGCTGCCCGCGATCAAGGCGGACAAGGCGCACCAGAAGTCGCTGGGCTCCCGGAAGGTGACGGTCGCCGTCATCGACACGGGCGTCGACGACACCCACCCGGACCTGGCCCCCAACTTCGACGAGCGCGCCTCGGCGAACTGCGTGTCGGGCGCTCCGGACACCACCGCCGGCTCCTGGCGTCCGGCGGCGGGCGAGAGCGACCACGGCACGCACGTGGCGGGCACCATCGCCGCCGCGAAGAACGGCGCCGGCGTCACCGGTGTCGCCCCCGGTGTGAAGGTGTCGGGCATCAAGGTGTCCAACCCGGACGGGTTCTTCTACACCGAGGCCGTCGTCTGCGGGTTCCTCTGGGCCGCCGAGCGCGGCGTCGAGGTGACCAACAACAGCTATTACACCGACCCGTGGCTGTTCAACTGCAAGAACGACCCCGACCAAGGCGCCCTGGTCGACGCGCTCACCCGCGCCGTGAAGTACGCGGAGCGCAAGGGCACGGTCAACGTCGCGGCGGCGGGCAACTCCCGCCAGGACCTGGCGTCCGACGCGATCGAGGACACGACCAGTCCGAACGACTCCGAGACGGTCACGCGGACGATCGACCCGAGTGCCTGCCCGGACATCCCGACCATGCTGCCGGGCGTCGTGACGGTCTCCGCGACGGGTGCGAAGGGCCTCAAGTCCTCGTACTCGAACTACGGCAGGGGCATCGTCGACGTGGCGGCCCCGGGCGGTGACTCGACGGTCTACCAGACCCCCGAGCCGCCGGCCGTGAACGGCCTGATCCTCTCCACGCTGCCGGGCGGCAAGTTCGGCTACAAGGCCGGTACGTCGATGGCGTCCCCGCATGCCGCGGGCGTGGTGGCGCTGATCAAGTCCAAGCACCCCTACGCGTCACCGGCCGCGGTGAAGGCGCTGCTGACGCTGGAGGCGGACGCGAAGGCGTGCGGGGAGCCGTACGACATCAACGGTGACGGCGTCATCGACGCGGTCTGCGAGGGCGGCAAAGACTACAACGGCTTCTACGGGGCCGGAGTGGTGGACGCGCTGGACGCGGTGCGCTGGTAGGCGCGACGCACTCGTAGGCGCGGGCGACAGCCCGTCGGCCGGGGGCGTGGGCCTCGGGGACTTCGGTTCCCCGGGCTCACGCCCCCGGCGTTTGCCCCGTGTCCTTCGTGAGCACTCCGAGGGCCAGCAGGGCCTGGGCGGCGACGTAGGTGAGCATCACCCAGAAGTCGGGAGCGGGCGCCTGCGGCCATTCCGCGATGCCGGTGGCGATGAGGGCGTCGGAGAGCAGGAAGAGCGCCCCGCCGGCTGCCGCGTACGGTCCGAACACGCCCGCCCGCCAGGCCATGGCGGTGAGCAGCAGGCTGTATCCGGTGAGCGGGACCCGCAGGTCCGCCGGGAGGTCCGGCCAGATCAGCACGAGGAAGACGACGAGGACGACGGCGTACCCGGCCCCGGTTGCCAGCGGCGCAGGGGCCCGGCCGGCTCGGCCTTGGCCCTCGCCCCGCCGGAACAGCGTCAGGTAGCAGACATGGCCGGCGGCGAACGAGCCCATGCCGACGAGGAAGGCCAGGTCGTTGTCGGCGAGCAGGAAGACATCGCCGCCCCACCCGAACAGCAGGGCCGCGACGAGCAGCCGGGGTCCGCCGCGGAGTGCCGCGTACCCGGCGAGCAGCGGCATCAGCAGCGGCTTGGCGACCAGGTGGACGGTCTCGGCCCCGGCGAGGAGCCCGGCCAGGTCGGCTGCGGCGGCGACGAGGAAGGCGAGGAGCACGGGGCGGGCGAAGCGCTCGGCTCGTCCGCCGGTCCCGGTGGAGCCGGGGCGGGCGGCGGTGGCGGTCACAGGGCGCGTTCCGGGGCGGGGGCCTGCGGGGACAGGGGGTCCGGCGCGGGCGTGAGGGTCGTGGTGGCCGTCGTGGCCGTGGCCGCGGTGGTGGCCGCGGGGGCCGTGACCGCCCCCGCCTTCGCCGCCGGCTGCCAGCCCGGTCCCCGGAAGACCCGGCCTGCCCGCTCGCTCCAGGTGTCGGCGGCCCGGACGTCCCGGGCGATGGCCGCGTACTCGTGGGTCGCGACGCGTAGCGGGTTGTAGGTGGTGATGTTCTTGGTGAGCCCGTAGACGGGCCGCTCGGCCTCCGCCGCGAAGGACCCGAAGATCCGGTCCCAGATGATCAGGATGCCGCCGTAGTTGCGGTCCAGGTAGCCGCCCTGCGAGGCGTGGTGGACGCGGTGGTGGGAGGGCGTGTTGAGGACGTACTCGAAGGGCCGCGGGAGCTTGCCGACGCGCTCGGTGTGCACCCAGAACTGGTAGACGAGATTGGCCGACTGGCAGAACGCCAGCGCCGCCGGGTGCACCCCGCAGGCGATCAGCGGCAGGTAGAAGGGCCAGACGGTCGCGGAGGTCCAGGGCTGGCGCAGCGCGGTGGTGAGGTTGAACTTCTCGCTGGAGTGGTGGACCACATGGCAGGCCCACAGGATCCGGATCACGTGGTGACCGCGGTGGGACCAGTAGTAGAAGAAGTCCTGGGCGAGGAGCATCAGCAGGACGGTCCACCACAGCACGGGCACCCGCAGCGGCGTCAGCTCGTAGACCCCCATGTAGATCGCCAGGATGGGGATCTTCCACAACAGGTCGAAGCCGAGGCTGCCGAGGCCCATGGTGAGGCTGGTGGCGGCGTCCTTGGTCTCGTATCCGGCGGCGTCCTCGTCCGGGTGGAGGCGGTAGCTGACCATCTCGATCACGGCGAGCAGGACGAAGGCCGGTATCGACCACAGCACGACATCGGGCAGGTTCGGCTCCATGCGAGCACCGTAGGGCCGCCGGCCTGCCAGGGCTAGACGTTGTTACCCACAAGTATGCGAGACCTGCTGTCAGCAGTCTTTGGCACCTTCTGCCAATCGACCGGGCCGCGGGATGTGCGGAACGCGCGTCGTCGAGGGGGAGGAACGCTCGTGTCCGGTAGGGACGTTGCCCTGTTGCGACTGGCCACGACGGTGGTCGGTGCGGCCGAGCACGGGCGTGTGGCCGGTGCGGATCGGCTGACGATCCGGCCGGCCCACGACACCCGGGTCACCGGAGCCGAACTCCTCCCGCCCGAGCGCTCGTCCGCCTCCCCCGACCCCCTGCCCGGAGCGGCCGAATAGGGGACTGTCAGTCATGGCCCGTATTCTCTGTGACCATGCTCGACGACCGCCAGACAGCCGCACCGTGGCCGACCGCGTACCCCCAGGGGTACGCGGTCGTCGACGTGGAGACCACCGGCCTCGCCCGCGACGACCGGATAGTGTCCGCCGCCGTCTACCGCCTGGACGCCCTGGGCAACGTCGAGGACCACTGGTACACGCTGGTCAACCCGGAGCGCGACCCCGGTCCCGTCTGGATCCACGGGCTGACGAGCGACGTGCTCGAAGGCGCGCCGCTCTTTCCCGAGGTGGCCGAGGAGCTGTCCGCGCGGCTCGCGGACCGGGTGCTCGTCGCGCACAACGCGGCGTTCGACTGGTCGATGATCGCCCGGGAGTACGCCCGGGCCTCGGTGGTCGCCCCGGTCGAGCACCGGCTGTGCACGATCGCGCTGGCCAAGGAGCTGCGGCTGCCGCTGCCCAACCACAAGCTGGCCTCCCTCGCCGCGCACTTCGGGGTCGTACAGCAGCAGGCCCACCACGCCCTGGACGACGCCCGGGTGCTGGCTGAGGCGTTCAGGCCGAGTCTGCACGCGGCGGCCCGGGACGGGGTGCGGCTGCCGTTGCTGGAGTGCCGTCCGCTGACCGAGTGGTCCGACTCCCCCGTCACCCCGCGCGTCGGGTATCAGCCCTCGTGGCAGCCGAACAGCTGGCGGCCCTCGCGCAAACGGCCGGCCTGCCCGTATCCCAATCCGGGGCGGTACGAGAAGGAGAAGCCGCTCCAGCAGGGGATGCGGGTGGCCTTCTCCGGGGACACCTCGATCGACCGGGAGCTGCTGGAGGACCGGGCGATCGAGGCCGGTCTGCACGTGGCGACCAGCGTGTCGCGGCTGACCAGTCTGCTGGTGACCAACGACCCGGACGCGGCCACCTCCAAGACGCAGAAGGCGAAGACGTATCGCACCCCGATCCTGGAGGAGAGCGCCTTCACCCATCTGCTGCGCGATGTGGCCCCCGCCGACGGGGCCGTCCTGCCGCACCAGGCGTCCTCGCCACCGCCGGAGGGCATCCCGTCATCGGAGTGAACCGGGCGCGACTCGCCACGCGCCCGCTCGCCCGTCGCCGCCGGGCGTCCCACCCTGTGGCGCATGGCACGTTGTGAGGTTTGCGGAAACGACTACGGCATGTCCTTCGAGGTGCACGCACAAGGTGCGGTGCACGTCTTCGACTGCTTCTCCTGCGCCATCCACCGCATGGCGCCGATCTGCGAGCACTGCCGGGTCCAGGTGATCGGGCAGGGCGTCGAGGTGGAGGGGCACTGGTACTGCGGCGCCCACTGCGCCCGCGCCGAGGGGAAGGCGGGCATCGTGGACAAAGTGTGAGGGAACGTCTCATTGCCGGACCGCCCCGGCAGCACCCCTGAGTGCCGCACCCCATGGCCCCGGTTGTACGGTCATGGGGTGTACCGCTTCCTGTTGACCCGGCAGTGGGTGATCCTCACCCTGCTCGGCCTCGTGTTGATCCCGACGATGATCGAGCTGGGTTTCTGGCAGTTTCACCGGCACGAGCACCGGGTCGAGCAGAACGGGCTGATCTCGCGGAACCTCGACGCGCAGCCGGTCCCGGTCACCGACCTCACCTCCCCCGGGCACACCGTCCCCCGCTCGGACTACTGGCGGACGGTCACCGCGACGGGGACGTTCGACACCGAGCACGAGGTGGTGGTGCGTCGTCGGACCTCGGACGACGACCGCATCGGCGTCCATGTCCTGACCCCGCTGGATCTCAGGGACGGCGGCACCGTCCTGATCAACCGCGGCTGGGTCCCGGCCGCGCCGAACCAGACCGCCTACCCCGACGTGCCGCCCGCGCCCCGGGGCGAAGTGACCGTCACCGGCCGCCTCAAGGCGGACGAGACGACCGGCAGCAGCGGCATCAAGGACCTGGCGGGACTGCCGGACCGGCAGGTGATGCTGATCAACAGCGACCAGCAGTCCCAGCTGCTGTCCCGGACGGTCCTCGGCGGGTACATCGAGCAGACCGACCCCGCGCCTTCGGGTGATCTGCCCGAGCAGATCGTCTCCCCCGACGACAGCTCGATCGGTCCGCACATGGCCTACGCCGTCCAGTGGTGGCTGTTCGTCGCCGCCGTCCCGGTCGGCTGGATCATCCTCGTACGCCGTGAGAAGCGCGACCGTGAGCAGGCCGCGGCCGAGAACGCGACGGCCGACGCCCCCGAGCAGCCCGAACCGGCGAGCGCCTGAAGTCAGCGGCACACCATCGGGCTGGTTGACAACGGCCCGGTTCGGGAAAACGCCAGGCGTGACCCCACGCATCGAGGACTACGCCCTGATCGGCGATCTCCAGACCGCCGCGCTCGTCGGCAGGAACGGTTCTGTCGACTGGCTCTGCCTGCCCCGCTTCGATTCCGGCGCCTGTTTCGCCGCCCTGCTCGGCACCGAGGAGAACGGCCACTGGCGCATCGCGCCCAAGGGCGCGGGCACCTCGGACACCTGCTCCCGGCGCGCGTACGTGAAGGACTCCCTGGTCCTGGAGACGTACTGGGAGACGCGGACCGGCACGGTGAAGGTCATCGACTTCATGCCGCAGCGCGACAAGTCGCCGGACCTGATGCGGATCGTCGAGGGCGTCAGCGGCACCGTCGACATGAGTTCGGTGCTGCGGCTGCGCTTCGACTTCGGGTCGGTGGTGCCCTGGGTGCGCCGGTCGCACGGCCACCGGGTGGCGGTCGCGGGCCCCGACTCCGTCTGGCTGCGCAGCGAACCGTCGGTCAAGACGTGGGGCCAGCAGTTCAGCACCTGCTCCTCGTTCACCGTCACCGAGGGCGAGAGCGTGGCGTTCGTGCTGACCTGGCACCCCTCGCACTCGCCGCGCCCGAAGCTGATCGACCCGCACAAGGCGCTCAAGCACACGCTGCACGACTGGGCGAAGTGGACCGAGCGGTGCACCTACGAGGGACCGTACCGCGACGCCGTGCTGCGCTCCCTGATCACCCTGAAGGCGCTGACCTACGGCCCGACGGGCGGGATCGTGGCGGCCCCCACGACGTCCCTGCCGGAGGAGATCGGCGGCGTACGGAACTGGGACTACCGCTTCTGCTGGCTGCGGGACGCCACCCTCACCCTCGGGGCGATGGTCTCGGCCGGCTATCTGGAGGAGGCGGAGGCGTGGCGGGACTGGCTGCTGCGGGCCGTCGCCGGGGACCCGGCCGACCTCCAGATCATGTACGGGCTGGCGGGCGAGCGCCGGCTGCCCGAGATGGAGCTGCCCTGGCTCGCCGGGTACGAGCACTCCCGTCCGGTGCGCACCGGCAACGCGGCCGTGCGTCAGCGTCAGCTCGATGTGTACGGCGAGGTCATCGACGCGCTCCGGCTGGCCCGCGTCGCCGGACTCGACGACAAGCCGCACGCCTGGAACCTCCAGCTCAGCCTGCTCGGCTTCCTGGAGTCGACCTGGCGCGAGCCGGACGAGGGGCTGTGGGAGATCCGCGGCGCGCGGCGGCACTTCGTGCACTCCAAGGTGATGGCCTGGGTCGCCGCCGACCGGGCGGTGCGCTCGCTGGAGGAGAACCCGGAACTGCCCGGCGACGCCGACCGGTGGCGGGCGATGCGGGACGCCGTGCACGCCGAGGTCTGCGAGAAGGGGTACGACCCCGAGCGGAACACCTTCACCCAGTCCTACGGGTCACGGGAGCTGGACGCCTCGACGCTGCTCATCGTGCGCACCGGGTTCCTGCCGCCGGACGACCCCCGGGTGATCGGCACGGTCGACGCGATCCGCGACGAGCTGGGCAGCGACGGCCTGGTCCGCCGCTACAGCACCGAGGGCACCTCCGTGGACGGACTCCCGGGCGACGAGGGCGCGTTCATCGTCTGCTCGTTCTGGCTGGTCGACGCGTTGCAGCGGACCGGCAGGCCCGACGAGGCGCGGGAGCTGTTCGAGCGTCTGCTCCGGCTGCGCAACGACGTGGGGCTGCTGGCCGAGGAGTACGACGTGACGGCCGGGCGGCAGCTCGGCAACTTCCCGCAGGCCTTCAGCCATATCGGACTGGTGAACTCCGCTGTCGACCTGGCCGGGGAGGACCCGGCAGGATAGGGCCATGGATCTTGGACTGAAGGACCGCGTCTACATCGTCACCGGAGCGACCCGGGGCCTCGGCAACGCCACGGCCCGCTCCCTGGCCGCCGACGGCGCGAAAGTGATCATCACCGGCCGGGACGAGAAGTCCGTCGAGGAGGCCGCCGCCGAGCTGGGCGGGGGCGTGGTCGGGCTCGCCGCCGACAACGCCGACCCGAGCGCCGCCCAGCGCCTGGTGGACACCGCGCGGGAACGTTTCGGGCGGCTCGACGGCATTCTCATCAGCGTCGGCGGGCCCGCCCCCGGCTTCCTCGCGGACAACACGGACGACCAGTGGCAGACGGCGTTCGAGACGGTGTTCCTGGGAGCGGTACGGCTCGCCCGGACCGCGGCGGCCGCGCTCGGCGAGGGCGGTGCGATCGGCTTCGTGCTCTCCGGGTCGGTCCATGAGCCGATCGCGGGGCTGACCATCTCCAACGGGCTGCGCCCCGGTCTCGCCGGTTTCGCCAAGTCGCTCGCCGACGAGCTGGGGCCGCGCGGCATCCGGGTCGTGGGCGTGCTGCCCGCCCGGATCGACACCGACCGGGTCCGCGAACTGGACGCGCTGTCCGGCGACGCGGAGGCCGCCCGCACCGCGAACGAGGCGCGGATCCCGCTGCGGCGCTACGGGACGCCCGAGGAGTTCGGGAGGACCGCGGCCTTCCTGCTCTCCCCCGCCGCCTCGTACCTCACGGGCATCATGGTCCCGGTCGACGGCGGATTCCGGCACGGCTTCTGACCGGCCGGCACCCCTGGGGACACACCGCCCCGGTCCCGTACGCCCACGGGCCCGTCGTACACCGCCGGGCCCGTCCCCGTACGCCCACGGGCCGTCAGGACACCCGCTCCGCGCGGTGCTTGACGGCCTTGAGGCGTACCTCGGCGGGAAGCGCGTCCAGACCGGCCGAGTCGCGTGCGTGCGTCAGCGCCCCGTCGGCCACTGCCTCCAGCGTCCCGAGCGGCGCGGCGTGCGGCTCCATCAGCAGCCGGAGCCGGGCCCGGGGCGCGGTGCGGCGGCCGGTCAGCATCGCCTGGGCGCGCGCCACACCGTCCAGTTCGCCCGCCTCCCCGGCGAGCACGCCCTCCAGGGCCCGGCCGCGCAGTTGTGCCCCTTCGCCGTCGCCGCTGTCCACCAGCACCTCGGCGAGCCGGCCGCGGCGGAGCTGGGCGAGGAACCACCACAGGGCGAGGACCACCAGGACGGCGAGGACCGCGATCACGGTCGGCCACCACCAGCCCTCGTCGCGCCAGCGGTGCCGGTCGGCGGCGCTGAGCAGCACATCGTTCTTGCCGTCCCAGGGCCACCAGGAGGGCAGGGACACGCCGAGGCCGGCGGCGAGCACGGCTCCGCCGACGACGACCAGCACCAGCCCGGCGAGGGCCAGCAGGACCCGGTTGACGGTGGAGCGCATGCGGCTCATCCCTTCTTCGCCGGTCGGTGCACCTGGACGGAGAGGGCCGGCGGCTTCGCCAGGCCCAGTTCCCGGACGGCCTTCTCCAGCGCGGCGCCCAGGTCGGTCCGCACGTCGTCGAGTTCCCGGAAGTGCGAGAGCGCGCGCACCTTCGCCTTCCGCCGTCCCATCCTCACCCGTACGGACTGCACGCCGGACACCTCCACGGCCCGGTCGCGCAGCACGAGGGCCGCGGCGGTGCGGTCGAGTCCGGCCCGGACGTCGGCGCGGTCGCGGCGCATCGGCAGCAGGTCGCGCAGTCCGGGGGTGAGGGCCAGCAGGATCAGCCACAGGCCGATCGCCGCGGCCACCCCGGCTCCGATGAGCACGGGGACGTCGTCCAGGCGCTGTTCGGCCAGTCCGTCGGCGAGGGAGCGCCGCCACTGCATCGCCGGATGGTCGGCCCGTACGGCGGCGATGTCGTAGAGCAGCAGTCCGGCCGCTCCGAGGACCACGAGGGCCAGCAGGGCGGCCGGGATCCGGCGCGCGGACCAGAAGCGGCCGGCCCTGCCGTCGCCCTGTTCCAGGGTGGGGACCGGTTCGCGGGCGTCGGCCGACGCGTCCGGGACCGGCGTGCGCGGGTCTTTGTCGCTCTGGTCCACGGTGGGCATCCGCCGGGTGGAGCCGTTCGGTTCGCCGGGTTCGGTCATCGGAGCCTCCCCTGTGCGGCGGCGCTCGCTCCGGCGGGGTGCAGCCGCTCGACCTGGACGGCCACTTCGGGCACCTCCATGCCGGCCAGCGCCTTGACCCGCTGGGCGACCCGGCGGCGTACGGCGCCGCACTGGCGGCCGATGTCGCTGGGGTAGCCGAGCTCCAGGCTGACCCGGACCCGGGCGGCGTCGCGGTGCACGGTCACCGTGGCACGCGGCGACGCCCCGTCAGCGGGCGATTCGTCGACCGCTTCCTTCGCCGCCTGGGCGGCGATCTTGGCGACGACACGGTCGGCGATCCGGGTCTCGCCCCGTTCGGCGGCGGCGACCCGGCCGGTCACCGCCGTCACCGTCGCCGGTCGCCGCGCTCGCGACTCCGGAAGAAGTCGCCGGGCTCCAGGTCGCCGTCCAGGAAGCGGCCGGCGATGAAGCCGATCGCGCCCAGCGCGGCCACCAGTACGAAGGCTCCGAAACCGCCGAAATATCCGGCGAACCCGAGCGCCATGCCGGCCAACAGACCGGCGACAGCCATGCTCATCGTGTTCTTCTCCTCAACTGCCGTGCGACGGAGATGCGGAAGGACTACTGGACCCGCTGCTCGGGCTCGTCATCGTCGTCTTCCTCGTCGGGCAGCTTGACATCACTGACCGCGATGTTGACCTCGACGACTTCGAGACCGGTCATACGCTCCACGGCGGCCACGACGTTCTCGCGCACGTCCCGGGCCACATCGGAGATGGCCACGCCGTAGTCGACGACGATCTCCAGGTCCAGGGCCGCCTGGGACTCGCCGACCTCGGCCTTCACCCCACGGGTGACGGACTTGCCGCCGCCGGGGACGCGGTCGCGGACAGCGCCGAACGTCCGCGACAGGCCGCTGCCCATCGCGTGGACGCCGACGACATCGCGTGCCGCCAATCCGGCGATCTTCTCGACGACGCCGTCGGCGATGGTGGTACGGCCCCGGGTGCCGGGGTCGCCGCCGCCGCGCTTGCCGAGGGACTTGTCGCCCGAACCGCTGTCGGGGTTGTTGCGCTGGGAGCTTTCAGTCATCGCCGCTCTTCCCTTCGGGGCAGGGTTGGACTTCCTTGCCCACGTTAAGTGCGCTTTCCCCATCCCGCGCCGTGGATGCGGCAGGCTGGGGCGATGACAACGGCGCGGGGCCCGCAGAGGGCCGACGGATGGACCGCTGCGGTACGCCAACGGCTGGGCCTGGGCAGGCTGCTGCCGCTGGGCGGTCCGGCCGACGGCGCGTGGATCGCGGAGACGGCGGCCGCCTCGGTGCTCCGCGGGGCGGCGGCCCGCCCGGGTTCGGTGCTGGGGAGGCTACGGATCGGCCCGGCGGAGGAAGCGGTGGAGGGTGCGGTGACCGGGGACGGCCCCGAGGCCCGGCGGGACCCGGCGAACGCGGCGGGCCCGGCCGGCCCGGTGCCGCCCCCGGCTCCGCCGAGCGCGCTGCCGCCGGGGCCGCTGCGGATCGAGGCCGAGTTCTCGGCTGCCCCGGACCGGCCGCTGACCGACACCGCGGCGGCCCTGCGCGGGGCACTCCTCACGGCGGCGGCCGCCCGGCTGGGTCTGGAGATCACCGAGGTGGACCTGACGGTGACGGCATTGCTGGAGGACGGTGCGCCCGATCAGGTGACGGCGCCGGCGGCGGCACCGGCGGCCCGGGTCGCGAAGCCGGAGGGCCCGGTGGCGAGGGCAGCCGCCGGGACGCCGGGCGTCGTCTCGCTGACCCGGGTCCTGGGCAGCCCCGTGCACACGTCCCGGGACCACGTCCGGGTCGAGGTGGCGACCGCCGGGGACCACCGGGCGCTGGATGTCGCCCGGTCGGTGCGCACGGCGGTGGCGGCCGCCGCGGAGGAGCGGCTGCCGGTGTCGGTGCTGGTCACGGACGTGGTCAGTCGGTGATGCCCGCCAGGTCGCGGAGCCGGCGGCCCTGGGCGGCCCGCTCGGCGACACGCTGCTCCTCGTAGTCGCGCGAGAGCGCGCCGGCGAGGAGGGCCTTCGTCTCGACGACGGCGTCGCGGGGCGCGGCGACCAGGGCGCCGGCGAGGTCGCGGGCCGCCGCATCGAGCTGGTCGGCGGGCACCACGAGGTTGGCGAGGCCGGTGCGCTCGGCCTCCTCCGCGTGTACGAAGCGGCCGGTGGCGCAGATTTCGAGCGCGCGGGCGTACCCCACGAGGTTCACCAGGGGGTGGGTGCCCGTGAGGTCGGGAACGAGGCCGAGGCTGGTCTCGCGCATGGCGAACTGCACGTCCTCGGCGACGATCCGCAGATCACAGGCGAGGGCGAGCTGGAAGCCGGCGCCGATGGCGTGGCCCTGGACCGTCGCGATCGACACGAGGTCGTTGCGGCGCCACCAGGTGAACGCCTCCTGGTACTCGGCGATGGTCGCGTCGAGCTCCGCCTCCGGGCCGCGCGCCATGTCGAGGAACGACGGTTCGCCGTCGAAGCCTTCGGGGGTGAAGGCCTGCCGGTCGAGGCCCGCGGAGAAGGACTTGCCCTCGCCCCGGAGCACCACCACCCGCACCGTGCCGGGCAGCGCCCGTCCGGCCTCGGTCAACGCCCGCCACAGAGCGGGAGACTGAGCGTTGCGCTTGGCCGGATGGGTGAGCGTCACCGTGGCAACGGCGTCGTCGACGGTGAGCCGTACGCCGTCCTTGTCGAGCACAGTGTCGAGCGAGGTCATGGGGCGCCTCCGGATGGGGTGCAGTCAGCACTCGGAATTAAGTGACTGAACAGTAACCACCCGGACGGCCTTGCGGTCAGCCGGGTGGTCACCCCGCATTCCCTCGGGCCCTAAGGCGCCGGAAACCCCGGAATGCCGGAACCTCGAACATCCGAGGCCTCAGGCCGAAGCGGCCTTCTTGCCTCGTGTCGCGCCGCCGCGTCCCCGCAGCGTCACTCCGGACTCACTGAGCATCCGGTGGACGAACCCGTAGGAGCGGCCGGTTTCCTCGGCCAGCGCCCGAATGCTCGCACCGGAGTCGTACTTCTTCTTCAGGTCTGCCGCGAGCTTGTCACGCGCGGCGCCGGTTACCCGGCTGCCCTTCTTCAGAGTCTCGGCCACCCGTGCCTCCTCATGGGAAGTGCGCTCTGGACTCTCATGATCACCCCTCCCGCGCTTCCTGGCCACCCATTCGGCAAGGTCGGTGCGTGCGGTTTCCCTGACGGGAAGGGCGCCAACACGAGCGGAATCCCTGATTCCAGCGGGCGCACGGGGGCGCACTGCCCGGGCCGACCGAAGAACCGGCAGGTCAGGGCCGTACGGGGAGGGGCCGCCCGAAAAGGGGCGCACGGCGGGTGAGCGCCGGGCGCACCACCGGAGTACGAGAGGTTCTCACGCAGATGATGGATCACGCGTAGGCCGAATGATCTATCCCCGGTGGATCAGGCGAGGGCGACGAGGTCGCGGTAGTCCGCTCCCCAGAGGTCCTCGACACCGTCCGGGAGCAGGATGATCCGCTCCGGCTGGAGCGCCTCGACGGCGCCTTCGTCGTGGGTGA
The DNA here is from genome assembly GCF_042718715.1 of Streptomyces sp. NPDC058576. Taxonomy (NCBI): domain Bacteria; kingdom Bacillati; phylum Actinomycetota; class Actinomycetes; order Kitasatosporales; family Streptomycetaceae; genus Streptomyces; species Streptomyces sp. NPDC058576. Next base: position 65,930 of record NZ_JBHXPF010000037.1, on the reverse strand, counting down.
CGAGGACGACGGCGCCCTTGTAGGTGCGCAGCGCGCCGAGGATCTCCTCGCGGCTGGCGGGGTCGAGGTTGTTCGTCGGTTCGTCGAGCAGAAGCACGTTGGCGGAGGAGACGACCAGGGTCGCGAGCGCGAGCCGGGTCTTCTCGCCGCCGGAGAGCACGCCCGCGGGCTTGTCGACGTCGTCGCCGGAGAAGAGGAAGGAACCGAGCGTCTTGCGGACCGCGACGAGGTCGAGGTCGGGGGCGGCGGAGCGCATGTTCTCCAGGACCGTGCGCTCCGGGTCGAGGGTCTCGTGCTCCTGGGCGTAGTACCCGAGCTTGAGGCCGTGCCCCTCGATGATCTGTCCGGTGTCGGGCTTCTCGGCCCCGCCGAGCAGGCGCAGCAGCGTGGTCTTGCCCGCGCCGTTGAGGCCGAGGATGACTACGCGGGAGCCCTTGTCGATGGCGAGGTCGACGTCGGTGAAGATCTCCAGCGAGCCGTACGACTTGGACAGGCCCTCGGCCATCAGCGGGGTCTTGCCGCAGGGCGAGGGGTCGGGGAAGCGCAGCTTGGCGACCTTGTCGGAGACGCGCACGGCCTCCAGGCCCGAGAGCAGCCGGTCGGCGCGCTTGGCCATGTTCTGGGCGGCGACGGTCTTGGTGGCCTTGGCGCGCATCTTGTCGGCCTGCGCGTTGAGGGTCGCGGCCTTCTTCTCGGCGTTCTGGCGCTCGCGCTTGCGGCGCTTCTCGTCGGCTTCGCGCTGCTGCTGGTAGAGCTTCCAGCCCATGTTGTAGACGTCGATCTGGGAGCGGTTGGCGTCGAGGTAGAACACCTTGTTGACGACCGTCTCGACCAGTTCGACATCGTGGGAGATCACGATGAAGCCGCCGCGGTAGGACTTGAGGTAGTCGCGCAGCCAGACGATGGAGTCGGCGTCGAGGTGGTTGGTCGGCTCGTCCAGGAGCAGGGTGTCGGCGTCCGAGAAGAGGATCCGGGCCAGCTCGACGCGGCGGCGCTGACCACCGGAGAGCGTATGGAGGGGCTGGCCGAGCACCCGGTCGGGCAGGCTGAGCGCGGCGGCGATGGTGGCGGCCTCGGCCTCGGCGGCGTACCCGCCCTTGGTGAGGAACTCCGTCTCCAGGCGCTCGTACTTCTTCATCGCCTTCTCGCGGGTGGCGCCCTGTCCGTTCGCCATCCGGTCCTCGTTCTCCCGCATCTTGCGCAGGATCGTGTCGAGGCCGCGGGCGGAGAGGATGCGGTCCCGGGCGAGGATGTCGAGGTCGCCGGTGCGCGGGTCCTGCGGGAGGTAGCCCACCTCGCCGGACTTGGTGATGGTGCCGCCGGCGGGAGTGCCTTCGCCCGCGAGGCACTTGGTGAGGGTGGTCTTGCCCGCTCCGTTGCGGCCGACGAGGCCGATGCGGTCGCCCTTGGCGATGCGGAAGGAGGCGGATTCGATGAGGATGCGGGCGCCGGCGCGCAGCTCGATGCCGGAAGCGGTGATCACGGGAAAACTCCAGGGCAGTGTGGACGGCGGAGGGACGAGGGCGGAGGTCTCTCGACGCCGCTAATGCACAAGGAGGAAGGCCATACGGCCCATTCTACTGGCGGCGCGCAACTCCTTTTCCGCGTGCCCGGTGGGACGAACCGTCCGATACTCGGCGCAGGGCGGCACCCCGTCGCCCGCCCGAGCCCGAGGGTGGTGCGCCCGTGCAGTTCGACGACGACGCCGATCTGGACACGTCCGAGGTCCAGGACGTGCGCGGCAGCCGGATCCCGGGCGGGAGGGCCACCGTGGGCGGTGGCATCGCCGGGGTGATCGCTCTGATCCTGGGCCTGCTCTTCGGCGTCGGGCCCGATCAGCTCGGCCTCACCTCCGACGGCGCGGACCCGGCGGCGACCTCGTCGTCGGCCGGTCAGGTGCAGGAGAGCTGCCTGAAGGGGCAGGACGCGAACAGCCGGGAGGACTGCCGGACGGTGGCAGTGGTCAACAGCGTGCAGGACTTCTGGCGTCAGGAGTTCGAGCGGCGGGACGCCTCGTACACGGGCGCCCGGACGGTCTTGTTCAGCGGGCAGGTGGGCACCGCGTGCGGGGCCGCCACCTCGGCGGTCGGGCCGTTCTACTGCCCCGGCGACCGCAAGGTCTATCTGGACCTCGGGTTCTTCGACGACCTGCGGACGAAGTTCGGCTCCAGCGGCGGACCGTTCGCCCAGGCGTACGTGGTGGCGCACGAGTACGGCCACCATGTGCAGAACCTGATGGGCACGCTGGGCCGGTCGCAGGACGGGCGGCAGGGCGCGAACAGCAACGCGGTGAGGGTGGAGCTGCAGGCCGACTGCTACGCCGGGGTCTGGGCGCACCACGCCACGACGACGCCGGACGAGTCGACCGGCCGGCCGCTGATCACGGAGCTGACCCGGGCGGACGTCCGGGACGGCCTGGACGCGGCGGCGGCCGTCGGCGACGACCGGATCCAGGAGCGGTACCAGGGGCGGGTCACCCCGGAGTCGTGGACGCACGGTTCGGCGGCGCAGCGGCAGCAGTGGTTCTCCACCGGGTTCCGCACGGGCGACATGGCCCGGTGCGACACCTTCGCCTGAGCCGGGACGGACGGCCTGCCGTTGTCAGTGGCCGGTGGAAGACTGAGACGCAGATCACATCGGACGGTACGGACGGCAGGAGAGGTGAGTGTCATGGCCGACGCGGCGAGCGGGGTTCCGACGATCTACCCGACGATCCTCTACGACGACGCGAAGGCGGCGATCGAGACGCTGACGCGGGGCCTCGGCTTCACCCGGGAGGCGGTCTACGAGGGCGAGAACGGCAGTGTGCTGCATGCCGAGCTGTCCCTGGGCAACGGCAGGGTGATGCTCGGCTCGAAGGGGCGCGAGGGCCTGTTCGCCCGGGCGATGGCCGGCGCGGGCCCGGCGGGGGTGTACGTGGTGGTGGACGAGGTGGACGCGCACTGTGCCCGGGCCAAGGAGTTCGGCGTGGAGATCCTGATGGAGCCGACCGACCAGGACTACGGCTCCCGGGACTACATGGCGCGGGACGCCGAGGGCAATGTGTGGAGCTTCGGGACGTATGCCCCGGGGTCCGCCGGCTGAGCGGAGGACCCCGTCCGCAGGAGGCTGTGCGCGGTGCCCGGTCTGGCCGGGGCGTGCGCAGCGCGCGGCCCCCGGGGGCGTGCGGCTCTCAGGCTCCGCCGGTGTGCACCTGGAAGGCGGCCCGGCGGACCGCTTTGGCCAGAGCCGGGTCCGGGTGGGCCGCGGCCAGGGCGACCAGGACCTGGACGGTGCGGGGGTGGCCGACGGCCCTGACCTCGTCGAGGAGGGCCGGGACGGTGCCCTGGACGGCGGAGTCGAGGTGGCGCACCAGCAGGCCGGTCTCGCCGTGGTCGGCGACGGCGGCGGCCGTGTCGACCCAGAGCCAGGTGGCCTCCTCGCGGCTGAGGACGTCCTGGGCGTCGTCCGGGTCGTTGCCCTCGTACTCGGCGAGCCAGAGCAGCGCGTAGGGCCGCAGCGAGGGTTCGGCGAGCACGGCGCGGACCTCGGGTTCGGCGGGGGCGCCGACGACCCGCAGCGCCTCGAAGGCCAGTCCGCGCAGCAGCGCGTCCTCGCCCCGGGCGACGGCGAGCAGTTCGGCGACGGCGCTGCCGACGGTGCGGGCGGCGAGCCAGGCGCGGTATTCGTCGCGCGCCGGACCGGGGGTGAGCCGGGCGCAGCCGAGGAGCATGTCGGCGGCGGACTGTTCGATGTTCCCGGCCGGGCTCTGGGCGGCGACGCAGATCTGTTCCAGCTTGACCCAGACCGCCCAGTTGCCGAGCGGGGTGAGGGTGGCGTGCCCCTTGCCCAGCGTCAGTGCCCCGACGGCGACGAGGCCCTCCAGCGCCCAGTCGAGCAGGAGGGCGTTGAGGTCGGCGCTCCGGGCCGGCCCGGCGGTGGTCCCGGCCTGGGCGGCGACCGCCTCGGCCGGGGCGGCGGGCGCGGATCTGCCGGGTCCCAGGGGCACTTCGCAGCGCTCCTCCTGGAGTTCGGCGACGCGCTGGCCGAGGAGGTCCAGCAGGGCGGGGACGGTGACGGGCCCCGCGGAGAGCTGCAGGAGCGAGAGCACCTGGGGCACGGCCTCGACGGCTTCGGCCACCGCGCCGGCCTCGATGTCGGCGGGTGCGGCGTGCACGAGCGACCAGGCGTCGAAGAGCGCCACCCAGCCGCGCAGGACGGCGGAGTCGTCCCGGTCCCAGGCGCGCAGCCGCCAGCCGGGGCGGGCGGTGTCGCCGTGCAGCTCGATGAGTCCGGCCAGCCGGGCCCGGTCCCACCCGGCGCGCACCTGCGCCGGGGAGAGCTCCAGGGCGGTGGCCGCCCGTTCGAGGGCATGGGCCGCGAGCGGGGCGGCGTTGCCCGGCCCCGGGGTGCCGGCCGCCCAGTGGGCGATGCGCACGGCGTCGGCGAGCACCGCCCTGGCCTGGCGGGCCAGTTCCGCACGGGGCGGGGTGCCCTCGGGGGGCCTGGGGGCCGGCCTGGTGCGCCGGGTGGTCACGGCCTTGCGGGCGGTGGCAAGGGGTCGCGGGCGGACAAGTCGCAGCCTGGAGTCGCGCGGGGTACGGGACGTCACGGGAGCAGTCTTGCTCCTGACGGCCCGAAAGCCCAAACGGAAGGCGTTTCACCGGTACGTGAAAGGTTCCTCCGGTGCGACGGCAAGGGGGAGAGTTCACCCCATCGGCTCACATCAGGGGCGTGAGGAAGCGTCGCAGGGTCTCTTCGTAGCGGGCCGGGTCGGCGTTCCACATCGACGCATGCGGAGCCTCGGCCACGGCGTGGAGGCTGACCAGATCCGGGCGGCGGGCGGCGAACTCGCGGGAGGAGAGCCAGGGGGCGATCGTGTCGTCGGGGCCGTGCAGGATCAGGGTCGGGGTGTGCAGGGAGGCCGGTACGGAGGTCTCCAGCACGGGAGCGGGGCTCATGCCGGTCCGGCCCTGGGCGGCGCGGACGGCGAGCGGCAGCAGGGCCGCCGGGACTCCGCGGGCGGCGGCCAGGGCGCGCAGGGTGACCGGCCAGTCCAGCACCGGGGAGTCGAGGACGATGCCGCTGATCCGGTCGCGGAGCGGGGACTCGACCGCGGCGTACAGGGCCATGGTGGCACCGGTGGACCAGCCGTGGACGATCACGTTGCGGGCGCCGTAGCGCAGGGCGTAGCGGATGGCGGCGTCGAGGTCGCGCCACTCGGAGACGCCGAAGTGGCCGAGGCCGTCGGCGGGGCGAGGGGCTCCGGGGTCGCCCCGGTAGGCGAGGTCGAGCACCGGGAAGTGCTGGGCGTTCAGGAAGCCCATCAGGTTCATGGGGTGGGACCGGGTGGCGCCGAGGCCGTGCACCGTGATGACCCAGGTCTCGCGCCCGCCGGGGACGTACCAGGCGGGCAGGGTCCCGAGCTCGCCGGGGATCTCGACCTCCTGGTGATCCAGGCCGAGGTCGCTGCCGGGGTCACCGCCGTACAGGGCGGGGGTGAGACGCACTTTCGCGCCCGGTTCGAGGATCCCGGCGCCGACGCTCTCCAGTCTCCGGACGACGGTGTCGGCGCCCTGGGAGGCCCCTTCGACGACCGGCCCGACGACCGCGTGGACCCCTGGTCCGGCGAGGCCCCAGGTGCCGGGCCTCAGCGCCGAGAAGGAACGGGTCAGGGTGACCTGCCCGGCCGCCGTGTCGTGCACGGTGAGTCTGCGGTCGGCGGGGAGGGGACGTCCGGGCGTCGCCCTGAGGGCGACGTCACTGGCGTACCGGCCGGCCGCGACCGCTGCCGCACCGACGCCGAGGATCGTGGTGACGGCCGTTGCCGTCGCGGTTACCGGGCGCACCGCTTCAGTGTCCTGGGGCGGGAGGCGGGGTGCCAGTGGGCGGGGCCGTCCGGGGCAGCTCCCGTGTCTCCGGCGGCCCGGCGGGCAGGGGCGCGGGGCCCCGGACTCGGGTCAGCCGGGCTGGCCGTACCCCTTGAGCGCTTCGGTCACCTCGGCCAGCTGGGCCGTGTCGAGCAGGGCCGGGGTGCGGCCGGGCACGGAGCTGGCGGTGAGCCAGAGGTGGCAGAGCCACTCCAGTTGGGCGGTGCGGTCGTAGGCCTGGTCGAGCGTGTCGCCGTAGGTGACGGTGCCGTGGTTGGCGAGCAGGCAGCCGGTGCGGCCCCGGAGGGCTTCGAGCATGGCGTCGGCCAGCTCCGGGGTGCCGTAGCGGGCGTAGGCGGCGGTCCGGACGGGGCCGCCGAGGATGGCCGCCGCGTAGTGCACGAGCGGCACCTCGGTGACGAGGGTGGAGACGGCGGTGGCGTGCACGGCGTGGGTGTGGACCACGGCGGCGGCGTCGGTGGAGCGGTAGACCGCCAGGTGCAGGGGGAGTTCGCTGGTCGGCCCGAGGTCCCCGAGGACCTGGCGCCCTTCCAGGTCCACGCCGACCGCGTCCTCGGGGCCGAGCCGGTCGTAGGGAACCCCGCTGGGCGTCACCAGGACGAGGTCGCCGACGCGGGCGGAGACGTTGCCGGAGGTGCCGACGACCAGGCCGTCCGCCGCGCTCCGACGGGCTGTGTCCACGACGGCCCGCCAGGCCTGGCCGACGGATTCCGGCTGCTGCTCGCTCATGGGGCGAGCGTAGGGGGGAGGGCGCGCAACCGGAACGTCACGAAGGGAGTGACGGGGATCTCTTCCGGGTGCCGAACAGCCGGTCGCAAGGTTCGCCAACGGGCGGCAAAGGCCGCCCACATCCCGCCCCACAGGCACGCGCAGCCTCCCCCGCACACAAGCGGAGGCGGCCCACTCCGTTTGGGGTCACCGCAACGCCCTGCTCAGTTCATCTTCCGTTCACTCAGGTTGCCTACGGTCCACGTGCCACTGACGTCGAACGATTGCCTGGGTAAATGGAACACATCACGCTGCTGCTTGCGATTGTGGTCGTAACAGCTCTCGTGTTCGATTTCACGAACGGTTTCCACGACACCGCCAACGCGATGGCGACCACCATCTCGACCGGCGCACTGAAGCCCAAGACAGCGGTGGCGATGTCCGCCGTTCTCAACCTGATCGGCGCGTTCCTGTCGGTGGAGGTCGCCAAGACGATCTCCGGCGGGATTGTCAACGAGGACGGCCTCAGAACCGAGGTCATCTTCGCGGCGCTCGTCGGCGCCATCCTGTGGAATCTCCTGACCTGGCTGGTCGGCCTGCCCTCCAGCTCCTCCCACGCCCTGTTCGGCGGTCTGATCGGCGCCGCGGTGATGTCGGCCGGCTGGTCGTCGATCAACGGCGGCACCGTGGTCACCAAGGTGCTGCTCCCGGCGATCGCCGCCCCGCTGGTGGCCGGCCTCGCCGCGATGCTGGCCACGCGGCTGACGTACCGGATCAACCGGAAGGTCACCGACCCGAACCAGCTGAAGTCGACGGCCAAGGGCTACCGGGCCGGACAGATCGCCTCCGCCGGTCTCGTCTCGCTCGCCCACGGCACCAACGACGCCCAGAAGACGATGGGCATCATCACGCTGGCCCTGGTCACCGGCGGCGTCCTCGCCCCCGGCTCCAACCCGCCGATGTGGGTCATCGTCTCCGCCGGTGTCGCCATCGCGCTCGGTACGTACCTCGGTGGCTGGCGCATCATCCGCACCATGGGCAAGGGCCTGACCGACCTTCAGCCGCCGCAGGGCTTCGCCGCCCAGACGAGTGCGGCGACCGTCATCCTGGCCTCCTCGCACCTCGGCTTCTCGCTCTCCACCACGCAGTCCTGCTCCGGGGCCGTGATGGGCGCGGGTCTCGGCCGCAAGGGAGGCGTGGTCCGCTGGTCCACCGCCACCCGGATGTTCATCGCCTGGGGTCTGACGCTGCCGGCCGCGGGTCTGGTCGGCGCGGGCGCCGAGTTCCTGACCAAGCAGGGCACGTGGGGCATCACCGTCACCGCGATCCTGCTCGTGGGCGGCTCCTTCGCGATCTGGCTGGCCTCGCGCCGGCAGCCGGTCGACCACACCAACGTCAACGACACGGACGGCGGTGACGACGAGCGCCAGGGCGTCGTCACCACCGCCATCGCCGCGGTCCAGCCGCCGCCCATCGGCGGCCCGGCCGCCGAGCTCATGACCACCATCCCGGCCCCGGCCTCGGCGCCCGACGACCCGGCCCGGCCGCCGGCCAAGGTGTAAGGACACATCCGCATGAAAATCGACTGGGCAGCTCTCGCCTCCGTCTTCGGTGTCAGTCTCGTGGTCACCGTCGCGCTGGTCGGCCTCTTCACCCTGGGCATCGTCGCCCTCTCCAAGCAGTCCGCGACGGCCGGAAGCAGCGCCTCCGGCGGATCGGTCGCGCTGGCGCGCACCGGCGCGTACGCCTGCTTCGGGCTGTGCGTGGCGGCGGTCTCGTACGGGATCTACCTGATCGTCGCCTGACCCCGCACAGCGCACTCCTTCGGGCCGGACACACCCTCGTGTGTCCGGCCCGATGTGCGTCCGCCCACAGTGGAGCCCCGCAGGTCAACAGCGAGTTGACGACTGTTCTCGGGGCGTGGTGGACTGCCGGAGCCATTTACGGCGACAGCAGAGGAAGCCGGTGCGAATCCGGCGCGGTCCCGCCACTGTCACCGGGGAGCACTCCCCCACACCGGACGTCACGGCTCGCGGCACGCGGGCTGGAAGGCCGGGGGAACTGCGGATCCGGGAGCCAGGAGACTCTCGTCGCCGGTCACGTCGAACCAGGGCGCGGACCCTGAGTGAGGACCTACACCATGCCCGGCCGCCGTGCGCCGTCTCCTGCGCCGATTCCCGCCCCCCTTCGTGCCGGAACGCCTCTTTCCGCGACGGGCTGAGCCGTGCGTGCGGACCGTGTCTTCGCGTACGGCGCCACCACCGGGCTGATCGCCGACGCGCTGCTCGGCGACCCCCGCAGGGGCCACCCCGTCGCCGCGTTCGGCCGCGCCGCCGCGCGGGTCGAGTCCGTGCTGTGGCGTGACGACCGCGGCCGGGGCGCGCTGCACACCCTCGTCTGCGCCGGAGGCGCCGTGGGAGCCGCCGCGCTGACCGCCCGCGCCGTGCGGGGACGCCCGGCGCTCGCCGTCGCGCTGACCGCCGCCACCGCGTGGTCCGTCGTCGGCGGTACGTCGCTGGGCCGGGAGGCCCGCGCCATCGGAGGCGCGCTGGCCGCCGGGGACCTGGAGGTGGCCCGGGAGCGGCTACCGCATCTGTGCGGGCGCGATCCGCACTCCCTGGACGGGCCGGGGATGGCCCGCGCGGTCGTCGAGTCGGTCGCCGAGAACACCTCGGACGCAGTCGTCGGCGCGCTGGTGTGGGGGGCGATCGGCGGGGTTCCGGGGCTCGTCGGGTTCCGGGCGGTGAACACGCTCGACGCGATGGTCGGCCACAGGTCGCCCCGCTACCGCCGCTACGGCTGGGCCTCGGCGCGCCTGGACGACGTGGTGGGGTGGCCCGGCGCCCGGTTGACGGCCGCGCTGGCCGTGGTGGGCGGCGGGCGGCCCCGGGAAGCCGTACGCGCCTGGAAGGCCGACGCACACCGTCACCCGAGCCCGAACGCGGGGCCGGTGGAGGCCGCGTTCGCGGGGGCGCTCGGCGTACGGCTCGGCGGGACGCTGGCGTACGCGGGGCGCGTCGAGCACCGGCCGGTGCTGAACGGGGCGGCCGGGCGGGAGGTGCGAGGCGCGGACATCGAGCGCGCGGTGCTGCTTTCGCGCCGGGTGAATGCGCTGGCGCTGGGCGTGTGCGTGGCGGGGCGGTTGGCGGCGGGACGCCTGGTCGCGCGGCGATCGGTCGCGGCGCGGAAGCGGGGGCGGGCATGAGCGGTACGACACGGTGGAGTGCGGTACGGGAACGGGGACGGGCATGAGTGGCGGCGGGCTGCTGGTCGCGGGAACGACCTCGGACGCGGGCAAGAGCGTCGTCACGGCGGGCATCTGCCGCTGGCTGGTGCGCCGGGGCGTGAAGGTCGCGCCCTTCAAGGCGCAGAACATGTCCCTCAACTCCTTCGTGACCCGTGAGGGCGCGGAGATCGGGCGCGCCCAGGCGATGCAGGCGCAGGCCGCCCGGGTGGAGCCGACGGCTCTGATGAACCCGGTGCTGCTGAAGCCCGGCAGCGACCGCTCCAGCCAGGTGGTCCTGATGGGGAAGCCGGTCGGCGAGATGAGCGCCCGGGGGTACCACGGGGGCCGTCAGGAGGCCCTGCTCGGGACGGTCACGGACTGTCTGGCGGAGCTGCGGTCGACGTACGACGCGGTGATCTGCGAGGGGGCGGGGTCCCCCGCCGAGATCAACCTCCGGCGGACCGACATCGTGAACATGGGGATCGCGCGGGCCGCGCGGTTCCCCGTGCTGGTGGTCGGGGACATCGACCGGGGCGGGGTGTTCGCCTCGTTCTTCGGCACGACGGCGCTGCTGAGCGCGGAGGACCAGTCGCTGGTCGCGGGCTACCTGGTGAACAAGTTCCGGGGAGACGTCTCGTTGCTGGAGCCGGGCCTGGACATGCTGTACGGCCTGACCGGGCGTCGGACCTACGGGGTGCTGCCGTACGCCCACGGGCTCGGCATCGACGAGGAGGACGGCCTGCGGGTGTCTCTGCGGGGTGCCGTACGGGAGTCGGTCGTCGCGCCGCCTCAGGGGGAAGACGTGTTGCGGGTCGCGGTCTGCGCGGTGCCGTTGATGTCGAACTTCACGGACGTGGACGCCCTGGCCGCCGAACCGGGCGTCGTCGTGCGGTTCGTGGACCGGGCGGAGGAGCTGGCCGACGCCGACCTGGTGATCGTGCCCGGCACGCGCGGCACGGTGAAGGCCCTCGCCTGGCTGCGCGAGCGGGGACTCGCGGACGCGCTGGTGCGGCGGGCGGCGGAGGGCCGGCCGGTGCTGGGGATTTGCGGCGGGTTCCAGGTGCTCGGTGAGCGCATCGAGGACGAGGTCGAGTCGCGGGCGGGGGTCGTGGACGGGCTGGGGCTGCTGCCCGTACGGGTGCGGTTCGACCGGGACAAGACGCTGGCGCGGCCGGTGGGTTCGGCGCTCGGCGAGCCGGTGGAGGGGTACGAGATCCACCACGGGGTGGCCGATGTGCGGGGCGGGGAACCGTTCCTCGACGGGTGCCGGGTGGGGGCGGTGTGGGGGACGCACTGGCACGGGTCGCTGGAGAGCGACGCGTTCCGGCGGCGGTTCCTGGAGGAAGTGGCCCGGGCCGCCGGGCGGCGGTTCGTGCCGGCGCCGGACACGAGTTTCGGGGTGCTGCGGGAGGAGCAGCTGGATCGGCTCGGGGATCTGGTGGAGGAGCACGCGGACACGGATGCGTTGTGGCGGTTGATCGAGGGGGGTGCGCCTGGGGGGTTGCCGTTCGTGCCGCCGGGGGCGCCGGCCCTGCCGAGTGCGGGTGCGGGTGCGGGTGCGGGTGCGGGTGCGGGTGCGGGTGCTCCGGAGAGCCGGGGCGCTGCCCCGGACCCCGCTCCTCAATCGCCGGAGGGGCTTGAAGTTGCCGGGGCCGCTGCGTCAAGAGGCGAGGGGCTTGAAGTTGCCGGGGCCGCTGCGCCAAGAGGCGAGGGGCTTGAAGTTGCCGGGGCCGCTGCGCCGAGAGGCGAGGGGCTGGAAGTTGCCGGGGCCGCCGGGCTCGGGCAACAAGCTGGACAGCATGTCGACCAGGAGGCCAAGTGAGTACGCCGTATCCCTTCACCGCGATCGTCGGGCAGGACGACCTGCGGCTCGGGCTGTTGCTCAACGCCGTCAGTCCGGCCGTCGGCGGAGTGCTCGTGCGGGGCGAGAAGGGGACCGCCAAGTCCACCGCCGTGCGGGCCCTCGCCGCCCTCATGCCCGAGGTCTCCGTCGTGCCGGGGTGCCGGTTCTCCTGTGATCCCGTCTCCCCCGATCCGGCGTGTCCCGACGGGCCGCACGCGGAGACCGCCGGTGTGTCGCGTGCGGCGCGGACCGTCGAGCTGCCCGTCGGCGCGTCCGAGGACCGGCTCGTGGGGGCGCTGGACATCGAGCGGGCGCTCTCGGAGGGCGTGAAGGCGTTCGAACCGGGGCTGCTGGCCGACGCGCATCGCGGGATCCTGTACGTCGACGAGGTCAACCTGCTCCACGACCACCTGGTGGACCTGCTGCTGGACGCGGCGGCCATGGGCGCTTCGTACGTCGAGCGCGAAGGCGTCTCCGTACGGCATGCGGCGCGGTTCCTGCTGGTCGGGACGATGAACCCGGAAGAGGGCGAGCTGCGGCCGCAGTTGCTGGACCGGTTCGGGCTGACCGTGGAGGTGGCCGCGTCCCGGGACACCGACGAGCGGGTCGAGGTCGTGCGGCGCCGGCTCGCGTACGACGACGATCCCGAGGGGTTCGCCGCGCGCTGGGCCGCGGAGGAGTCGGCGCTGCGGGAGCGGATCGCCACCGCGCGTGCCCTGCTCCCCCGCGTCGTGCTCGGTGACGGCGTGCTGCGGCAGATCGCCGCCACCTGCGCCGCGTTCGAGGTCGACGGGATGCGGGCCGACATCGTGATGGCCCGCACCGCCACCGCGCTCGCCGCCTGGGCGGGGCGCGAGGAGGTCACCTCCGACGACGTACGGCAGGCGGCTCTGCTGGCCCTCCCCCACCGGCGGCGACGCAACCCGTTCGACGCGCCGGGTCTCGACGAGGACAAGCTCGACCGGACGCTGGACGAGGCCGCCGGGGATCAGGAGCAGGACAGCGACCCGGGCGACGACGACCCCGACCCCGGCCCGGACGGCGGAGGCGACGGGGGCGGTGGCGGTGGGGTGCCGCCGCAGGCCGACGGGGAGGACCGTACGCCGCCGCAGGGCGAGGGCGGCTCGGACGACACGCCGTCCCAGGCCCCCGAGGGCAAGCCCGACGCGCCCGGCCGGTCCTCCGGAGCCGAGCAGCAGCCGGTGGCGTCCGCCGAGCCGTTCCGGGCGAAGATGCTCAGCGTGCCGGGGCTGGGCGAGGGGGCGGCCGGACGGCGCTCCCGGGCGCGTACCGAGCACGGGCGTACGACCGGCGCGCGTCGGCCGCAGGGGGCGCTGACCAAGCTGCACCTGGCCGCGACCGTGCAGGCCGCCGCCCCGCACCAGCACGCGCGCGGGCGCTCCGGGCGCGGGCTCGTGGTGCGCCGGGACGATCTGCGGCAGGCGACCCGGGAGGGGCGTGAGGGCAACCTCGTGCTGTTCGTCGTGGACGCCTCCGGGTCGATGGCGGCCCGGCAGCGGATGAGCGCGGTCAAGGGGGCCGTGCTGTCGCTGTTGCTGGACGCCTACCAGCGGCGGGACAAGGTCGGTCTGGTCACCTTCCGGGGCAAGGAGGCCGAGGTGGCGCTGCCGCCGACCTCGTCCGTGGACGCGGCCGCCTCCCGCCTGGAGTCGCTGCCGACCGGGGGCCGTACCCCGCTGGCCGCGGGGCTGCTGAAGGCCCATGACGTGCTGCGGGTGGAGCGGCTGCGCGATCCGTCGCGGCGCCCGCTGCTGGTCGTGGTGACGGACGGGCGGGCGACCGGCGGTCCGGAGCCGGTGGCGCTCGCGGGGCGGGCCGGGCGGCTGCACCGCTCGGAGGGGACGGCCTCGGTCGTCGTGGACTGCGAGTCCGGGTACGTACGCCTCGGTCTCGCCGGGGAGCTCGCCCGGGAGTTGGGAGGCACCGCCGTCACGCTGGACGAGCTGCGGGCCGACTCGATCGCCGGGCTCGTCAAGGACGTCACCGCAGCCGGGAGGGCCGCTTAATGCCGCAGGGACAGCCGATATCGGTGCCGGACGACGGGCTCACCACCCGTCAGCGGCGCAACCGACCGCTCCTGTTCGTGCACACGGGCATAGGCAAGGGCAAGTCGACGGCGGCCTTCGGGCTCGCGCTGCGGGCCTGGAACCAGGGCTGGCCGATCGGGGTGTTCCAGTTCGTGAAGTCGGCGAAGTGGAAGGTCGGCGAGGAGAACGCGCTGAAGGTGCTGGGCGCGAGCGGCGAGGGCGGCACGGTCGACTGGCACAAGATGGGCGAGGGCTGGTCCTGGGTCCAGCGCGACGGCCAGCTCGACAACGAGGAGAAGGCCCGCGAGGGCTGGGAGCAGGTCAAGCGCGACCTGGCGGCCGAGACGTACAAGCTCTACGTGCTGGACGAGTTCGCCTATCCGCTGCACTGGGGCTGGATCGACACCGACGAGGTCGTCGAGGTGATGCGGAACCGGCCCGGCACCCAGCACGTGGTGATCACTGGCCGCAACGCGCCGGACGCGCTGATCGAGGCCGCCGACCTGGTGACCGACATGGCGAAGGTCAAGCACCCGATGGACGCGGGGCAGAAGGGCCAGAGGGGCATCGAGTGGTGAGTGTGCCCCGTCTGGTCATCGCCGCTCCTGCCTCCAACAGCGGCAAGACCACCGTCGCCACCGGTCTGATGGCCGCCTTCGCCGCGCGCGGGCTCGCCGTCTCACCGCACAAGGTCGGCCCGGACTACATCGATCCGGGCTACCACTCCCTGGCGACGGGCCGCCCCGGCCGGAACCTCGACGCGTACATGTGCGGGACGGATCTCATCGCCCCGCTGTTCGCGCACGGCTCGGCGGGGTGCGACCTCGCCGTGGTCGAGGGCGTGATGGGGCTGTACGACGGTGCCTCGGGGCAGGGTGAGCTGGCGTCGACCGCGCAGGTGGCCAAGCTGCTCAGGGCCCCGGTGGTGCTGGTCGTGGACGCCTCCTCGCAGTCGCGGTCGGTGGCGGCCCTGGTGCACGGGTTCGCCTCCTGGGACCCGGAGGTGCGGATCGGCGGGGTGATCCTGAACAAGGTGGCCTCCGACCGGCACGAGGCGCTGCTGCGGGACGCGCTGGACGAGTCCGGGCTGCCGGTGCTCGGGGTGATCCGGCGGGCCCCGCAGGTCGCGACGCCCTCCCGGCACCTGGGTCTGGTCCCGGTGGCCGAGCGGCAGGACGACGCGGTGGACGCCGTACGCGCCATGGGCGAGCGGGTGCGCGCCGGGTGCGACCTGGACGCGCTGATGGCGCTGGCGCGGACGGCGCCCGCGCTGCCGGACGAGCCGTGGGCACCGGCGTACGCCCCGGCTGCCTCCGGTCAGGGGCCCCGGCCCGTCGTCGCCGTGGCCGGCGGGGCGGCCTTCACCTTCGCGTACGCGGAGCACGCCGAGCTGCTGACGGCGGCCGGTGCGGAGGTCGTGGTCGTCGACCCGCTGCGGGACGAGAAGCTGCCGGTGGGGACGGCGGGCCTCGTGATCGGCGGCGGGTTCCCGGAGGTGTACGCCCCCGAGCTGTCGGCCAACGAGCCGTTGCGGCGGGCGGTGACCGAGCTGGCCCGGAGCGGGGCCCCGGTGGCCGCCGAGTGCGCGGGGCTGCTGTATCTGGCGCGGGAGCTGGACGGGAAGCCGATGTGCGGGGTGCTGGACGCCGAGGCCCGGATGTCGGAGCGGCTCACGCTCGGCTACCGGCAGGCGGTGGCGGTCTCGGACAGTCCGCTGGCGGTGGCGGGGACCCGGATGCGCGGTCATGAGTTCCACCGCACGGTGCTGGAGCCGGGGGCGGGGACCACACCGGCCTGGGGCATGCACCAGCCGGAGCGGCGGGTCGAGGGGTACGTCCAGCGGGGCGTGCACGCGAGCTATCTGCACACCCACTGGGCCGCGTCGCCGGGTGTGGCCCGGCGGTTCGTGGAGCACTGCCGGGTGCTTCCGGCGCGGTGAGCGGCGGCGCGTCCGGCGCACCGGGACGTCCGGGGCGTACGCGCGGCTCACTCCGCGATGCCGACGACCAGCCAGATGAAGCCCACGCCCCCGATGGTGCAGAGAAGGGTGGAGCGGGCGGGATGGGTGTGGTGCGCCTCGGGAAGGATCTCCGCAGCGGCCAGGTAGAGCAGCGCTCCGCCGAAGAAGCCGAGATAGCCGCCGAGCAGTTCCTCCGGAAGGGTGAACAGCAGCGTCGTCGCCGCGCCCACGACCGGCGCCACGGCGGCCGCGAACAGCATCAGGAGCGCCTTGCGGCGGGCGTTCCCGTAAAGACTGGTGAGGGTGTACGTGTTGAATCCGTCGGCGAAGTCATGACTGATCACCGCCAGCGCGACGGCCACGCCCATGGAGCCGCTGACCTGAAAGGCGGCGCCGAGCGCGATGCCGTCCATAAGGCTGTGGCCGACCATCGCGGCGGCCGCCGTCAGCCCCACCTGCGGGACGCGGTCGCCCTGGTGGCCCGCCGCCCCGTGTGCCACCTGGCGTGCGGACAGCAGCCGCTCGACCAGATGCGCCACCAGGAAGCCGCCCACGAAGAGCAGCAGGGCGGCCGGCACCCCGAACACCGGCTCGCCCGCCGCCTCGATCGCCTCCGGCAGGAGGTCCAGCCCGACCACGCCGAGCATCAGCCCGCCCGCGAGGCCGAGCACCAGATGACGGCGGTCGGTGACGCGTTGGGCGACCCAGCCGCCGGCCAGGGTCATCAGGAACGCGCCGAGCGCGACGAACACCGCCATGGGGCCTTGCTAGCCGATCGGGCCCTCCCTCCGCATCTCAGGGTGTCCTTACCGGCGGCGTCCGGCGTGCCCCCGCGGCCGTCCGGGTCCGTGCTCCGTATACGGAACGTCCGCGCCCGCTCCCCCGTACCACCGACGTACCACCGAGACGTATGACCTGAAAGGCAGGACTCCGCCGATGACCGGAGCATCCGTCGGACCCGGACCGGAGTCCGGCGCCCGCAGTCTGGTGGTGGGGGTCGGCGCACGCCGGGGCGCCCGTGGCGATGTGGTGTTCGCCCTGATCGAGGCGGTGTTGGACCGGGCGGGTCTGAGCGCGGCGGACGTGGTGGAGGTGGCGACGGTCGACGCCAAGGGGGACGAGCCGGGGATCGTGGAGGCGGCGGCCCGGCTCGGGGTGCCGGTGCGTACCCATCCGGCCGGGGCGCTGGCCGCGGTCCGGGTGCCGCACCCGTCGGGGGCGGTGGACGCGGCGGTGGGGACCGGGTCGGTCGCGGAGGCGGCGGCGCTGATCGAGGCGGACGAGCTGGTGGTGCCGAAGACCCGCGCCCCGGGCGGGAAGTCGGCGGGCGCGGGGACGGCGACCTGTGCGGTGGCCCGCCGGCTGCGGGCCGCCGACGGGACTTTCGATGTTTCCGGGAGGAAAACTTCCACCTCACCGGTGACGGCGGGCTCCCGCCCGTTCACCATGGCTGCCATGACTCCCCCCACGCGGAACATCGAGAGCGCCGGGCCCGACCTGCGCCACCACGGCGACGCGGAGGTGCGCGGCGAGAATCTGACCGATCTCGCCGTGAACGTCCGTACCCACACTCCCCCCGAGTGGCTGCGCGAGCGGATAGCCGCGTCGCTCACCTCGCTGGCGGCCTATCCCGACGGGTCCTCCGCCCGCGCCGCGGTCGCCGGCCGGCACGGGCTGCCGGTGGAGCGGGTGCTGCTGACGGCGGGCGCGGCCGAGGCGTTCGTCCTGATCGCCCGCGCCCTTCCGGCCCGCTGTCCGGTCGTGGTGCACCCGCAGTTCACGGAACCGGAGGCGGCGCTGCGGGCGGCCGGGCACGGGGTGGGGCGGGTGCTGCTGCGCGCCGGGGACGGTTTCCGGCTCGATCCGGCGGCGGTGCCCGAGGAGGCGGACCTCGTGGTGATCGGGAATCCGACGAACCCGACGTCGGTGCTGCATCCGGCGGCCCTGCTGGAGAAGCTGGCCAGACCCGGGCGGACGCTGGTGGTCGACGAGGCGTTCATGGACGTCGTGCCGGGCGAGCGCGAGGCGCTGTGCGACCGGACGGACGTCCCGGGGCTCGTCGTGCTGCGCAGCCTCACCAAGACCTGGGGGCTCGCCGGGCTGCGGATCGGTTACGTCCTGGCCGAGCCGGAGACCGTGGCGCTGCTCGCCGAGGCGCAGCCGCTGTGGCCGGTGTCGTCCCCGGCGCTGGCGGCGGCGGAGGCGTGCATGGAGCCGCGGGCGCTGGTGGAGGCGGCGGAGGCGGCGGACCGGATCACGGTGGACCGGGCCCATCTCCTCGCCGGGCTGGCCGAGTTCAGCGAGGTGGAGGTGGTGGAGGCGGCCCGGGGGCCGTTCGTCCTGGTGCGTCTGGAGCGGGCGGCGGAGGTCCGGGAGCGGCTGCGGCTGCTGGGGTTCGCGGCCCGGCGCGGCGATACGTTCCCGGGGCTCGGGCCGCAGTGGCTGCGGCTCGCGGTCCGCGACCGGGCCACGACCAATCGTTTCCTCCAGGCCCTGGACCAGGCCGTGCAGGCGCTGCCCGCGAGATCGGGGCGCTGAGCCCCGCACAGGGGGGCGGTGTCCGTCGTGCGAGCGCCGCCCCCCTGTCACGCGTATCAGCTCTGACCGCTGCCGCGCCTGCGGGCCAGCACCGTGGCGCCCGCGCCGACGGCGAGGAGCAGGGCCGCTCCGCCCGCGATGAACGGGGTGGTGGAGCTGCCGCCGGTCTCGGCGAGGTTGGCCTCGGTGGGGGCGGTGCCGGTGTCGGAGCCGGTCTGGGTCTTCACGTCGCCGCCGCCCTTGCCGCCGTCGCCCTGGTCGCCGCCGGTGGAGCCTCCGTCGGTGGAACCACCGGAGTCGCCGCCCGTCGTGCCGCCGTCCGTGGAGCCCGGCTCCTCCGGGGTCTTCGGCCCCTTCGGGGTCTCGCAGGTCGCCTCGGCGAGGGTGACCTCGCCGTTGACCTCGGCGACGTTGAGCTTCAGCGGGTTGACCGACACCTTGAGCTGGAGCGCCGTCGCGGCCGCCGTGCGCTCGGTGGTGACCGTCTTGGACAGGTCGAGGGTGACCTCGCCGACGCCCGGCACCGACACCTGGGTCGGGCCGCCCGCGCTGAGCGTCACCTTCTTGCCGAGCACCGCGACGTGGCCGAGCACGTTCGACTCGGCGACGGGCTGCTTGCCCGCTTCGCAGACCGCCTTGGAGGTGACCTTCTCGACCTCGATGAGTGAGAGCGCCGCGAGTCCGGGAACGTGGATCCGGGCCTTCGCCAGGTTGGTGTACCCCTCGGCCCTGTGCTCGTCCACGGTGGCGTTCGCGGTGGCCACGTCGGCGCGCAGGACGTCGACCGGGCGGCCCTGCACCCCGTCCAGGTTCACGGTCAGCGCGGTCTTCTCGGCGCTGGCCGGGGCCTGCACCTCGTTGAGCGTGACCTTGAGGGGCACCTTGACGGACTTGTTGAGGAGTGAGACGTCGAGCCCGGTACGGAGCACGACCGCGCTCGCCCTGCCCTCGCCGGTGGTGGGCGTCGCCGGGGCTGCGTGCGCGGGGACGGCGGCAAGCAGAGCGACGGGGGCGGCGGCGACCGCCACGGCGGCGAGACGGAAGGTGTTGCTGTTCAAGATGGTGGAACCCCCACAAGAGACATGGAGCCACCGGCGCAGTCCAATGGGGGACATCGCCTGCGCCGGCGGCCTCGACTCCGTGAATCTTTACGCACTGAGGGTGAACTGGCGGATACCTGACGTGAGTTCACCCCAAAGGGGGGTTTCCGCGCGCATATTCGAATCTTTCGGCACGTGCGTTCCCTCCTGCCCCTCCCCGTCACCCGTTTCACGCGGCATGAGCCGCGGTGCGCGCCGGGGCTGAGCTACACCAACGAGCCGGCGACCGTATACGTCACTGGCTGTCAACGCATCGCACCATCAGCCGACGACGCGCCCGTTCAGCACGATGTGGCGCGGGGCCGCCAGCACCCGGACGTCCGCGCGCGGGTCCTCGTCGTACACGACCAGGTCCGCGGGAGCGCCCTCCTCCAGCGCGGGCCGTCCCAGCCAGCGCCTGGCTCCCCACGCGGTGGCGGAGAGGGCCTCCAGGGGCGGGATGCCCGCCTTGACCAGCTCGGCGACCTCGCCCGCGACCAGGCCGTGCGCCAGGGAGCCGCCCGCGTCGGTGCCGACGTAGACCGGGATTCCCGCGTCGTACGCGGCGCGCACGGTGTCGTAGCGCCGTTCGTACAGCTGCCGCATGTGGGCCGACCAGCGGGGGAACCTGGCCTCGCCGCCCGCCGCGAGGTCGGGGAAGGTGGCGATGTTGACCAGCGTCGGGACGATCGCGACCCCGCGCTCCGCGAAGAGCGGGATGGTGTCCTCGGTGAGGCCCGTGGCGTGCTCGATGCAGTCGATGCCCGCCTCCACCAGGTCGCGCAACGACTCCTCCGCGAAGCAGTGCGCCGTGACCCGGGCGCCCAGGCGGTGCGCCTCGGCGATGGCCGCCTCGACCTCGCCGCGCGGCCAGCAGGCGGTCAGGTCCCCGGCGTCGCGGTCGATCCAGTCCCCCACCAGCTTGACCCAGCCGTCCCCGCGCCGGGCCTCCTGGGCGACGTACGCGACGAGGTCGCCGGGCTCGATCTCGTGCGCGTAGTTACGGATGTAGCGGCGGGTCCTGGCGATGTGGCGGCCGGCCCTGATGATCTTCGGCAGGTCCTCGCGGTCGTCGGTCCAGCGGGTGTCGGAGGGCGATCCGGCGTCCCGGATCAGCAGCGTCCCGGCCTCCCGGTCGGTGAGGGCCTGCTTCTCGGCGGTCGCCCTGTCGACCGGGCCGTGCCGGTCCAGGCCCACATGGCAGTGCGCGTCGACCAGTCCGGGCAGCGCCCAGCCCCTGACCGTCACCGCGTCGTCCGCACCGGGCGGCCGCTCGAAGGTGATCCGCCCGCCCACGGCCCACAGTTCGTCCCGCACCTCGTCCGGGCCGATGAGCACCCGGCCCTTCACCCGCAGCACCCGCCGCTCCTCCCGGTCGCTCACCTGGCCACTCCCCGATCATTCACGCGATCACTCATACGCGGCACTGTACGAGGCCGCCGGTGGGCCATCGGTAGGCTTCCAGTGCCTTTCGACCGACGGACGAACCCGAAGAGAGCCCCACCGTGACGCACCCCTTCCTCGACCTCCCCCCGCTCACCGCCGACCACTTCGCGGCGATCGAGCGGCGCGTGGCCCGGCTCCTCGCCACGGAGCAGGACGTCGTCATCACCCAGGGCGAGGCGCTGCTGCCGCTGGAGGGCTGCATCCGCAGCGGCGCGCGGCCCGGCTCGACCGCGCTGAACGTGGTCACGGGACCGTACGGGCAGACCTTCGGCAACTGGCTGCGGGACTGCGGCGCGCAGGTCGTCGACCTCGCGGTGCCCTTCCACACGGCGGTCACCGCCGACCAGGTCGCCGAGGCGCTCGCCGAGCACCCGGAGATCGACTTCGTCTCGCTGGTGCACGCGGAGGCGGCGACCGGCAACACCAACCCGGTCGCCGAGATCGGCGAGGTGGTCCGGGCGCACGGCGCGCTCTTCATGCTGGACGCGGTCGCCTCGGTGGGCGCCGAGCCGCTGCTGCCGGACGCCTGGGGCGTCGACCTGTGCGTGATCGGCGCGCAGAAGGCCATGGGCGGACCCGCCGGGGTGTCGGCGGTGTCGGTGAGCGCGCGGGCCTGGGAGCGGATCGCCGCCAACCCGGCCGCCCCGCGCCGCTCGTACCTCTCCCTGCTGGACTGGAAGGAGCGCTGGATCGACGGCGGCCGCACGGCCCTGCCGCACGCCCCGGCGCAGCTGGAGATGCTGGGCCTGGAGGCGTGTGCGGCGCGGATCGAGGACGAGGGCCTGGAGACGGTGATGGCCCGCCACGCCTCGGCCGCCGCGGCGACCCGGGCCGGAGCGGTGGCCCTGGGCGGCGGGCTGGAACCGTACGTCCACGAGGCGCGGGACGCGGCCCCGGTGGCGACGACGCTGCGCACCCCGGCGGGGACGGACGCGGCCGCGCTGGTCGCGGCGGCACGGGCGGCGGACCCCGCGCTGCCGCTCGTCGCGGGCGGCGGGGCGCTGTCCAAGGAGATGATCCGGGTCAACCATTACGGGGCGGAGGCGACGCGGGGCGCGGTGCTGTCCTCGCTCGCGGCTCTGGGGGCGGCGCTGGCCGATGCGGGCCGGCGGGTCGATATCGAGGCTGCCCGCCGGGCTGTTTCGGAAACCTGGCCGATCCGTTAAGTTATCGATAATGCGGGGAGCTGCTTTTTCGAAAGCAGCTCCCCGCATTCTTCTGCCCGCTTTTCCGTGACCTAAACGCGGCAGTTTTCGCGCGGATCGAGCTTCATGATTCGGACACGTGCCGGGAGAGTTACGACCTTGTGACCGACTCCACACGGGCAGCATTATGCCCGATAAATTCAGGACAAAGCAGGTGAAATTCCACCCGAATCAGGGGGGAGTTCGCGCACGCCTGATAACACATGATCGCCCTCCACCCAACCCTTTGCGTCGATGCAATTTCGAAATTTGCTGGGTAAATTCAATTCGCATGACCGCAGCACCAGCAGATTTTGCCCGTGCCCGAAGCGAATTCCTCAGTATCGATGCGCCGCGAGTGGAGGACGGAGCCGCGATCTGGCGCATTGCCCGCGACTCCCAGGTCCTGGACCTGAACTCCTCGTACAGCTACCTGCTGTGGTGCCGTGACTTCGCCGCGACCTCCGCCGTCGCCCGGGGCGAGACCGGCGAGCCCATCGCCTTCGTGACGGGCTACATCAGGCCCGACCGCCCCCAGACCCTCGTCGTCTGGCAGGTGGCCGTCGACCAGGCCCACCGCGGCAAGGGGCTGGCCGCCACTCTGCTGGACGCGCTGACCGCCCGGGTCGCCGCCGACCAGGGCCTGTCGTCCGTGGAGACGACGATCACCCCGGACAACACCGCCTCCGACCGGCTGTTCACGTCCTACGCCCAGCGTCACGACGTCGCCCTGGAGCACGAGGTGCTCTTCGACGGGGAGCTGTTCCCCGAAGACACGCACCTGCCCGAGGTGCTCTACCGGATCGGTCCGTTCGCCACCTGAGCCCGCCCGGGCACGACCCCGGCGTACCCGACCCGTACGTCCGATGACCGGCGCACCCGACCTGTGCGCCCGGTCCCCACGACTTTTCGCGCCGGCCGACCACCCGGCGCGGTCCCGGCCGCATCCGTGCGGCGGGGAGCACCAGACCACCGCCCGTCACACCCCCTCACGCAGGAGATCCGCTGTGACCATCACCCCGCCCGCACTGAGCGTCTTCGAGACCCTGGAGTCGGAGGTCCGGAGCTACTGCCGCGGCTGGCCCGCCGTGTTCGACCGCGCGCAGGGCGCCCGGCTGACCGACGAGGACGGCCACTCCTACCTGGACTTCTTCGCCGGGGCCGGCTCGCTCAACTACGGCCACAACAACCCGGTCCTGAAACGAGCGCTGATCGACTACATCGAGCGCGACGGCATCACCCACGGCCTGGACATGGCGACCACCGCCAAGCGCGCGTTCCTGGAGACGTTCCAGAACGTGATCCTGCGGCCGCGCGACCTGCCGTACAAGGTGATGTTCCCCGGCCCGACCGGCACCAACGCCGTCGAGTCGGCGCTGAAGCTGGCCCGCAAGGTCAAGGGCCGCGAGTCCGTCGTCTCGTTCACCAACGCCTTCCACGGCATGTCGCTGGGCTCGCTCGCCGTCACCGGCAACGCGTTCAAGCGCGCCGGGGCGGGGATTCCGCTGGTGCACGGCACCCCGATGCCGTTCGACAACTACTTCGACGGCCAGGTCCCCGACTTCCTGTGGTTCGAGCGGCTTCTCGAGGACCAGGGCTCCGGTCTCAACAAGCCCGCCGCGGTGATCGTGGAGACGGTCCAGGGCGAGGGCGGCATCAACGTCGCCCGCGCCGAGTGGCTGCGGGCGCTGCAGGACCTGTGCCACCGCCAGGACATGCTGCTGATCGTCGACGACATCCAGATGGGCTGCGGCCGCACCGGCGGCTTCTTCTCCTTCGAGGAGGCCGGGATCACCCCGGACATCGTCACGCTGTCGAAGTCCATCAGCGGTTACGGGCTGCCGATGTCGCTGTGCCTGTTCAAGCCGGAGCTGGACATCTGGGAGCCGGGCGAGCACAACGGCACCTTCCGCGGCAACAACCCGGCCTTCGTCACGGCCGCCGCCGTGCTGCAGGCGTACTGGGCGGACGGCCAGATGGAGAAGCAGACCCTGGCCCGGGGCGAGCAGGTCGAGCAGACCCTGCTGGCCATCTGCGCCGAGGAGCCGACCGCGCAGTTCCGCGGCCGGGGCCTGGTGTGGGGCATGGAGTTCGAGGACCCGGCGCGCGCCTCGGCGGTCTGCGCCCGCGCCTTCGAGCTGGGGCTCCTGCTGGAGACCTCCGGCCCGCAGAGCGAGGTCGTCAAGCTGCTGCCGCCGCTGACCATCACCCCCGAGGAACTGGACGAGGGCCTGCGCACGCTGGCCCGCTGCGTCCGCGAAACGGCCTGACCCGGCACTGCCGGGGCAGGCGGAGAAGAAGAGGTCCCGGGCCGCGAGGCCCGGGGCCTGCGCAGAGAAGAGAAAGGCAACCGCTCACCGTGATCGTCCGATCGTTCAGTGACATCGAGAACACCGACCGGCATGTGAAGGCCGCGTCCGGCACCTGGGAGAGCAAGCGCATCGTGCTCGCCAAGGAGAAGGTGGGCTTCTCGCTCCACGAGACCGTGCTGTACGCGGGCACGGAGACCTCCATGTGGTACGCGAACCACATCGAGGCGGTGCTGTGCACCGAGGGCGAGGCCGAGCTCACCAACGACGAGACCGGCGAGAAGCACTGGATCACGCCCGGCACGATGTACCTGCTGGACGGACATGAGCGGCACACCATGCGGCCCAAGACCGACTTCCGCTGCGTGTGCGTCTTCAATCCCCCCGTCACCGGACGGGAGGACCATGACGAGAACGGTGTCTACCCACTGCTGACCGAGGAGGGCTGAACCATGACCACCGAAGTACGCGCCGATCTGTACCCCTCGCGCGGCGCCGCCGAGATGACCACTCCCCGCCAGGACCCGGTCATCTGGTCCGCGCCGGGCGCCCCGGGTCCGATCGCCGCCAGGGACCTCCAGGGTTACGAGCACGACGGCTTCCTCACCGTCGACCAGCTCGTCACCCCGGACGAGGTCGGCGTCTACGAGGCGGAGCTGAACCGGCTGATCTCCGACCCGGCGATCCGCGCCGACGAGCGCTCGATCGTCGAGAAGCAGTCGCAGAACGTGCGGTCCGTCTTCGAGGTCCACAAGATCAGCGAGGTCTTCGCCGCCCTGGTCCGCGACGAGCGGGTGGTGGGCCGGGCCCGCCAGATCCTCGGCTCGGACGTGTACGTCCACCAGTCCCGGATCAACGTGAAGCCGGGCTTCGGGGCCACGGGCTTCTACTGGCACTCGGACTTCGAGACCTGGCACGCGGAGGACGGTCTGCCGAACATGCGGACGGTGTCCGTGTCGATCGCGCTGACCGAGAACTTCGACACCAACGGCGGGCTGATGATCATGCCCGGTTCGCACAAGTCCTTCCTCGGCTGTGCGGGCGAGACGCCGCAGGACAACTACAAGAAGTCGCTCCAGATGCAGGACGCCGGCACCCCGTCCGACGAGGCGCTGACGAAGATGGCCGACCGCCACGGCATCAGGCTCTTCACGGGCAAGGCCGGTTCGGCGACCTGGTTCGACTGCAACGCCATGCACGGCTCGGGCGACAACATCACCCCGTACGCGCGCAGCAACGTCTTCATCGTCTTCAACAGCGTGGAGAACGAGGCGCAGGAGCCTTTCGCGGCTCCGATCCGCCGACCCGAGTTCATCGGGGCGCGGGACTTCACCCCGGTGAAGTAGCGGGAGGAGCAGGCGAGATGGGGCCGGGACGGTACGCCGTCCCGGCCCTTCGCGTGTGCCGCCCCGGGCCGCGGGGCGGTAACTCGCTGGACCGGGGCCGGGACCGGCGGGGAGGGTGGCGCCCATGACTTCCCACGTACGTCACATCACGATCGACTGCGCCGACGCCTACGGGCTCGGCACCTTCTGGGCCCGGGTGCTCGGCGCGCCGATCTCCGACGAGGACTCCCCCGGCGATCCGGAGGCCCTGGTCGAGACCCCCGGCGCGGCGATCCTCTTCGTCCAGGTGGACGAGGAGAAGCAGACCAAGAACCGCGTCCATCTGGACATCCAGCCGCAGGACCGCTCCCGCGACGAGGAGGTCGAGCGGCTGCTCGCGCTCGGGGCGACCCTGGTCGGCGACCACCGCAGACCGAACGGGCGGGGTTGGGCGACGCTCGCCGATCCCGAGGGCAACGAGTTCTGCGTGGAGTGCGGCGCGGCCGAGCGGGCGGCGCTGACCGGGACCCGGCTGCCGGTGACCGCCGACGACGTGACGAGCGCCGTACGGCTCGCGGTGGACCTGCTGGCCGGGGCTCCGGCGGACCGCTGGGACGAGCCCGCCGGCAGCCTCACCTGGACCTGCTGGGAGACGGCGGAGCACCTGGGCGACGATCTCCTCGCGTACGCGGTGCAGTTGGGACCTCGTACACCTCCGCTGGACCGCGAGGTGCCCTACCGGTGGGCGCCCGATCGGCAGGGCGGACCCCACAACGCGGTCTTCGCCGACCGGGAGGCCGGGCCCGCCGGGCTGCTCGCCACGCTGGAGGCGAGCGGGGCGCTGCTGGCCTCGATGACGCGGACGACACCGCCCGAGGTGCGCTCGTACCACGGGTACGGGATCTCCGACCCGGAGGGCTTCGCCGCGATGGGCGTGGTGGAGACCCTGGTGCACACCCATGACCTGGCCGAGGGCCTGGGGCTGAGGTGGGCGCCGCCCGGAGCGCTCTGCGACCGGGTGCTGGCCCGGCTCTTCCCCGACGCCCCGGCGGGCGGCGACCGGTGGGCCGTCCTGCTGTGGGCCACCGGCCGCGCCGAGCTGCCGGACCACCCGCGCCGCACCGCGTGGCGGTGGGACGGGCGGCCCCTGGAGGATCAGACGGCGTCGAGCGCCGGGTAGTCGGTGTAGCCCTTGGCGTCGCCGCCGAAGAAGGTCGACGGGTCGGGGGTGTTGAACGGGCCGCCCGCCTTCAGCCGGGCGGGCAGGTCCGGGTTGGCGAGGAAGAGCGCCCCGTAGGAGATCAGGTCGGCGATGCCGTCGTCGATGACCGTGTGGTCGCCGGGTCCGGTGGCCCCCTCGGTGTGCACGTTGATGACGAGGGCGCCGGAGAAGGCCTTGCGCAGGGCGAGGGTCAGCTCGCGGATCGGGGCGGCCTCCAGGACGTGCAGGTAGGCGAGGCCGAGCGGCTCGATCTGCTGGACCAGCGAGGTGTACGTGGCCTCCGGCGCGGGCTCGTCG
This sequence comes from Streptomyces sp. NPDC058576, assembly GCF_042718715.1. NCBI lineage: Bacteria > Bacillati > Actinomycetota > Actinomycetes > Kitasatosporales > Streptomycetaceae > Streptomyces > Streptomyces sp. NPDC058576. The sequence continues at coordinate 38,875 of NZ_JBHXPF010000037.1, read as the reverse complement.
ATGCCGTTGTACGGGTTGCCGGGCGAGATGCGCAGCGCGGTGCGCTCCGGTCCGATCTCGGCGGCGACGGCCTTGACGACCTCGACGGCGAACCGGGTGCGGGCCTCGTCGGAGCCGCCCCACGCGTCGGTGCGCAGGTTGGTGTTGGGAGCCAGGAACTGCTGGATGAGGTAGCCGTTGGCGCCGTGCAGCTCGACGCCGTCGAACCCGGCGTCCAGGGCGTTGCGGGAGGCGGCGACGAAGTCGGCGACGGTCGCGCGGACCTCGGCGTCGGTCAGCTCCCGCGGCTCGACGAAGTCCTTCGGCCCGACGTGGGTGTAGACCTGGCCCTCGGCCTTCACCGGGGAGGCGCTGACGGGGACGAGTCCGTCGGGGAGCAGGACCGGGTGGCCGATGCGGCCCGCGTGCATGATCTGGGCGAAGATCTTGCCGCCCTTCGCGTGCACCGCGTCGGTGACCGTACGCCAGGAGGCGACCTGTTCGGCGCTGTGCAGGCCGGGCGTGGAGGGGTAGCCCTGCCCCACGACGGACGGCTGGATGCCCTCGGTGATCAGGAGGCCGGCGGAGGCGCGCTGGGCGTAGTACGTGGCGGTGAGCTCGGTGGCGGTGCCGCCCTCACCGGCCCGGCTGCGGGTCATCGGGGCCAGCGCGATGCGGTTGGCCAGCAGGGTGCCGGACAGGTCGATCGGGTCGAAAGCGGTGGTCATGAGGGCTCCCAGGAAAGTATGTGGTCGGCCAATCATCGGCGCCGACGGCAACTGTAACGCATTCATTGGCCGACCAAGGTAAAGTCGTGGGAAACCGTCGGGCATCATCGGAAGCCGCCCCCGACAGCGGCCGCTCGCAGCCCTGAGGACCCCAGGAGCCCGTCATGACCACCGGCCGTGCCACCCCCGCGGAAGACGCCTGTACGAACGCGCTGCCCACGGCGGCGCTCAGCGGGCCCGTGAGCCACGCCGTCTCCCGGGTGGCCCGGCTGCACCGGATCGCGGCGGGCAAGGCGCTCAAGGGGGTGGACCTCTACCCGGGACAGGAGCTGCTGATGATGCATCTGTGGGACCGGGGGGCGGTCCGTCAGACGGAGCTGATCAGGGCCCTGGACCTGGACCCGTCCACGGTCACCAAGATGCTCCAGCGGCTGGAGCAGACCGGGCATGTGCGCCGCCGCCCCGACCCGGCGGACCGGCGCGCCGTGCTGGTCGAGGCGACGGACGAGAGCTGCGCGCTGCACACGGCGGTCCGGGCCGCCTGGGGCAGCCTGGAGGAGCACACGCTGGCGGGCCTGGAGCCGGCCGAGCGCACGGAGCTGGTCCGGCTGCTGGCGAAGGTCGAGGAGAACCTCTGCCGGGAGACCGGGGACTGCCCCGACCGGCGCTGAGCCGGACGGGACGGACGCGGGGCTTCAGGCGAGGAACTCCAGCACCCGGTCCACATCGGCCCCGGTGTTGTAGAGGTGGCAGGAGATCCGCAGATTCCCGGCCGGGGCGGACACGGCGATTCCGGCCTCCACCAGGCCGGGCTGACGGCCGTCGAGTCCGGGTACGGTGACGATCGCCGACTCCCCGGGTACCGGCTCGTGCCCCAGCTCCGCCAGCCCCGCCCGCAGCCGGGCCGCGAGCCCGGTGGCGTGGGCGTACAGGGCGTCGGGACCGACCTCCGCGAGCAGGTCCAGGGAGCGCTCGGCCCCGTGGTACGAGAGGAAGGCGGGCGGCTCGTCGAAGCCGCGGGCGGTGGGGGCCAGGCGCTCCAGCGGTCCGTAGTTGCCGTTCCAGGGGGCGCCGGCGGAGACCCAGCCGGCGAAGAGGGGCGGCAGGGTGTCCTGCGCCTCCTCGGTGACGGTCAGGAACGACGTACCGCGCGGGCAGAGCAGGAACTTGAAGCCGCCGGTGACGGTGTAGTCGTACGCCCCGGCGTCCAGCGGGAACCAGCCCGCCGCCTGGGTGGCGTCCAGCAGGGTCCGGGCCCCGTGCGCCGCGGCGGCCGCGCGGACGGCGGCGAGGTCGGCCACCCGGCCGTCGGCCGACTGCACGGCGGAGAAGGCGACCAGGGCGGTCGACGGGCGTACGGCCCCGGCGAGGTCCGTCAGCGGCACATACCGCACGCGCAGATCGCCGCGGAGCGCGAACGGGCTGACCACGGAGGAGAACTCGCCCTCGGGGCAGAGGACTTCGGCGCCGGGCGGCAGCGAGGCGGCGATCAGGCCGACGTGGACGGTGACGGAACTGCCGGTGGCGACCCGGTCCGGGTGGACCCCGGCGAGCCGGGCGAACCCGACCCGGGCGGCCTCCACCGCCTCGAAGCTGCCCGCCCCCACCCGGCGCCCCGCGGCGTTCTCCTCGGCCAGCGCCTTGACGGCGGCGATCGTCCGGCGGGGCAGCAGGCCCCAGCTGGAGGTGTTGAGGTAGGTGACTTCCGGCGCGAACTCGACGGCTGCCGCTTGGATGGGCGCGAGGATCGACATACGTCCACCCTGAAGGCCCCTCAACCCACAGTCAATTACGGAGAGTCAAGGGGCTCCACAGGCATGCTCGTGGTCGGCTGCGGCTGACGCGGCCGGCTCAGCTCCGGGGTACCTCGCAGGCCCCGTCCGTGTCGCAGCCGGCCGCGTCCCCGCCGACCGTGGTGAGGGCGGTGGCGGGGCGGTCCTTCCAGGCCCGCTCCAGCGCCTGGACGAAGACCTCCGAGGGCTGGCCGCCGGAGATCCCGTACCGCCGGTCGAGGACGAAGAACGGCACGGCGTTGGCGCCCAGTTCGGCCGCCTCGCGCTCGTCGGTCCGGACGTCGTCCGCGTACGCCCCGGGGTCGGCGAGCACCGCACGGGCCTCGTCGGCGTCGAGTCCGGCCGCCACGGCGAGGTCGATCAGCACCTCGTCGTCGAAGACGGACCGTTCCTCGGCGAAGTTCGCCCGGTAGGCGAGGGTCAGCAGCTCGTCCTGGCGGCCCCGGGCCTTGGCCAGGTGCAGCAGCCGGTGGATGTCGAAGGTGGAGCCGTGGTCACGGCCCTCGGCGCGGTAGCCGAGCCCCTCGGCCCGCGCGTTGGCCGCGACGTCGGCCTCCATCGAGGCGGCCTCCTCGCGGCTGCGGCCGTACTTCTCGGCCAGCATGTCGATCACGAGCGCGGTGTCGCCCTTGGCCCGGGAGGGGTCGAGCTCGAAGGAGCGGTGCACCACCTCGACCTCGTCCCGGTGGGCGAACTCCGCGAGGCCCTTCTCGAAGCGGGCCTTGCCGATGTAGCACCACGGACAAGCGATGTCGCTCCAGATCTCGACGCGCATGACTCTTCTTCTCTCCAGGGATCGCGGACGGGGTGCGGAGGATGCCTCCGCACATCAGGTCTCTGGGTCGAACACGGAACCGGACCAGCTGATTCCCGGCCCCGCCCCGATGTCCGCTCCCCCCGTCACCGCCCGTCGCGCAGGTTCTCCACTCCCCCGGCCTGGAAAGCGATCCGGTCGAAGACCGCCCCGCAGCCCTCGCCGGTGGGCGACTGGACGAGGAAGCCGACCCGGGCGGCTGCCCGCTCCTCGCTCGTACCGAGGGTGAAGACGCGGACGAAGGTCCAGCTCTCGCCGTCGGCGGAGGCGTGGAAGGCGTAGGCGCTGCCGGTGCGGCTCAGGCGGAGCCAGCAGACGCCCTCCTCCACCACGAAGGCGTTGGCGTCGTCGGAGTGGCCCCGGGTGACGACGGTGCAGACGGTCGGGAGGTCGGCGGAGTGCTCCAGGCAGAGCTTGGCCCACTCCCGGTCCCCGACGTGGAGGTACAGCGCCCCCGCGTCACCGGCCGAGACCAGGCCCGGGCGGACCCGGGCCAGCAGCCGGAAGTCCCCGTCACCCACCGCGCCGAGCAGGCGTGGGGCGTCGGAGGCCGGATCGAGGGAGTCGCCGGACGGGGGGACGAACAGGTCCTGGCCGGGTCCGGCCCTGCCGGTGAGTACGCCGTCGGCGTGGGTCCAGCGTCCGTCGGGGCCCGCCGCGTCCAGGCCGAAGGGAAGGGGGTCCAGGTGCAGCGTCATGCCCGGCGCCCGTCCACCCGGCGGGGCAGGCCCAGCGGGTTGTCCTCGCGGAGCTCCGGCGGGAGGAGCGTCTCGGGGGTGGACTGGTACGTGACCGGGCGCAGCCAGCGTTCGATCGCCGTCGCGCCGACCGAGGTGGAGGCGGAGGTGGTGGCGGGGTAGGGGCCGCCGTGGTGCTGGGCGGGGGCGACGGCGACGCCCGTCGGCCAGCCGTTGACGAGGATGCGCCCGGCGAGCGGGGTGAGGGCGGCGAGGAGAGGGGCCGCGTCGGGGTCCCCGGCCTCCTCCGTGGCGGTCTGGAGGGTGGCGGTGAGGTTCCCGGGCAGCCGGGCGAGGACGGCGGCGACCTCGTCGACCGAGGCGTAGCGGGCGACCACGGTGACCGGGCCGAAGCACTCCTCCAGCAGCGTGTCGTGCGGGCCCTTCGCGGTCAGCCGGGCGGCCGGCACGGTGAGGAAGCCGGCGGAGACGGTGTGCTCGCCCGCCGCACCGGGGGTGACGGGAGCGTCGACGTCCGGCAGCGCGGCCCTCTCCCGTACACCCGTGACGAAGGCGTCCCGGATGCGGTGGTCCAGCAGGACGCCGGAGCCGGTGGAGCTGACCGTCTCGGTGAGGGTCTTGAGGAGCTGGTCGCCCGCCGCCCCCTCGGGGACCAGGACGAAGCCGGGCTTGGTGCAGAACTGCCCGGCGCCGAGCATCATCGAGCCGCCGAGCCCCGCGCCGATCTCGCCGGCGCGTTCGGCGGCGGCGGCTCCGGTGACGACGACCGGGTTGAGGGAGCCGAGTTCGCCGTGGAAGGGGATCGGGGTGGGGCGGGCGGCCGCCGCGTCGAACAGGGCCCGTCCGCCGCGTACCGAGCCGGTGAAGCCCGCGGCGCTCACCAGCGGGTGCCGGATCAGCTCGACGCCCGCGTCGAAGCCGTGCACCAGGGTCAGCACGTCCTCGGGCAGGCCGCTGCGGGCGGCGGCGCGGCGGAGGACGGAGGCGCAGAGTTCGGAGGTCGCCGGGTGGTCGGGGTGCGCCTTGACGACGACCGGGCAGCCGGCCGCGAGCGCGCTGGCCGTGTCGCCGCCGGGGACGGAGAAGGCGAGCGGGAAGTTGCCGGCCGCGTAGACGGCGACGACTCCGAGCGGGATCTTGTAGCGGCGCAGGTCGGGCCAGGGCGGGGTGCGGGACCCGTCCTGGTGGTCGATGTGGACGTCGAGGTAGGCACCTTCGTCGACGACCTCCGCGAAGGCCCTCAACTGGGCTGCGGTACGGGCGAGTTCACCGGTGAGGCGGGCCGGTCCGAGGGCGGTCTCCGCGTCGGCGGCCTCGATGATGTGCTCGCCGGACTCCTCCAGCAGCTCCGCCGCCGTCCGCAGGAAAGCGGCGCGCGCCGTGCGGTCGGCGAGGGCGTCGCGGACGGCCCGGGCCGCCCGGACCACGCGGTCGACCTCCTCGGCGGTGGCCTCCACGGCAACCTGCTCGCGCGGGTTCCCCGTTCGGGGGTCGACACTCCAGACTGGTGCTGCGCTCACCGTGCTTCCCTTCCGTCGTGCGACCGTCGTGCGACCGGATTCCGACCGGCTCCCGGCCGATGTGCGGCCGACTGCGGCCGCGCATCGGCAAGTGTTCGTTATTCTGAACAGAGTTCCTGATCGTGAATGCCCTGGGACTCTATTTCCGGGCGTTCCGTGTTGGCAATCGTGCGGCGGCTTTTCGGACGACGACGCGGACGAGAAGTCGATGAGCTGGAGAAGAAGGGGGCGTGGGCGATGTCGGTCGCCGAGTCCGGTGGGGCACAGGTCAAGTCCGCGGTACGGACGGTGGAGCTCCTCGAATACTTCGCGGGGCGGCCCGGCATGCACTCGCTGGCCGCCGTCCAGGAGGCGGTCGGCTATCCCAAGTCCAGCCTCTACATGCTGCTGCGCACCCTGGTGGAGCTGGGCTGGGTGGAGACGGACGCGACGGGCACCCGGTACGGGATCGGCGTCCGCGCCCTGCTGGTCGGCACGTCGTACATCGACGGCGACGAGGTCGTGGCCGCCGCCCGCCCCACCCTGGACCGGCTGTCCGACGACACCACGGAGACGATCCACCTGGCCCGGCTCGACGGGACGAACGTGGTCTACCTCGCGACCCGGCAGTCCCAGCACTATCTGCGCCCCTTCACCCGGGTCGGCCGCCGGCTGCCCGCGCACTCCACCTCGCTCGGCAAGGCGCTGCTGGCCACCCACAGCGACGAGCAGGTGCGCAAGATGCTGCCCGAGACGCTGCCCGCGCTGACCGAGCACACCATCACGGACCGCGAGAAGCTCATCGAGGAGCTGCGGCTGGTCCGCGAGCAGGGCTACGCGGTGGACCGCGAGGAGAACACCCTCGGCCTGCGCTGCTTCGGCGTGGCGATCCCCTACCGGACGCCCGCGCGCGACGCGATCAGCTGCTCGGTGCCGGTCGCCCGGCTCACCCCCGGCCACGAACAGATGGTGAAGGACGCCCTGTTCGACGCGCGGGACCGGCTCACGCTCGCCACCCGGAGGCTCTGATGGCCCCGATGGCGCTGCGCCCGGTCCAGGACGGGGACCTGCCGCTGTTCTTCGGCTGGATGAGCGATCCCGAGGCGACCCGTGTCGCCGCGTTCACCCCGAAGGACCCCACCGACCGCGCCGCGTTCGACGCCCACTGGGCGCGGATCCGGGCCGGGTCCAGCGGGGTGGTGATGCGCACGGTGGTGGCCGACGGTGTCGTGGTGGGCCATGTCGGGGCGTACGGGGACGTCGGCGACCGCCAGGTCACGTACTGGATCGGCCGGGCGCACTGGGGTCGCGGGCTGGCGACGGCCGCGCTGCTCGCCTTCCTCGACGAGACGCCCACGCGCCCGCTGCACGCGCGGGCGGCGGCCGACAACCTCGGCTCGCGCCGGGTGCTGGAGAAGTGCGGCTTCGTGGTGACCGGCACGGACCGGGGGTTCGCCCAGGCCCGGGACGAGGAGATCGACGAGGTGCTGGTGACGCTGCGCGCGTAGGCCGTGTCGTGGGGATCTGCCTCCCCCGCGCGGCGGAGACGGATCGTCGGCGGGCAGGACGTGCGGGGGCGGCCCGCCCGGAAGCCTGGGTGCCATGACAGTCGATCCGCGAACCGGCGGCAGCGCACCGCCCGAACCACCCCCGTACCGCATCGGCCGTGCACGGACCGTGCTCCGGGCGCTCGCCATGGTGTCCTGCGTGCCCTACATCGCCCTCAAGACAGCCTGGATGGCGGGCAGTCGGCTCGGCATCCCGGACGGCAGCGCGCTGCTCGACGGCGGTACCGCGCTGCGGGTCGCCAATGGCGCCACGGTACTGATGGACGGCGCCGTCATCGTCCTCGCCCTGCTGCTCACCCGGCCCTGGGGCAGGCGGGCGCCCGCCTGGCTGCTGGTGCCGCCGATGTGGGTGGCGAGCGGTCTGCTGCTGCCGATCATGACGGCCTTCCCGGTCCAGATGGTCGTACGGCTCCTCGGCGGTGGCGGCGGGCGGCCGGTCGGCGAGGGGACCTCCGAGCCGTTCCTCGACCCGTGGGTCTTCGGTGTCGTCTACGGCGGATTCATCGTCCAGGGCCTCGCCCTCGGGGCCCTCTTCGCGCTGTACGCCAGGGAACGCTGGGGCCGTCTGTGGCAGGGGCGGCTGCGGGATCTGCCGGAGAGTCCGACCTCGCCCGCTCTGCGCGCGACCGCCGTCGCCGCCGCGTCGGCGGCGCTTCTCCCGGGCGTCACCCACCTGATGTGGGTCACCGGCTCGACCGCCGGGCTCAACGCGGGCCGGGCGGCGGACCGCACCAGCGACTTCTACGTCCTCGAAGCCGTCAGCCTGCTCTTCGTGGTGGTCACCGCCGCCGGGGTGCTGCTGCTCGCCTTCCGGCGCACCGGCCGTATCCCCCTGCGCCTGCCGCTCGTCCTGGCCTGGGCCGGTTCGGCGCAGATGGCCTGCTGGGGAGGGTGGTTGAGTGTCGCCGCGCTGATGGGCGCGGGCGAAGCGGCGGACCGTCCGACGGCGGCGACGATGGTGACCTACGCTGTCCAGATGCTGGCCGGGGCGCTCGTCGTGACGCTGGGCGCGTACTTCGTCGCGGAGCGCGCGGCGGCTTCCGCGCTGCCCCCGGCCGCTGGGGACCCAGCCCCGGCAGCCCCTGCCCCGGCCGCCGCCGACCGGGTGTCATGAAGCCGCTCGCCGCACTGTTCGGACGGCGGGCGCGGCTGCGCTGGCTGCATCTGATCATCGGCGGCGCGCTGCTGATGCCGTACTTCCTGGTCGGCACGGTCCTGGTCGGTATGGCGGGCGGCGGGGAACAGCCCTTCTCCTCCGTGTCCGCCCAGCTCGTCGCGTTCGCCCTCGCCCTGCCGATGGCGGCGGTCACCGGCTTCTTCGCCCTGGTGCGGCCGCTGTCCGTGGCCGCGGCCCGCGACCTGTGCGGGGTTCCGCCCGCCCTGCTGGCCGACGGGCCCGCCCGGACCCGGCAGGCCCGGGTGCGTACCGCCCTCTGGTACACCCTGCATCTGGCGCTCGGCGGGATCATCAGCGGGGCCACGCTGGCACTGCCGCCGTTCGCGGTGGCGGTGACCGCCCTGCCGTTCTTCGCGGGGCTGCGCGACACCTGGCTGCTCGACGGGCCCGAGGCGCTGCGGGAGCCGTGGGCCCTGGCCCTCGCGCCGTTCGCCGGGCTCGCGATGCTGCTGGCGCTGGCGCTGGCCGCCGCCGTGGCCGGGGAGGCGCTGGCCCGGCGGGCCCCGGTGCTGCTGGGGCCGACGCCGGAGGACCGGCTGGCCGCCGCCGAGCGCCGCGCGGCGGATCTGGCGGTGCGCAACCGGCTGGCCCGGGAGCTGCACGACTCGGTGGGGCACGCGCTGAGTGCCGTGACCCTTCAGGCGGGGGCGGCGCGCCGGGTCCTGGACCGGGATCCGGAGTTCGTCCGCGAGGCGCTGACCGCCATCGAGGAGACGACGCGGCGCACGGTCGGCGAGCTGGACTCGGTGCTGGGGCTGTTGCGGCAGGACGGGGAGCCGGCCGACGAGGGCACCGCGTACGGGCCGGGGCTGGACGCGCTCGACGGGCTGCTGGCCTGCTGCGGGGTGCCGGTGGCGTACGAGCGCGAGGACGATCCGGGTGCTCCGGGCGCGGTGGACCCGGTGGTCTCGCGGGAGGCGTTCCGGATCGTCCAGGAGGGGCTGAGCAACGCCCTGCGGCACGGCGGGGGCGGCCCGTCGCCGGTGCGGCTGCTGATCGCGGTACGGGAGAGGGAGCTGGAGATCGTGCTGGAGAATCCGCTGGGCGAACGGCCGGCCGGGCTGCGTCCCGGGGGCGGGCACGGGCTGCCCGGCATCGCGGAGCGGGCCGTCCTGCTGGGCGGCCGGGCCGAGGCGCGAGCGTGCGACGGCGTCTGGCGGCTGGCAGCCCGGCTGCCGCTGACGGTCGCGGGGCCGACGCCGGGGACGGTGCCGGGGACGGCCGGCCGGACGGAGGGGCGGCGATGAGCGGGGCCCCGGTGCGGGTGGTGCTCGCGGACGACGAGCGGATGGTGCGTACGGCGCTGCGGGTGATCCTGGAGGCCGAGGAGGGCATCGAGGTCGTCGGGGAGGCCGCCACCGGTGCGGAGGCCGTCTCCGTGGTGCGGGCGCTGCGGCCCGACGTGGTGCTGATGGACGTACGGATGCCGGAGATCGACGGCATCCGGGCCACGGAGCAGATCCTCGCCACGCTGTCCGACCCGCCGAGGATCGTCGTCGTGACGACCTTCGAGAACGACGCGTACGTGTACGAGGCCCTGCGCGCCGGGGCGGCCGGGTTCCTGCTGAAGCGGGCGGCCGCCGAGGAGCTGGTGCAGGCGGTGCGCCTGGTGGCGCACGGCGACTCCCTCCTCTATCCGGCGGCGGTGCGCACGCTGGCCACCGAGCACGCCGGGCGGCGGGCGGCCGTGGCTCCGGCGTGGGTGGCGAGGCTGACCGGGCGGGAGGCGGACGTGCTGCGGCTGATGGCGGCGGGGCTGACGAACGCGGAGATCGCGGGCCGGCTCTCGGTGGGCCCGGCGACGGCGAAGACGCATGTGGCGGCGGTCCTCGCGAAGACCGGGGCCCGGGACCGCACCCAGGCGGTCATCGCGGCGTACGAGTCCGGTTTCATCACCCCCGCCTGAGCGGCCGGTCCCCGTGCGCCGGGTGAGAAATCGGTGAGAAGCGGCACGATCGGGAACGGCCGGAGCGGGCCCGCTCGTCCCTCCAGCGGGATGAACAAGACAATCAGGCGCGCTTCGGTCTTCTGCCTGCTCATGGTGCTCGCCCTGCTGGTGCGGGCGACGTGGGTGCAGGGCTACGAGGCCAAGGCGCTCGCAGACGACGAGCACAACCGGCGGAACACCATCGCGCAGTACGCGCAGCCGCTCGGGGACATCATCGTGGCCGGTTCGCCGGTCACCGGATCGAAGGGGACCAGTGGCGGCGACCTCCGGTACAAGCGCACGTACACCCAGGGCGAGCTGTACGCGGCCGTCACCGGCTACAGCTCCCAGGCGTACGGGGCGACCCAGCTCGAAGGCATCCACAGCGACGTCCTGGACGGCACGGACGACCGGCTGAAGAACCCGAAGGACCTGATCACCGGCGGGCAGGCGGCCCCGGGCAACGTCCTCACCACCATCGACCCGGACGTCCAGAAGGCGGCCTACGAGGCGCTCGGCGACGACAAGGGCGCGGCGGTGGCGATCGACCCGAAGACCGGCCGGATCCTCGGCATGGTCTCCACCCCCTCCTACGACCCTTCGAAGATCAGCGGGACGACGGACGGGGACGCCTGGCAGGCGCTGCTGGACGACCCGGACAAGCCGCTGGTCAACCGGGCGCTGCGGCAGCCGCTCGCGCCGGGCTCCACGTTCAAGCTGGTGGTCGCGGCGGCCGCGCTGGAGAACGGCCTCTACGGCTCGGTCGACGAGCGCACCGACAGCCCCGACCCGTACACCCTGCCGGGCACCAGCACCGTCCTGCGCAACGAGAACGCGTCCGCCCCCTGCGAGAACGCGACGCTGCGCACCGCGCTCCAGTACTCCTGCAACAACGTCTTCGCGAAGGCCGCCGCCGATCTCGGCCAGGACAAGGTCAAGGAGATGGCGGACGCGTTCGGGTTCGGCACCGAGAAGCTGGACGTCCCGGTGCGGGCGGCGAAGAGCGTCTACCCGACCGGCATGGACAAGGCGCAGACGGCGCTGAGCGGCATCGGCCAGTTCGAGGTCACCGCGACCCCGCTCCAGATGGCGATGGTCAGCTCGGCGCTGGCCAACGGCGGTGAGCTGGCCGCGCCGCACATGGTCTCCCAGGTGACCGACGGGGACGGCACGGCGCTGGAGGAGACCGGCGACGGCGACACGGAGCGCGTGGTGGAGGAGTCGACCGCCGAGCAGCTGCGGAGCGCGATGGTGACGGTCGTCGAGGAGGGCACCGGCACCAACGCCAAGATCGCCGGGGCCGAGGTCGGCGGCAAGACGGGCACCGCGCAGAACGGCGTGGACAACAGCAACACCCCCTACGCCTGGTTCACCTCGTACGCGAAGGACCGCGACAGCGGCAAGGAGGTCGCGGTCGCGGTGATCGTCGAGGACTCCGGCTCGGCGCGCTCCGAGGTCAGCGGCAACGGACTGGCCGCACCGATCGCGCAGAAGACGATGAAGGCGGCGCTGGAGCGATGAGCGAGGCGCCCCCGGACGTCCGGGGGCGCCGGCGTAACGTCACCGCACGGCCCGCATAAGGCATCCGCCCGATGCCGCCGGAGGGCCTTACTCCCCAGACTCCCCTGCATGAGTGGCATGAGGGGCATGGGCGGTTCGGCGGTGCTGCGGGTCCTGCGGGACCGGACGGCCGGGCGCTGTCTGGCAGGGGTGGTCGTCTCCGGTTTCGGTACGTCGGCCCTGTGGCTCACGGCGGGGATCTGGGTCAAGTCGCTGACCGGGTCGAACAGTCTGGCGGCCCTGACGGTGTGCGCGATGTGGGCCCCGGTGCTGGCCGGGCCCGTGCTCGGCGCGCTCGCGGACCGGCTGGACCGGAAGACGCTGCTGGTCCGGGGCAATCTGGCGATGGCCTGCCTGCTGGTCCCGCTGGTGCTGGTGGACTCGGGCTCCACGGTCTGGCTGCTCTTCGTGGTGTTGGTGCTCCACGGGGCGAGCGGCGTCCTGCTCGACGCGGCGGAGTCGGCGCTCGTCGCGGGGACCGTGCCCGCCTCCCTGCTGGCGGACTTCAACGGGCTGCGGATGACGGCCAACGAGGGCATGAAGCTGGTCGCCCCGCTGGCGGGCGCGGGGCTCTACGCGCGGTTCGGCGGCCCGGCCGTGGCCCTGGCGGCCGCGGCGACGTGCGCCCTGGCCGCCCTGGTCTTCGCCCGGCTGCCGGCACGGGAGGCTCCGCAGGGCACCGCCACGGCCCCGGCCGGTTCCTGGCGCGATGAACTCGCCGCCGGGCTGCGGCGGATCCGCGCCTCGGCGGTGCTGCGCCCGCTGGTGACGGCGGGCGCGGCGACGATGCTGCTGGCGGGGGTGAACGGGGCCGTCACCTTCGCGTACGTCGATGATGTGCTCGGCCGGGACCCGGCGTACGCGGGGGTGTTGTACGCGGTCCAGGGCGCCGGTTCGGTGGCGGTGGGGCTGCTCGCCGGGCCGCTGCTGCGCCGCCTGCCCGAGCGGGTGTTCGCGGCGGGCGGGATGGCGTTGTTCGCGCTGGCGGTCGGGGCGCGGACGCTGCCGTGGGAGCCGGTGGCCCTGGCGGCGAGCGCGGTGATCGGGTTCGGTCTGCCGTGCGTGCTGATCGCGGCGATGACGGCGGTGCAGCGGGAGACGCCGGACGAGGTGCTCGGGCGTACGGCGGCGACGGCGGGCTCGCTGATGACGGCGCCCAACGCGGTGGCCCTGGCGCTGGGGGCGGGGCTCGTCGCGGTGGTGGACGTGCGGGTGCTGACGGCGGGGGCCGGGGTGGCCGGGGTGCTGGCCGCGGTGGCGCTGACGGCGGGGGCGCGGCGGCTCCATCGCCGTACCCCCGCCTCACCCCAGCCGTGAGAGTGCGGCGGCGACCGCCTCCAGGTCCGGGCCCGAGGCGAGTCCCGCGTGGTACAGGCGCAGTTGGTCCGCGCCGAGCGAGGCGGCGTGGGCCGCGTCGCGCTCCAGGGTGCGGGGGCTGCCGCCCATCCCGGCGACGATCCCGAAGGTGGCGGCGCGCACCCCGCCGCGCCCGGCGAACGGCCCGAGGACCGCTTCCCGTTGGGCGTCGGGTCCGGTGCAGGGCAGCACCACGCCGTCCGCCACGGCGAGGACGTGGTCCGGCTCGACGCCGACGTCGGCCCCGGTGCGGTACGGGACGGGGTCCGCGTGCAGCAGCACCTGGAAGCCGGGCGGGGCCGCCGCCCGTACGGCTGCGACGGCCGCTTCCTGGAACGTGCGGGCCACCCGGCCGCGCCATCGCAGCGTGGCGTCCGCGTGTTCGGGCCCGAGCAGCTTCGAGATGCCTTCGCGGCCGGACTCCGGGGAGCCGGCGCCGGACCAGGCCGGTTCCAGGGCCCGGCGGACGGCGGCGGACAGCGCCTGCGGGTCGGCGCCCACCTCCCCGTACCCCTCGCGGCACACGGCGCAGAAGCACAGCGACATCAGATACCGCGCCGCGTCGCCGAGGCCCACACCGGCGGTCTTGTCGTGGGCGTGCAGATGGGCGAAGCCGTACCAGCCGCAGGACTCCAGTTCGGTGCCGTGCGCGCCGGGCCGGGCGGCGGCCTCCGCGGCGAGATCCACGAGGTAGGCGCGCACGGCGGGGCGGGCGATGCAGGGGGCCCAGGGGTAGCGGTCCCCGTAGGCGTTGACGACCGAGGTGTCCGGGTGCTCCGCGCCGAGACGCGAGCTGTGCGCGAGGACCACCCAGCTGTGCACCTCAAGGCCGGCGGCGGCCAGCGCCCCGGCGGCCTCCCCGAACGGATCGTCGCCGGCCGTCCAGCTCTGGCGGTACGGGGCGAGGGCCCGCCCGGCCCAGCGGTCCGGGTCGGGCGGGTAGAGGACGGCGGCGTGCTCGGCGGTCACGACGCGGTGGGCGGGGTGGCGGGGGGTCAGGGCCCGGGTGGAGTGGTAGGCGGAGGCCAGGGTGACCTGCCGGACGCCGAGGTCCGCGATCCGGGCGGCGGCGGCCGGGTCCCCGACGACGTCCCACGGATAGAGGAAGGCGCCCGCCCTCACGCCCGGTCCCCCGGCCGGCCCCCCGCAGTGGCGTGCTCCGCCAGCAGGGTGCGGCCGCTCGCGATGATCTCGATGAGGTCCTTGACGTGCGCGGCGGGCGGTTCGGTGAGCGGGGTGCGCACCTCGCCGACGTCCAGACCCTGGAGCCGGACACCGGCCTTGACCAGGGAGACGGCGTACCCGCGCCCCTTGGCGCGCAGTTCGACCAGCGGCCGGTAGAAGTGGTCGAGCAGCGCGTTGACCAAGGCGTCGTCGCCGGAGTCCAGGGCCCGGTGGAAGGCGAGCGCGATGTCCGGGGCGAAGGCGAAGACGGCGGAGGAGTAGAGGGTGACGCCGATGCCCCGGTAGGCGAGGCCGGTGAGCTCGGCGGTCGGCAGCCCGTTGAAGTAGAGGAAGCCGTCGCCGGGCCGGTGGGTGCGGACCGCGCTGACGATGCGCTGCATGAGGTCGAGGTCGCCGTGGCCGTCCTTGAGCCCGATGATGCCGGGCGTGCGGGCCAGGGCCACCACGGTCTCCGGTGTGAAGACCGCGTTGTCGCGCTGGTAGACGATCGTCTCCAGGCCGGTGGCCGCCGCGAGGTCCGCGTAGTGGTTCAGCAGCCCTTCCTGTCCGGCGACGACGAGATAGGGCGGCATGGCGAGGAGCCCGTCGGCTCCGGCCTCCTCGGCGGCCCGCGCGTACTGGACGGCGAGGGCCGTTCCGTAACCGGCCCCGGCGACGACCGGGAGCTGTCCGGCGGTCTCCTCGACGGCGGCGGCGACCGCGAGGCGGAACTCCTCGGGGGTCAGCGCGTGGAACTCGCCCGTGCCGCAGCAGGCGAAGACGGCGGCGGCTCCGGCGTCGATCCCGGCCCGCACATGGGCGCGGAAGACGTCCAGGTCGACGGTGCCGTCCGGCCCGAACGCGGTCACCGGGAAGAAGAGCGGCCCGGCGACTTCGCTGAGCCGGGCGGCAAGGGGGGCTGAGGTCACGGGCGCTCCCTGAGCGAGTTCAGGCGTACACGGCACGGCGTGCACCATTCTGATCGACGTCCATATTTCTGAACACGCCCACGCTAAAGCAGCCTTCGACGGCAGGTCAAGGCGGACGCCGCACCGACGCGGCCTCTTGACGCGGGCCTCCCTCACCTTCTTAGCTTGTCCACGGATGTGAATGACATCCAGGATCGCGCACAGAGTCGCTCGCGTTTCACCCCGAGGAGACCCTCGTATGACCGCTCCCCGTACCGTCCTGCTCACCGGCGCCGCAGGCGGCCTCGGCACCCTGATGCGGGGACTGCTGCCCGCGTACGGATACGACCTGCGGCTGTACGACCTGGTCCCGGTGGAGGGCGCGCCCGACGCGATCACCGCCGACCTGAACGACCGGGAGGCGCTGCGCGAGGCCGTGCGCGGGGTGGACGCGGTGATCCATCTGGCGGGAATCTCGCTGGAGTCCACGTTCGACAAGATCCTCCGCGCCAACATCCAGGGCACGCACGCGCTCTACGAGGCGGCCCGCGAGGCGGGCGTCCCGCGCATCGTGTCCGCCTCCTCCAACCACGTCATCGGCCACACCCCGCGCCCGGCCGCCGGTGGTCCGCTGATCCCCCTGGACACCCCGCGCCGCCCGGACACCTTCTACGGGCTCTCGAAGAGCTTCGGCGAGGACCTGGCACAGCTCTACTGGGACCGGCACGGACTGGAGACGGTGTCGGTACGGATCGGGTCCTGCTTCCCGGAGCCCACCTCGGTGCGGATGCTGTCGGTCTGGCTGAGCCCCGCCGACGGCGCGCGCCTGTTCCACGCGGCCCTCACCGCCGAGGACGTCGGCCACACCGTCGTCTACGGCTCCTCCGCCAACACCCGCCTGTGGTGGGACCTGACACCGGCGCGGGCGCTGGGCTACCGGCCGCTGGACGACTCGGAGCCGTACGCGGCGCAGCTCGTCGCCGACCAGGGCGAGCTGGACCCGGGCAATCCGGCGCACACCCGCGTGGGCGGCCACTTCGTGACCGACCCGCCGATCTGGCCGCACTGAGCCGGCGGGCCGGAAGGCGGGGAGGGCGGAAATGCGGGCGACGCGGGGCTTCGGGGCGGGCAGGATACGGGCATGCCGAGACCCTCCGGATTCCAGTACGAACAGCAGGGCGACCAGAGCGTCACCATCACCCACCACGGGCGGCCCGCGGGCACCCTGCGCGGTGGCCGGGCGGAGAAGTTCCTGGCCGAGGTGGCATCGGGCGACGCCCAGATGGTGATGGCGCGCTGGACCGGCGCGTACAAGCACGGCAACGAGCGCACCGCCCGCAACCACCCGCGCAACCGCCGCTGAGTCGGTTCCGGCGGGCGAAAAGTGTCCGGCGGACGGGCGCGAAGGTAAGGGAACGGCAAAGCAGGGTCGTTCGTTACCCCGTGCATGACCGCAATGACCCCCGGCTCGAACATTCCTCTCCCCGCCGCCCGCGTGGCGGTGGACGTCGCCGCTCCGGTGCGGCTCGACGTCTCGGGCCTGCTGCTCACCGCCGACGGCAAGGTGCGCTCCGACGACGACTTCATCTTCTACAACCAGCCCTCGGGCCCCGGCGTGACCTACCGCGCCGGCGGGGGCTCGGGACCCGACGCGATCGTGGTGGACACCACCGCCGTCCCGCCGGGCATCGAGAAGATCGTCGTCACCGCGAGCCCGGACGCCGAGGGCCAGACCTTCCAGGGCGTCGAGCCCACCGCCACCGTGCGCAACGCGGACGACGGCAGCGCGCTCGCCACCTTCACCCCGCCGCAGCTGGGCGCCGAGACGGCGCTCGTGGTCATCGAGATCTACCTGCGCAACGGCGCCTGGAAGGCCCGCGCGGTCGGCCAGGGCTACGCGAACGGTCTCGCCGGGATTGCCACGGACTTCGGCGTCTCGGTCGAGGAGCCCGCGGCCCCGGTCGCGCCTCCGGTCCCGGCGGCCCCCGCTCCGGTCGCGCCCCAGGCCCCCGCCCCGGTCGCCGCTCCCGTCGACCCCCGGATCGCACCGCCCGCTCCCCCGGCGGCCCCCGCAGCGCCCGCCGGCTCCGGGAAGATCAACCTGGACAAGGGCCGGGTCAACCTCCAGAAGAACCAGACCGTGTCCCTCGTCAAGGGCGGCGCACCGCTGCTCTCGCGGGTCAGGATGGGCCTGGGCTGGGAGCCCGCGTTCCGCGGCAAGGACATCGACCTGGACGCGTCGGTGATCGCCTACGGCCCCAACCGCAACCACCTGGACAGCTGCTACTTCGGCAAGCTGACCATTCTGAACGGGGCGATCAAGCACTCCGGCGACAACCTCACCGGTGAGGGCGCGGGCGACGACGAGGCGATCGTCGTGGACCTGGGCCGGATCCCCGCGGACGCGACGGGCCTGGTCTTCACGGTGAACTCGTTCACCGGCCAGAAGTTCAACGAGGTCGCCAAGGCCTACTGCCGGCTGATCGACGACGCCTCGGGCGAGGAGCTGGTGCGCTTCGACCTCACCGGCGCCGAGCCGCAGACCGGCGTGATGATGGCCAAGCTCATCAAGCAGTTCACCGGCGAGTGGGAGATGACCGCGATCGGCGAGTTCGTGAAGTCGCGCACCGTGCGGGGCATGGTGAAGCCCGCCGCCAAGGCCCTCTGAGGGGCCTGCGGACCCGGAACGGAGTCCGGGGCGCCTGAAGGGATTCAGGCGCCCCGGATCCGGAGAAGGCGGACGCTGCTCGTGCTCGTCTCGCGTCTCAGAGCTTGGTCAACTTGGAGTACGGGCTCAGGATCCTTCCCTGACGCCCCGAGAAGTCGATGAGGACTGCGTCGTTGTCGCCCTCGACAGCAAGAATCCTGCCGAGCCCGAACTGGTCGTGCGACACCCTGTCGCCCACATCGAAGCATTCGACCGGTGGGGCCTCCTGGGCCGGGCGGTTGAAGGGACTGGAAGGCAGGTGACGCCGGGATCCGGCTGACTGTTTCATTACGTCGAGTATGCGCCCTGTGAAGGCCCGACGCCATGCCCGTCGGCGCAGGGGCCCCAGAAGTGCCGGATTCGTAATCAGCGCTCACCAGGGCCGGTCAGCGCTTACTGCCGCCTCCAGCAGCGAAACCACGCGGAACGCGGCATCGGAAAGACCCCCGAAGGTGTGGCGTTTTTCGCTTCGCCCGCCGGGGCGGACGGGCGGTGTCGAACCGCCGACACCTGCTGGGGAGGAGCAGCGCTCAGGACAGGAGCTACGCGCCGCTCTCAGCCGTCCGCGCGCGACCGAGCCTTGAACGCCGCCTTGCGGGCGTCCTTGGCGGCCTTCTTGTCGCTGTGCAGCCGGCCCATGGCCTCCAGCACGTCGGCGGTGGCCGGGTGGTCGACCCGCCAGACCTCGTCGAAGAAGCCGCTGTGCTGTGCGGAGAGGCCCTCGATCAGGCCCTGGAGCTCGTCCAGCTCGCCGTCCGCGTCCAGTTGCGCGGCGATGGTGTCGATGGCCAGCCAGAAGATCATGTCCTCCGGCGGGGCGGGCACGTCGGCGGCGCCGCGCTCCGCGAGCCAGACCCGGGCCAGGCCGCCCAGTTCCGGGTCGCCGAGCACCGCGCGTACGGGCGGCTCCGCCTCGGGGCCGGCCAGGGCGAGGGCCTGCTGGCAGTGGAGGCGGCGCAGCGGGGCGCCCTCGTCCGTGCCGCGCGCGGCGGCCAGCAGCTCGGCCGCCGCCGATACCGCGCCCTCGGCGTACCCCGCGAGCCAGAGCTTGACCTCGGCGCGGGCGGCGGACTCCGGGTAGTGGGCGATGCCGTCGAGGAGGACGTCGGCGCCCTTGCCCGCGAGGTCGCCGACGGCGGGCGCGTCCATCCCGGCTTCCAGCATCCGGGCCCGGATGCCGTACAGGCCGAGGGGGGTGAGCTGGACCATGCCGTAGCGGGTGACGTCCTCGTCGTCGGCCCCGGCGACGGAGTCGTCCGCGGCTTCGCCCTCCTCGACCAGCAGCGCCTCGTCGACCGGCCGGTATGCGACGATCCCGATGGGTTCGAGGAGCCGGAACTGGTCGTCCAGGCGCATCATCGCCTCCGACACCTGCTCCAGGATGTCGTCCGTGGGCTCGCCCATGTCGTCGGGGACGATCATCGACGCGGCGAGGGCGGGCAGCGGGACCGGTCCATCGCCCGCGCCGTTGTCCGCGAGGGTGAGCAGGTAGAGGTTGCCGAGGACGCCGTCGAGGAATTCCGACTCGGCCTCCGGGTCCCAGTCCAGGGCGTCGAAGTCGATCGAGCCGTCCTCGCCGACGAGGTCCGCGAAGTCGTCCAGGACGGGTGCGGTGGCGTCGGCGTGCACCGCGTCCAGGCCGTCCAGCCAGATGGACAGGACGTCCTGCGGGGAGCCGCCCGTGAGCAGGGCCAGGTTCTCGCCCGCGGTGACGGTGCCCTCGGCCTCGGAGCCGTCCGAGCCCTCCGAGCCGTCCGGAAGTCCGTCCTCCTCGGGGTCGGTGACGTCGAGGAGACCGGTGTCCACGGCGAGCCGCCAGGCCTCGCTGGCGTACGCGGCGCCGTCCTCGTCGGCCGGGAGCCCGAGGTGCTCGGCGGCCGCGGGCAGCTGTGCCTCGACGAGCTCGCCGCCCGCCCCGACACGGGTCTCGGGACCGGCCCACCGGGCGAGCCTGACGGCGCGGACGAACAGCGGAGCGGCGAGCGCGTCCCGTGCCAGTTCGGCCTCGGAGTTCAGCCGCACCGGCGGCAGGGAGGGGCGCTCTGCGGACATCGGGGGGTCTCCTCGGTGCGTGCTCGGGGGCGTACGGAGTGCGTACGCGGTTCAGCCGCCCAAGCCTAGACGTATTTCGCCGCCTGCCGCCCGCCGCTTGCCCCCATCGCTCTCCGCCGCTTCCGCCCGCCGCGATCACCCGCCTGCGGCCCGGCGCTCTCGTCACCTGCCGCCCGCCGCGGGTGGGCGCGCTACCCTTCCGCGCCCGGCTCCATGCTGAGCGCGGGGGTGTAGCGGTGCACGCCGCCGCCGGTCATGCCCGGGTACTTCTGGACGCGTTCCCAGAGCGGGTACGGGGAACCGACGCCCTCACCGGGGGCGGCGAGGGCCGCGATGTGGTGCTCGGCGCTCTCCCACTCGGCGTAGTTGAGGACCCGGGTGCCGTCCGTGCTCGCGTGGAAGTGCGCGGCGATGCCGCCGGCGGGCAGCTCGGCCTCGTCGCCGAGCGCCTCGAACACGCGGTCCACCCAGTCGCGTTGCCGGGCGGGGTCGGGCCCGTCGAACTCGACGTCGACGATGACGACGCAGCCGGTCTCCCGGGTGTCGCCCTCGGCCCGGAGTCCGGAGCGGTACAGCGCGTACGTGTGCAGGGCGATCCGTTCGATGCCGGGGACGGCGGCGTCGATCTCGGCGTTGCGGGCGTCGCGGCTCTCGCGTACGAAGTCCTGGTAGGCCTGCTCGCCGGTCCACTGGGAGTAGTGGAGCAGGGTCGCGCCGTCCTCTCCTTCGTAGACGCTGTAGGAGAGCAGCCCCGGGTGCGGCCATTCCCGGCTCTCCCAGGCCTTCCGGATGGCGCCGACGGCCTCCCGCTGCCGCTGCGGTGTCCCGACGTTCCAGGTGCTGGCCTTGGCGATCCCGGCGTCGGCGCGGGCCGGGTCGGGGCGGTCGGTGAAGTGCGTGGTCATGGCGGTGGTCCCCTCTCACGCGCGCCGTTCGGTGCGCCGTGATCACCACCGTCACACCTCAAGTCCGGTCGAGGTCAAGGCCGTTCCCGCCGACGCGTCCGCGCGTCCGTTCGCCCACGGCGTGAGCGGCCACGGGTGCGGTGGGAGGCGGCCGGGGAAGGAGGGGAACCATGACCCTCTCCGTGGCGCACCTGAGCGACCCGCACCTCACCACCGGCCCCGGGGCGGCGGCCCCCGCGGCGGGGTTGCGGGCCGCTCTGCGCCGGGTGCTCGCCCTGGATCCGCTCCCGGACTGCGCCGTGATCACCGGTGATCTCACCGAGCGGGGGGAGCGGGGCGAGTACACGGCACTGCGCGAGGAGGTCGACGCGTTCCCGCTGCCCCTGCACCTGGTGGCGGGGAACCACGACGTGCCCGAGGCTCTCGTGGGCGGGTTCGGCGGGACGCGTTTCCTGGGCGGGGGGACGCTGACGTCGTACGTGGTGGAGCATCCGGCGTTCACGGTCGTGGTCCTGGACTCGTGGGTCGCCGGTTCCCCGGGCGGGCGGCTGGGTTCTTTGCAGCTGGCCTGGCTGGACCGGGCCCTCGCCCAGCGCCCCGGCGTACCGGCCCTCGTCTGCCTGCACCACCCGCCGGTTCCGGTCGGCATTCCGTTCCTGGACGCGATGGGCCTGGCGGACGGCCCCGCGCTGGCCGGGGTGGTCGCCGCGCACCCCCGGGTCGTCCGGGTGCTGGCGGGCCATGTGCACCGCCCGGTCACCGCGCCCTTCGCGGGCAGTACGGTGGCCGTCGCGCCGAGCACGTACCGGCAGAGCGGGCTGGTGCTGCGGGAGGGTGTGCCGGGCCGTCCGGACGAGCCTGCGGCGTTCCTGCTGCACGTGCTGCCCGGGGCTCCGGCGGGCGCGGCCTGGGTCACGCACACCGTCCCCACGGCCGGGGCCGCACCGGGGAGCTGAGGTCCGGCCGGGGCGCCCGAGTTCCGGCCCGCCGCCGAAATCCCGTCATCGGCCACCGAAGTCCCTTCCTCAGCCGCCGAGTTCGGTGCGCCAGGCCGTGGTGTTGAGCTCGTCCATCAGCCGGATGTCGTGGCCCTCCAGCGGGAAGACCCGCACCGGGAGGCCGGGGGCGGCGGAGACCGCCAGTGCGTCGCCCTCGATGAGGTCGCCGCCCTCGGGCGTGGAGACCCAGGCGAGGATCGACTTCACGGTGCGGCCGGGGTCGAGCTGGAGCTTCTTCGGGCCCGGGTCGTTGCCGAAGTACGAACCGTCCTCGTTGACCTTGACGGACAGAGGGCGGCCGTCCTCGCCGAGGGCCCGGACCCAGGGGTAGCCGTCGACGGCGTAGGGCTCGCGGCCGCAGTTGGTGAGGGTCAGCACGACGGCCCGGTGCATCATCCCGGTCTCCACCGGGCCCATGTCCACCACGACCCCGGACGCGGGGCACTTCCCGGGCGGGGCGGAGGTAGGGCCGGTCTGCGCCGGGGCGCCCTGGGCGGGCGCGTCGGCACCCGGCGCGGGGGTCGGGGGCAGCGTCTCGGCGCGGACGACGCCGGGCCGGGAAGCGGAGGCGGACGGGGTGGGGTCCGGCCGTTCCCCCTCGCCGGCCGGGACGAGGAAGCCCGAACAGCCGGTCAGCGCCGCCAGCGTGGCCGTCAGCAGGATCAGGGGGACCCGTCTCCGTACCCGTATGCGCCCGCCCATGTCGCCCACCCCTCGCCGCGGCCGGTCACCCGCCCGCTCATCGGTCATGTCAGGAGGAGCGGAAGCGCCCGCCCGACTCTTCAGCATCCCTTGCCGTTCGTCACAAGGAGATCTAAGTGGACCTTTCCGGTTCCCGGCGCAGACACTTCGGGCATGACCGCCACCGCACCGCGCCCCTTCGGCCGCGCACTCTGCGCCATGATCACGCCCTTCACCGCCACCGGGGCCCTGGATGAGGACGCCGCCCGCGCGCATGCCGCGCGGCTGGTGGCACAGGGCTGCGACGGGATCGTCCTCAGCGGCACCACGGGCGAGTCCCCCACCACGACGGAGGCCGAGAAGTCCGCCCTGCTGCGGGCCGTCCGGGCGGAGGTCGGTGACGGAGTGCCGCTGCTCTCCGGTGTCGGCGGCCCGGACACCGCGCACACCCTGCGCCTGGCGCGGGAGGCCGAGGAGGCGGGCGCGGACGGGCTGCTGGTGGTGACCCCGTACTACAGCCGCCCGCCGCAGGCCGCCGTAGAGGCGTACTTCCTGCGGGTCGCGGACTCCACCGGCCTGCCGCTGATGCTGTACGACATCCCCGGCCGCACCGGCACACGGATCGAGCCGGAGACCGTGCTGCGGCTGGCGGAGCACCCGCGGATCGTCGCGGTGAAGGACTGCTCCCTGGACCTGCTCGGCGCGACGAAGGTGCTGGCCCGCACCTCGCTCGCGTACTACTCGGGCTGCGAGGAGCTGAACCTGCCGCTGTACGCGGTGGGCGGCGCGGGTTACGTCAGTACGGTCGCGAACGTGGTCCCCCGCCGGATGCGGGCGCCGCTGGACGCGTTCGACGCGGGCCGCACCGACGAGGCGGCCCGGCTCAACGGGCTCACGGCGCGCCTCACCGAACTGATGATGGCGAGCGGCCTCCCCGGCACCGTCACCGCGAAGGCGCTCCTGGACGCGGGCCCGGTCCGGGAACCGCTGCAGCCCGCCGGGCGCGAGGCGGCCGACGGGCTGCGGAAGGCGTACGAGGAACTTCTCGCGGCCTGATGTACGGGAACAGCGGAGATCAGTTGTGGGCGTGCAGCACGTCGTTCAGGCCGCCCCAGACCGCGTTGTTCGGGCGGGCCTCGACGGTGCCGGTGACCGAGTTGCGGCGGAAGAGGATGTTCGAGGCGCCGGACAGCTCGCGGGCCTTGACGACCTGACCGTCCGGCAGCGTGACGCGCGTACCGGCGGTGACGTACAGACCGGCCTCGACGACGCACTCGTCGCCGAGCGCGATCCCGACGCCCGCCTCCGCCCCGACCAGGCAGCGCTCGCCGATGATGATGCGCTCCTTGCCGCCGCCGGAGAGGGTGCCCATGGTGGACGCGCCGCCGCCGATGTCCGAGCCGTCGCCGACGACGACGCCCGCGGAGATCCGGCCCTCGACCATGGAGGTGCCGAGCGTGCCGGCGTTGAAGTTGACGAAGCCCTCGTGCATGACGGTGGTCCCGGCGGCGAGGTGCGCGCCGAGCCGGACGCGGTCGGCGTCGGCGATGCGTACGCCCTTGGGCGCCACGTAGTCCGTCATGCGCGGGAACTTGTCGACCGAGGTGACCTGGAGGTGCAGGCCCTCGGCGCGGGCGTTGAGGCGGACCCGGTCCAGGTCGTCGACGGCGACCGGGCCGAGCGAGGTCCAGGCGACGTTGGCGAGCAGCCCGAAGAGCCCGTCGAGGTTCTGGCCGTGCGGCTGGACGAGCCGGTGCGAGAGCAGGTGCAGGCGCAGGTAGGCGTCGTGCGCGTCGAGCGGCTTGTCGTCGAGCGAGGAGATGACCGTGGACACGGCGACGATCTCGACACCGCGCCGGGCGTCCACGCCGATCGCCTTGGCGGCGCCCTCGCCGAGGCGATTGACGGCCTCGTCCGGGGTGAGCCGCTGCGTACCGGCGGGGCCGGGGTCGGAGGTCAGCTCGGGGGCGGGGAACCAGGTGTCGAGGACGGTGCCGTCACCGGCGACGGTGGCGAGGCCGGCGGCGACGGCGCCGGTGGTACGGGCAGAACCCTGGGAAGTCGTGTCGGTCATGAACAGCAACCTAACCGGCCGGGGCCCGCTCGGGCGAACCGGTCTCAGCGTGCGGCCCCTTTCCCGAAGCCCGCGCCCAAACGGCCCTGGGCGTGGCCGGGCGCCTGGTCGGCGACGTGGGCGGTGGCGGGGCGCTTCCCGTCGTTCTCGGACGCGGACCTGGCGCTGACGGCGGCGCTGCGGCTGCCGACGTTCCGGGCGGCGGGCGTGAGCGGACTCAAGCGGCTGACGCTGGTGGTGGACCGGGAGCGGACAATCCGCGAGGTGCTGTACCCGATCACGGACATCGGACCGAGCGTGCACGAGGCGCGGGAAGCGGTCCGCCCCCCGGCGGCCCGACCGAGGGCCCCGACGCGGTCAGGCGCCGCCGCCCGCGACGATCCGCCCCAGCATCTTCCGGGTGTACGGGGCGTCGAACGTGCCCCCGGTCAGCAGCACCTGGAGGCAGACGCCGTCCAGCAGCGCGACAAGGGCCCGCGCGGTCTCCGGGTCGGTGCGCCGGGACAGCAGCGCGACGGCCTCCTCGGTCCACTCGGCGGCGACGGGGCGCAGCGCGGGGCGGCGCAGGGCCGCGAGGTACAGCTCGTACTCCAGCTCGATCGCCCCGCGTTCACCCGCGAACCACCGGCCCAGCAGCCGGGTCAGCTCCCCCGCGAGGTCCGCCTCCGCCGGACCCCGTTCGCCGTCCCCCTCCCCGGCGAAGAGGCCGCTGGAGCGCAGCGCCTGGACGAAGTTCTCGTTGCACCGGCGCAGGGCGGCGACCAGGAGCTCGTCGAGCGAGCCGAAGTGGTACGTGGTCGAGCCGAGCGGCACATCGGCCTCGGCGGCCACGGTGCGATGACTGAGCCCGGCTATCCCGTCGGAAGCGATGACGGTCAGCGCCGCATCGATGATGCGTGTCCGCCGGGCGGGGTCGTACCGCCGGGCCATCAGTGGGCCCCTCCCAGGTTGAGGACGACGACTCCGGCGACGATCAGGGCGATGCCTGTGATCTTGACCAGGCCGCTGGACTCCCCCAGGAAGAGGATCCCGATGAGGGCGACGGCCGCGGTGCCGACGCCGGCCCAGATGGCGTACGCGGTGCCGACGGAGAGCGTCTTGAGGGTCTGCGCGAGCAGGGTGAAGGCGATGAGGTAGCCCACCACGGTGCCGATCGAGGGCCAGAGCCGGGTGAAGCCCTCGCTGTACTTCATGGCCGTCGTCCCGGCCACCTCCGCCGCGATGGCGGCGGCGAGCAGCCCGTATGCATATCCCATGTGTACGACTGTACCCAACGTTGTGTACGGCCGTACCTATCATCGGCCCACGTCGGGGGCGCTACGGTGTGCCGACCGAACACACGGCCCGGTACCCGGGCCGCCGACATGACGGAGACGCAGTGGCGCAGGACGCAGGGTGGGGCGGTGGCCCGTACGGGGGCGCACCTCACGGTGGGGGGCCCTTCCACGGGGGCGCGCAGGGAGCGGGCGGCGGCTGGCACGGCGGGTGGGCGGCACCGCCGAAGCCGGGGGTGATACCCCTGGCGCCGCTGAGGGTCTCGGACATGCTCAGCGGCGCCTTCGCGACGATCGGGCGGTACTGGAAACCGCTGATCGGCGTGGCGCTGACGCTGTTCGGCGCGGTGGCGCTCGTGATGGTCGTCGCTCTGGTGGTGGCCGCATCCGCCGTGGCGAGCCAGTGGGACGAGCTGACGTCCGATTCCCCGGGCTCGCCCGACGCCGCCGAACTCGTCCCGCTGGGCGTGGCGTTCGGCGTGCTGATGGTCATCGGCATGATCGTCTACCTGCTGGCGTCGGCCATGATGCAGGCGGCGGTCCCCGTCGTCCTCCAGGAAGCCGTCCTGGGCCGCCCGATCCGCTTCGGGGAGGTCTGGAAGCGGGCGTGGTCGCGGGTCTGGTCGATCATCGGCGCGGTGTTCCTGACCGGGCTGATCATGATCGTCCCGATGGCCCTCTTCCTGCTCGCCTTCGTCGGGCTGATGGCCTACACGGTCTCGCTGGGCGACGAGGACGGCTTGATGCCGATGGCGCTGGTCGGCTCTCTCCTCGGGCTGGTCCTGGCTCCGGTGGCGATGTGGCTCTGGGTGCGGTTCTCCCTGGCCCCGACCGTCGTGGTCTTCGAGAACCAGCGCCCGGTGGCGGCCCTGCGACGCTCGGCCCAGCTCGTGCGCGGCACCTGGTGGCGGGTCTTCGGCGTCACGCTGCTCGGCTTCGGGCTCGCGGCCGTCATCGGCTTCATGATCCAGATGCCCTTCCAGATGATCGGCATGGTTCCCGGCCTGTTCGACCCCGCGGACATGGGTTCCGAACCCAGCGACGGAGCGCTCATCGCCATGCTCGGCAGTGTGGCGCTGCTGTCGTTCATCAGCCAGATGATCTCCCAGCTGATCACGATGATCCTCCCGCCGCTGGTGATCGGCCTGCTGTACGTCGACCTCCGGATGCGCACGGAGAACCTGGGCCCGGTCCTGGCCGGGGCGGCGGGAGCGACCCTGCCGGAGCAGTACGGCCCGCCGCCGCCCGCCCACGTCTGACGACGTCGGGGGGGAGGCCTCAGTCGGTCAGGGTGCGCTTGGGGCGCAGCACGCAGAACTCGTTGCCCTCGGGGTCGGCCATCACCACGAAGGTGGCGTCCGGTCCCTGGCCGACGTCCACCCGCCGGGCGCCGAGCGCGAGGATCCGCTCGACCTCGGCGGCCTGGTCGTCCGGGGTCAGGTCGATGTGCATCCGGTTCTTGACGGTCTTCCCCTCGGGCACGGGGAGGAAGCACATGCCCGGCAGCGCGGTCTCGTGCGCGCCGATGATGATCTCCTCCTCGTGCTCGAAGAGCACCTGCCAGTCCAGCACCGCACTCCAGAAGCGGGCCAGCAGCGGCAGGTCGTGAGCGTCGACGGCGATGTGGTACGTGGAGACGGCCATGCCCGCCAGTCTGCCTGGCGGGCATGGCCGTTCGTCACTCTCCGAGGAGCGTGTCAGACGTTGAACCCCAGCGCGCGGAGCTGCTCGCGTCCGTCGTCGGTGATCTTGTCCGGGCCCCACGGCGGCATCCAGACCCAGTTGATCCGCAGCTCGTTGACGATGCCGTCCGTGGCGGACTTCGCCTGGTCCTCGATGACGTCGGTCAGCGGGCAGGCCGCGGACGTCAGGGTCATGTCGAGGGTGGCGATGTTGGCGTCGTCGACGTGGATGCCGTAGATCAGGCCCAGGTTGACGACGTCGATGCCCAGCTCGGGGTCGACGACGTCGTACAGCGCCTCGCGGACCTCCTCCTCGGAGGCCGGCTTCATGGTCGCGGTCTCGTTGTCGCTCATGCGGTCTTCCCTTCGGACAGCGCCTTGGCCGTCGCGTCCTTCCACGCCATCCAGCTCAGCAGCGCGCACTTGACCCGGGCGGGGTACTTGGAGACGCCGGCGAACGCGACGGCGTCCTCCAGCACCTCCTCCATCGCGTCGTCCGGCTCCAGCTGGCCCTTGGACTGCATCAGCTGCAGGAACGCGTCCTGGATCTTCTGCGCCTGGGACAGCTCCTTGCCGACGAGCAGCTCGTTCAGCACGGAGGCGGAGGCCTGGCTGATGGAGCAGCCCTGGCCCTCGTAGCTCACGTCGGCGATGGTCTCGCCGTCGTACTTCACCCGGAGTGTGATCTCGTCGCCGCACGTCGGATTGACGTGGTGCACCTCGGCGTCGCCGTCCCGCAGGCCTCGCCCGTGGGGGTGCTTGTAGTGGTCCAGGATCACTTCCTGGTACATGGAATCAAGCTTCACCAGTCAGCCCTCAGCCGAAGAAGTTCCGGACGTGCTCCAGCCCGTCCACCAGAGCGTCGACCTCGGCGGGCGTGGAGTACAGATAGAACGACGCTCGCGTCGTCGCGGGAATTCCGTACCGCAGGCAGACCGGGCGCGCGCAGTGGTGCCCGACCCGGACGGCGATGCCCTGCTCGTCGAGGACCTGGCCCACGTCGTGCGGGTGGATGTCGCCGAGCGTGAAGGAGATCGCCGCGCCGCGGTCCTCGGCCGTCGCCGGACCGATGATCCGCAGGTCGGGAACCTCCAGGAGGCGCTTCACCGCGTACCCGGTGATCGCCTTCTCGTGCTGGTGGATCCGCTCCATGCCGATCGAGGTGAGGTAGTCCACGGCCGCGCCGAGGCCGACGGCCTGGGCGATCGGGGGCGTACCGGCCTCGAACTTGTGCGGCGCGGGAGCGTAGGTGGACGAGTGCATCGACACGGTCTCGATCATCTCGCCGCCGCCGAGGAACGGAGGCAGGTCCTCCAGGAGCTCCTGCCGTCCCCACAGCACGCCGATGCCCGTCGGGCCGACCATCTTGTGGCCGGTGAAGGCCACGAAGTCGGCCTGGAGCGCCTGCACGTCGAGCACCATGTGCGGGGCCGCCTGCGAGGCGTCGATGCAGACCAGCGCGCCGACCTGCTGGGCGCGGCGGATGATCTGCTCGACCGGGTTGACGGTGCCCAGGATGTTGGAGACCAGCGTGAAGGAGACGATCTTCGTCTTCTCGGTGATGATCTCGTCGATGTTCGACAGGTCGAGCCGGCCGTCGTCGGTGATGCCGAA
The DNA here is from genome assembly GCF_042718715.1 of Streptomyces sp. NPDC058576. Taxonomy (NCBI): domain Bacteria; kingdom Bacillati; phylum Actinomycetota; class Actinomycetes; order Kitasatosporales; family Streptomycetaceae; genus Streptomyces; species Streptomyces sp. NPDC058576. The sequence continues at coordinate 9,717 of NZ_JBHXPF010000037.1, read as the reverse complement.
CCACTTCAGCTTCGCGCCGGTGCGCTGCGCGAGCAGCTGCCACGGCACGATGTTGGAGTGGTGCTCCATCTCCGTGGTGACGATCTCGGTGTCGCGGTCCACCCGATAGGGCTCGTCCGCCCAGCCGAGCATGTTCGCCACGAGGTTCAGCGACTCCGAGGCGTTCTTCGTGAAGATCACCTCGTCACGGCTGGGTGCGTTGATGAAGGCGGCGACCTTGTCGCGGGCGCCCTCGTACAGCGCGGTGGCCTCCTCGGCGATCGTGTAGACGCCGCGGTGCACGTTCGCGTTGTGGCGCTCGTAGTACGTGTTGAGCGCGTCGAGGACCTGGCGCGGCTTCTGCGAGGTCGCCGCGGAGTCCAGGTAAACGACCTTCTTTCCGTCGTGGACCGTGCGGTCCAGGAGCGGGAAGTCCTTGCGGATCGCCTCGGTGTCGAGGAGGCCGGAGAGCCCCTGTCGGGCGTCAGTCACGCGGAAGCGCCACCCTTCGTGTAGGCCTCGTAGCCCTCGTTCTCCAGCTGGTCGGCCAGCTCGGCGCCGCCGGAGGCCGCGATCCGGCCGTTGGCGAAGACGTGCACGAAGTCGGGCTTGATGTACTTCAGGATGCGGGTGTAGTGCGTGATCAGCAGGGTGCCGACCTCGCCGGTCTCGCGGACCCGGTTGACGCCCTCGGAGACGGTCTTGAGCGCGTCGACGTCCAGGCCGGAGTCGGTCTCGTCCAGGACGGCGATCTTCGGCTTGAGGAGCTCCAGCTGAAGGATCTCGTGGCGCTTCTTCTCACCGCCGGAGAAGCCCTCGTTGACGTTGCGCTCGGCGAAGGACGGGTCCATCTGGAGCCCGGCCATCGTCTCCTTGACCTCCTTGACCCACGTACGCAGCTTGGGGGCCTCGCCGCGGACGGCGGTGGCGGAGGTGCGCAGGAAGTTGGAGACCGAGACACCGGGGATCTCGACCGGGTACTGCATGGCCAGGAACAGGCCGGCGCGGGCGCGCTCGTCGACGGACATCTCCAGGACGTCCTCGCCGTCCAGGGTGACCGTGCCGCTCGTGATCGTGTACTTGGGGTGACCCGCGAGCGAGTACGCGAGGGTGGACTTGCCGGACCCGTTGGGGCCCATGATGGCGTGGGTCTCGCCCTGCTTCACGGTCAGGTCGACGCCCTTGAGGATCTCCTTCGTGGCGTTGTCGGCCTCGACGGAGACGTGCAGGTCGCGGATTTCAAGCGTTGCCATGGGTGACTCAGGACTCCTGGGTGACGGAGACGAGCACATCGTCCCCTTCGATCTTTACGGGGTATACGGGGACGGGGCGCGTCGCGGGAAGGCCGGACGGCTTGCCGGTGCGGAGGTCGAACGACGATCCGTGCAGCCAGCACTCGATCGCGCAGTCCTCCACCTCGCCCTCCGAGAGGGAGACGTTCGCGTGCGAGCAGATGTCGTTGATCGCGAACACCTCGCCCTCGGTGCGGACGACGGAGACGGGTGTGCCGTCGAGCTCCACCCGCTTGGGGGTGTCGTCCTCCAGCTCACTCAGCGCACAGGCTTTGACGAAGGACATCAGACGGACGCCTTCAGCTCGGCCTCGATCTTCTCGATGAGCCGCTCCTCGACGTCCGGCAGACCGATCTGCTGGACCAGCTCGGCGAAGAAGCCGCGCACGACGAGGCGGCGGGCCTCCTCGGCCGGGATGCCGCGGGACTGGAGGTAGAAGAGCTGCTCGTCGTCGAAGCGGCCGGTCGCCGAGGCGTGGCCGGCGCCGACGATCTCGCCGGTCTCGATCTCCAGGTTGGGCACGGAGTCGACCCGGGCGCCGTCGGTGAGGACGAGGTTCCGGTTCATCTCGTAGGTGTCGGTGCCCTCGGCCGCGGCCTGGATGAGGACGTCGCCGATCCAGACGGCGTGCGCGCCGTCGCCCTGGAGGGCGCCCTTGTACACCGCGTTGGACTTGCAGTGCGGGGTGTTGTGGTCGACCAGGAGGCGGTGCTCCTGGTGCTGGCCCTTGTCGGTGAAGTACAGACCGAACAGCTCCGCCTCGCCGCCGGTGGCCGCGTAGGCGACCCGGGGGTGCAGGCGCACGACGTCGCCGCCGAAGGTGACGACGATCGACTTGAACGAGGCGTCCCGGCCGACCAGCGCGTTGTGCTGGCCGACGTGGACGGCGGTGTCGTCCCAGTCCTGGACGGAGACGACGGTCAGCTTGGCGCCGTCGCCCAGCACGTAGTCGACGTTGGCGGCGAGCACCGCGTCACCGGTGTGGTCGATGACGACGACGGCCTCGGCGAAGGCGCCCAGCTCGATGAGCTGGTGGCCGAAGGCGACGCCGCCCTCGCCGTGCACGGCGATCCTGATCGGCTCGGTGAGCACGGCTTCCTTGGCGACCGTGACGACCGAGGCCTGCTCGAAGGAGCTGTAGGCCTGGGCGGCGACCCGGTCCACCGGGGTGCCGGCCTTGCCGAGCCGGGAGTCGTCGCGGCCGACGGTCTCGACCGTGACACCCTCGGGCGCCTCGATGGCGACCTTCACGCCGCCGCCGTTCGCGACCGCGGTGCCGTCGTGCAGCCCGCGCAGCCGCTCCAGCGGCGTGAAGCGCCACTCCTCCTCACGGCCGTGCGGAACGGGGAAGTCCGCGACGTCGAAGGACGGGGGTGCGCTCATGCGGGTGGCGACGGTCGACTCGGCGGCCACCGCGATGGAGCCGGCGGTGGTGGAGCCCGCCGGAGTGTTCTGAGCCTCAGCCATGGCTGTCGTAGTGCTCGCTTTCTTCAGTCAAGAACTCGGGGGATTCGGTGGGGCGGGGACGGCCGCGGACGGCCGTCCCGGTGGTCCTCGGGCGAGGACCTAGCCGACCGAACCCTCCATCTGCAGCTCGATCAGCCGGTTGAGCTCCAGGGCGTACTCCATGGGCAGCTCCTTGGCGATCGGCTCGACGAAGCCGCGCACGATCATCGCCATGGCCTCGAACTCGGTGAGTCCGCGGCTCATGAGGTAGAAGAGCTGGTCCTCGGAGACCTTGGAGACGGTCGCCTCGTGGCCCATCGACACGTCGTCCTCACGGACGTCGACGTAGGGGTAGGTGTCCGAGCGGGAGATCGTGTCGACGAGCAGAGCGTCGCAGAGGACGTTGGACTTCGCGCCCGGCGCGCCCTCGCCGATCTCGATCAGTCCGCGGTAGGACGTACGGCCGCCGCCTCGCGCCACCGACTTGGAGACGATGTTGGAGGAGGTGTTCGGGGCCATGTGGACCATCTTGGCGCCGGCGTCCTGGTGCTGGCCTTCGCCCGCGAAGGCGATGGACAGGGTCTCGCCCTTGGCGTGCTCGCCCATCAGGTAGACGGCCGGGTACTTCATGGTGACCTTGGAGCCGATGTTGCCGTCGACCCACTCCATGGTCGCGCCCTCGTAGGCCACGGCCCGCTTGGTGACCAGGTTGTAGACGTTGTTCGACCAGTTCTGGATGGTCGTGTAGCGGCAGCGGCCGCCCTTCTTCACGATGATCTCGACCACGGCGCTGTGCAGCGAGTCCGAGGAGTAGATCGGGGCGGTGCAGCCCTCGACGTAGTGGACGTAGGCGTCCTCGTCGACGATGATCAGCGTCCGCTCGAACTGGCCCATGTTCTCCGTGTTGATACGGAAGTAGGCCTGGAGCGGGATGTCCACGTGGACGCCCTTGGGCACGTAGATGAACGAGCCGCCGGACCACACGGCCGAGTTCAGCGAGGCGAACTTGTTGTCACCGACGGGGATGACGGTGCCGAAGTACTCCTTGAAGAGCTCCGGGTGCTCCTTCAGCGCCGTGTCGGTGTCCATGAAGATGACACCCTGCGCCTCCAGCTCCTCGTTGATCTGGTGGTAGACGACCTCGGACTCGTACTGCGCGGCGACGCCGGCGACGAGGCGCTGCTTCTCCGCCTCGGGGATCCCGAGCTTGTCGTACGTGTTCTTGATGTCCTCGGGCAGGTCCTCCCAGGAGGCCGCCTGCTTCTCCGTGGACCGCACGAAGTACTTGATGTTGTCGAAGTCGATGCCCGACAGGTCCGAGCCCCAGTTCGGCATGGGCTTCTTACCGAAGAGCTTGAGGCCCTTGAGCCGCAGCTTCAGCATCCACTCGGGCTCGTTCTTCTTCTCCGAGATGTCGCGGACGACAGCCTCGGAGAGGCCGCGCTTCGCCGCCGCGCCTGCCGCGTCGGAGTCGGCCCAGCCGAATTCGTACGTACCCAGACCCTCGAGCTCAGGGTGGGCAGTCTCCGTGGGGAGCGTCATGCGGGGTTCCTCCCGGCCGTGCTTGCAGATGCTGAATGGGTGGTCTGTTGGGGTGCTGCGTGGCCACTTCGCGGCACATAGGTCGTGCACACGCCGTCGCCGTGGGCGAGGGTGGCCAGCCGCTGCACATGGGTCCCGAGGAGGCTGGAGAAGAATTCCGTCTCCGCCTCGCACAGCTGTGGGAACTGCTCGGCGACATGCGCCACCGGGCAGTGGTGCTGGCACAGCTGCTCGCCCTGCTGCGGGCCCGGCGCGCTTCGCGCCGTAGCAGCGTACCCGTCGGCGGACAGGGCCTTGGCCAGGGCCTCGGTGCGCCCCTCGGGCTCCGCGGCCTCGACCGCCGCGCGGTACGCCTCGCCCATCGCGGCCATCCGGGCACGGGCGAAGGCGATGATCGCCTCGTCCCCGCCGGATTCGGCGATGAAGCGCAGGGCGTCGGCGGCCAGCGTGTCGTAGGACTGGTCGAAGGCGTCCCTGCCGCAGTCCGTCAGGGCGAACACCTTGGCGGGCCTGCCGCGGGTCCGCGCTCCGTAGACCCGCTGTTCACGGGCTTCGACGACATCGTCGGAGACGAGGGCGTCCAGATGGCGGCGGACGGCGGCCTGGGTGAGGCCCACGCGCCCCGCGAGATCGGCGACGGTGGAGGGGCCGTGGTCCAGGATGGAGCGCGCGACCCGGTTGCGCGTCGAGCGCTCACCGGTCGCGAGTTCCTCCTGAGGAGCCCGTCCGTCGTATTTCACAACACCATTGTTGCGTAATTCATTCGAACCTGACAACCACGGTCCGAAACGATCTACGGTGTGGTTCGTCACTTAGGGTTACCTAATCTGGGCCCGCGGGACGCCCCTCCCATAGGCCCCCCTAGACTGGTGCGCCATGGAGAACGAGCCCGTCGTACAGGTCGAGAACCTGGTCAAGCGGTACGGCGCGAAGACCGCGGTGAACGGCCTCGATCTGATCGTCGCGACCGGCGCGGTGACCGCCGTCCTCGGCCCGAACGGCGCCGGGAAGACCACCACGATCGAGACCTGCGAGGGCTACCGCCGCCCCGACGCGGGCACCGTACGGGTCCTCGGCCTCGACCCGGTCGCCGACGCCGAGCGGCTGCGACCGCGGGTCGGGGTGATGCTCCAGTCCGGCGGCGTCTACTCCGGCGCCCGCGCGGAGGAGATGCTCCGGCACATGGCCAGGCTGCACGCCCACCCCCTCGACGTGGACGCCCTGATCGAGCGTCTCGGCCTCGGCGACTGCGGCCGCACCACCTACCGGCGGCTCTCCGGCGGCCAGCAGCAGCGGCTCTCCCTGGCCCTGGCGGTCGTCGGCCGGCCCGAGCTGGTCTTCCTGGACGAGCCGACCGCCGGCCTCGACCCGCAGGCCCGCCGCTCCACCTGGGACCTCGTGCGCGAGCTGCGCGCCGACGGGGTCTCCGTGGTGCTCACCACCCACTTCATGGACGAGGCCGAAGCGCTCGCCGACGACGTCGCGATCATCGACGCGGGCCGGGTCGTCGCCCAGGGCAGTCCGGAGGCGCTCTGCCGGGGCGGCGCGGAGAACACCCTGCGCTTCACCGGCCGCCCGGGGCTCGACCTCGGCTCCCTCGTCAAGGCGCTGCCCGACGGCTCCGGGGCGGCCGAGCCGCTGCCGGGGACGTACCGGGTCACCGGGAGCATCGACCCGCAGCTGCTGGCCACCGTGACCTCCTGGTGCGCCCAGCACGGCGTGATGCCCGAGGGCATCTCGGTGGAGCGGCACACCCTGGAGGACGTCTTCCTCGAACTGACCGGCAAGGAGCTGCGCGCATGAGCGCCGGTACGTACACCCCGCGCCCCGGCGCCGCCCCGCTCCCCCGGATGATCGCCGCGCAGACCGCGCTGGAGACCCGGATGCTGCTGCGCAACGGCGAGCAGCTGCTGCTGACAGTGATCATCCCGACGCTGCTGCTGGTGCTGTTCAGCGCCGTCGACATCGTCGACACCGGCTCGGGCGCGTCGGTCGACTTCCTCGCGCCGGGCATCCTCGCCCTGGCGGTGATGTCCACCGCCTTCACCGGCCAGGCCATCGCCACCGGTTTCGAACGCCGTTACGGGGTCCTCAAGCGGCTCGGGGCCTCCCCGCTGCCCCGCTGGGCGCTGATGACCGCGAAGACGCTGTCGGTGCTGGTCACCGAGGTGCTCCAGATCGTGCTGCTGACGGCGATCGCCTTCGCGCTCGGCTGGTCGCCCGAGGGCGATCCGCTCTCGGTGCTGCTGCTCCTCGTCCTGGGGACCGCCGCGTTCTCCGGGCTCGGGCTGCTGATGGCGGGGACGCTGAAGGCGGAGGCGACGCTTGCCGCCGCCAACCTGGTCTTCCTGCTGCTGCTGGTCGGCGGCGGGGTCATCGTGCCGCTGGACAAGTTCCCGGACGCGGTGCAGTCCGTGCTGGGGCTGCTGCCCGTCTCGGCACTCTCGGAGGGCCTGCGGGACGTCCTCCAGCACGGTGCGTCGATGCCGTGGACCCAGGCCGGGATCCTCGCTGTGTGGGCGGTCATCGGGCTCGGCGCGGCGGCGAAGTTCTTCCGCTGGGAGTAGCACACGGCGGCAGGGATCTTCACGGGCAAGGCGCCACGAACCACCCCCTCGTGAAAACGCGCACAAGCCCCGTCCTACGATGGTCCGCGTGGAAACCCCCATCTCCCTCATCGCCAAGCGCTGGACGCCGTCCACCAAGGTGGTGAAGCGCGCCGCGCTCTCCGCCATCATGATGAGCGTCTTCATCATCATCACCGGCGGAGCCGTCCGGCTCACCGGTTCGGGCCTCGGCTGCGACACCTGGCCCAAGTGCACCGACGACAGCCTGTTCGCGACGCCCGAACAGGGGCTGCACGGCGCGATCGAGTTCGGCAACCGGCTGCTGGCCTATGTGCTGTCGGCCGCGGTCGGCTGGGCGATCATCGCGATCAGCGCGATGAAGCCGCGCCGCCGCAAGCTGATCCGGCTGGCCTGGGTGCAGTTCTGGATCGTGCTGGCCAACGCCGTCCTCGGCGGGATCACGGTCTGGGCGGGGCTCAACCCGTGGACGGTGGCCGGGCACTTCCTGCTCGCCAACGTGCTCCTCGCCATCGCCGTGATCACCTGGGTGCGGGTGGGCGAGGGCGACGGCCCGCCGCGGCCCCGGACCCCGCTGCCGGTGCGCCGGCTGTCCTGGGCGATCCTCGCGACCACGGTCGTCCTGCTCGTGCTGGGCACCTCGGTGACCGGTTCCGGCAAGCACGCCGGCGACAGCAGCGACGTGCCGCGCATGCCGTGGGACTGGTCGGTCGCCGCCCACATCCACGCCATCGCCGCCTGGGTGGTCTGCGCCCTGGCCATCGCGATGTGGCTGGCCCTGCGGGTGGTCGACGCGCCCGCCGACACCCGGGCCCGCGCCCGTGACCTGCTGCTCGTCCTGCTCGCGCAGGGCGCGATCGGGTACGTCCAGTACTTCAGCGACGTCCCCGAGATCCTGGTCGGCATCCACATGTTCGGCTCGGCCATCCTGTTGATCGCCGTGGTCCGGCTCATCCTGAGCATGCGCGAGCGCGGCGACGACACGAGCGCCCCGCTGCCCGGCCCGTCCGCCGAGCGGCCGGAGACGGCACCGGCGACGGCCGTCTGACGGACGTACGTACGGCGGGTGAGGGGCGGCGGGTGAGGAGGCCCGCCGCCCCTCACCGCTCTCCCCCCAGCCCGTACACCCGGCGCGCGTTGCCCGACCCGATCATCGCGGCGACCCGGGCCGCGTCCTGCCGGGTCCACGCGCCGTCCTCGACCCAGGCGCCCAGTACCCGCCCCAGCGCCTCGCGGAACTGCCGCGCGCCCACCAGGTGCAGTTCCGGCAGAGCCCGGGCCCCGCTGGAGAACAGCAGCTTGCCGAACGGCGCCAGCTCCATGATCTCCGCGAGCACGGCCGCCGCCCGCGCCCCCGTCCGCGCCGGTACGGCCCCCAGGTCGGCGTAGACGTGCGGGTGCCGGCCGGCCAGCGCGGCGGTCTGCCGGTGGTACGGGTAGCCGTGCAGGAGGACGAGGTCGCAGCCGTGCCCCTCGGTCGCGGCGGCGAAGTCGGCGAGGCGGGCCGGGTCCGCGGCGCCCAGGCGCAGTTGCAGCGGCAGCCCGCAGGCCACCGCGGACCAGCGCAGATGGTCCAGCAGCTCCGGTTCGAGGGGCGCCCCGCCGCCGCCCCGGCCCACCGTGCCCCGGCGGGCGGCCCGCCGCTCCGTCTCCCGCCGGGCCAGCCAGCGTCCGGCCGCCGCCCGCACCCGGACCGGCCCCGGCGGCTCGGGGGCGGTGTACGGGGCGTCCCCGCTGACGGAGATGAACGCGACGGCCGAAGAGGCGGCGGTGTGCACGGCCTCGCCGAGGTTGACGAGGAAGGTGCCGACGGTGCCCGAGGTGTCGGCGACGTGCTCGGCGAGGACCTCCAGCCGGACGATCTCCCGGGCCTCGGAGCCCGCCGCGGAGGCCAGCTCGGCCGGTCCCGTGAGGTCGCCGGGGAGACCGGTGTCGACGAGGTGGGCGGAGACCCCGGCGGCGCGCAGCAGGCGGCGGGAGGTCTCGGCGACGCCCAGCTCGCGCCGCCTGGCCAGATAGCCGGCGGGCGGGCAGTGCGCTTCGAGGCCGAGCAGGGGCGGGCACCAGCGGCGCACGGCGAAGCCGGTCTGGGTGTCGAAGAAGGTGGTGCCGGGGGCGGCCGGGGCGCGGGAGGCGGCAAGCCGGGCCTCGAAGGTGCCGAGGCCCAGCTCGGTGCGGAGCACGCCGTGGCAGTTCTGGTCGACCAGGTCGGCCACGGGCACGGTGTCGGTCATCCGGGGCTCCCTGGGACGGCGTGCGTGTGCACGGCCTAACGGGTGAGCCCCGGGTCAGGTGTTGCCCGAGGGGATGTCTCGTCGATCAGGGCCGGAAAGAGCCGCGTCAGCGGTCGTTGGAGGGGCCGCCGACCTGGATCCCGGCCATCCGGGACCACTCGTACGGGCCGGTGCGGACCTTGAGCGCGAACTCGCCGTCGAACTCGTCGTGCATCGTGATGCCGGACTTCGCGGCCGCGCTCTCGGCCACCGCGTAGGTCGGGGCGACGAGGTCGCCCCACGCGCCGTCCTCGCCGACCAGGACGATGCGGGCGCCCGCCTGGCCGATGTAGGCGAGCTGTCCCTCCGCGCCGCCGTGCTCCTTGGCGAAGGCGCCGATCTCGCGGGCGAGCTTCGCCGCCCTGCGCCCGTCGCGCGCCGCCTTCCTGGCGTCCGTCCGTGAGGTCTGCTCGGTGTCCGCTGCGTCTGCTGCCGTCTCTGCCATGAACAGGATGCTACCGACGGGTAGATGAACTGGCGACGGGCGGGTCGGGTGGGGGGTGGGCCCCCACCCCCCCCGGGGGGCCGGGCGGAAGGGGAGTAGGGGGGGCACCCCGAGGCCCCGGACAGTGGGGAGTCCGAGGGGGTAGGTCACGGTTA
>NZ_JBHXPF010000036.1:0-81925 GCF_042718715.1 Streptomyces sp. NPDC058576 | reverse complement strand
GGCTCACCCTTGAGCCGGGGCCGTCGGCTTCCCAGCCGCCTCGCAGAACAGCCGCAGACTCCGCCACCCCTCCTCCACCGGCATCCCGCCGCACAGCGGATGCAGCACCAGCGAATCCGCCTCCAGCCCGGCCAGCTCGTCCGGCGTGACGATCCGATACACCCCCTCCTCGCGCAGCTCCGCCACCGTCGTCGCCGCCGAGCGCACCGCCGAGCGGATGTCCTTGGACTGCCAGGAGGCGTACGTCCGTGCCTCGTGCAGCAGGTGCTCGCCGAACAGCGCCCACGTCCGCTCCGGGTCCTCGGAGACGTGCAGCAGAGCCGTACGTTCCGCGGGCATCATGCAGAAGCCCTCCGTCCCGTGGGCCGCGCACTGCTCCCGGTAGTACGCCTCCAGCTCCGGCAGATGCGCGCTCGGGAACAGCGGCAGCCCCAGCCGGGCCGCCCGCCGCGCCGCCGCCCGTGAGCTGCCGCCGACCAGCAGCATCGGGTGCGGACGCGTGAACGGGCGGGGGGTGACGCGTACCGCACGGCCCCGGTACGGGAACGGCTCCCCGCTCCACGCGGCCAGCAGCGTCTCCAACAGCTCGTCCTGGAGCCTGCCGCGCCGCCCCCACTCGACCCCGGCCCGCTCGTACTCCTCCGGGCGGTATCCGATCCCCGCGACCGTCACCAGCCGCCCCGCGCTCAGCAGGTCCAGCACCGCGATGTCCTCCGCGAGCCGCAGCGGATCGTGCAGCGGCCCGATGATCGCCGAGACGGTCACCGCGATCCGGCGGGTGGCCCCGAAGACCGCTCCGGCGAAGGTGAACGGGGAGGGCAGCCAGGAGTCCGCCACCCCGTGGTGCTCCTCGGTCTGCACCGTGTCGACGCCGTGCTCGTCCGCGTACGCCGCCATCTCCAGGGCGGCGCGGTAGCGGGCCGAGAGCGATACGGGGGTGGCGTCGGGCTCGACGAGATTGAACCGGACCACTGTGAAGGCCATCGGAGGCGTCCCTTCGCCGGAGCGGGCGGCTGTACGGGCAGACAGGCGGGCGGCTGTGCGATCGGGCGGGCGCACCGTACCTGACGAGGCGTCAGAAGTGTAGGGGCTCGTGTTCGCATTGCGGCCAAAAGGTGCATATGGCCCCACCGGATCGCCGGGGGGTCAGCCGGGGCAGCGCCCGCGGCACGGCCGTGGCCGATACTGGACGGGTTATGGAACTCGTCGAAATCGTCATCCTCGCTGTAGTCATCGCCCTGGTCGCTGTCGGCCTGGTCGGCGGGCTCGTGGTCGGCAGCCGCAAGAAGAAGCAGCTGCCGCCCCCGCCGCCGAGCACGCCGACCATCACCCCTCCCGCCGAACCGCAGGTCGGCGAGGAGGCCGAGACGCCGCGCGACGAAGCGCGGCGCACCATCGACGAAGTCGGCCTCCCGGACGCCACCGCGCCCGTGGAGGAGGCCCCGGTCGCCGAGGCCCCCGCGCCGCTGGAGATCCCCGAGCCCACCGCCGGCCGGCTCGTCCGCCTGCGGGCCCGGCTCGCCCGCTCGCAGAACTCCCTGGGCAAGGGGCTCCTCACCCTGCTCTCCCGGGACAACCTCGACGAGGACACCTGGGAGGAGATCGAGGACACCCTCCTCACCGCCGACGTCGGCGTCGCCCCCACCCAGGAACTGGTCGAGCGGCTCCGCGAGCGCGTCCGCGTGCTCGGCACCCGGACCCCGGACGAGCTGCGCACCCTGCTCCGTGAGGAGCTGATCACCCTGCTCGGCCCGGACTTCGACCGCGAGGTCAAGACCGAGGGCGGGGCCGAGACGCCCGGCGTCGTCATGGTCGTCGGCGTCAACGGCACCGGCAAGACCACCACCACCGGCAAGCTGGCCCGGGTGCTCGTCGCCGACGGCCGCAGCGTGGTGCTCGGCGCGGCCGACACCTTCCGCGCCGCCGCCGCCGACCAGCTCCAGACCTGGGGCGAGCGCGTCGGAGCCCGTACGGTCCGCGGGCCCGAGGGCGGCGACCCGGCGTCGATCGCCTACGACGCGGTCAAGGAAGGCATCGCCGAGGGCGCGGACGTCGTCCTCATCGACACCGCGGGCCGGCTGCACACCAAGACCGGTCTCATGGACGAGCTGGGCAAGGTCAAGCGCGTCGTGGAGAAGCACGGCCCGCTGGACGAGATCCTGCTCGTCCTGGACGCCACCACCGGACAGAACGGTCTCGTCCAGGCCCGGGTGTTCGCGGAGGTCGTGGACATCACCGGCATCGTCCTCACCAAGCTTGACGGCACCGCCAAGGGCGGCATCGTCATCGCGGTCCAGCGTGAGCTGGGCGTACCGGTGAAGCTGATCGGCCTCGGCGAAGGGGCGGACGACCTCGCCCCGTTCGAGCCGGGCGCCTTCGTGGACGCCTTGATCGGCGACTGACGCGCTCCGCATCCGGTACGGCGGACGGGCGGCGGCTCCTGCGAGGAGCCTGCCGCCCGTCCGCCGTTTCCGTGACGTCCGGGGCGTCCCCTAGGACCGGTGGCAGACGTACGCCAAGGTCCCCAGCAGCAGTCGCGCCTGCGGGGGAGCGGCCGCCGTGTCCAGCACCGGGGGCCGCAGCCAGCGGACCGGGCCGAGGCCGCCGAGATCGCAGGGCGGGGCAGTGATGTGCGTTCCCGGGCCGAGGGCGCGCAGATCCAGGTCCGCGTCGTCCCAGCCCATCCGGTAGAGCAGCTCGGGCAGCCCGGCGGCGGCCCCGGGGGCGACGAAGAACTGCGCCCGCCCGGTCGGCGTCACCGCGACCGGGCCCAGCGGCAGCCCCATCCGCTCCATCCGCACCAACGCCCGCCGCCCGGCCTGCTCCGCGACGTCCAGGACGTCGAAGGAACGGCCCACCGGCAGCAGCATCGCCGCGCCGGGCGTCTCGGCCCAGGCGTCCGCCGCGCGGTCCAGGCCGGTGCCCGCCGGGACCTCCCGGGCGAAGCCCAGCGGGTGGGCGCCGGGGGAGGGGCACACCGGATCGCCGCACGAGCAGGAGCCGGCCTCGGCCCGCGCCCCGGGCGTCACCGCCCAGCCCCACAGCCCTGTGTACTCGGCCACCGCCGTTCCGTCGGTGCCGCGGTGGCGTCGCCGCGCACCGGATCGCATCTCCCGGATGCCGCCGATCGTGAAGCCCATGCCCCCTCCAACGGGTCCGGCTCGTCGGTGGTTACGACCCGCGCTGCTCGGGTAACCCTCCGTCGCTGCAACTCGATCGAGTGGCGTGCGCGGTGGTGCGAAAGGGAGTGCGAGACGGTGTACGCGCCCCCGAGTGCTTCCGACCGCTCGCCCTCGGTCCCGATCCCTCAAGTCAAGCGCGCACAGCGGCAGTCGGGTTCCTTCGAGGGGGTGGCGAATGGTGGCGTTTCTTCAATCCCCCTCGCAAGAGGGGTGATCGTAGGATTACCGTCGGTACACGAAGCCTGGGAGCATGTGCACCCATGGGTATGCCGCAGGCAACTCGATTTCCTGTTCGATGGTGTCGTGATGTCGACGGGGCCCAACTCCCGTACGGGCAGCACCGATGCACGGCATGCTGATAATGGTTCGCGCGATGAGGTTTCAGCGGGATGGGGGCGTTCCAGTGAGTGGCAGCGGCGCAGGCGACACGGATGCAGGTAAGCGTCCCAACGGTCAGTTGGGGTCGTGGTTCGTGCGGAGTGGCTGGTCCAAGGGCGAGCTGGCGCGCCAGGTGAACCGGCGGGCGCGGCAGATGGGCGCCCACCACATCAGCACCGACACCTCCCGGGTGCGGCGCTGGCTGGATGGCGAGCAGCCGCGGGAGCCGATCCCGCGCATCCTCTCCGAGCTGTTCTCGGAGCGCTTCGGCGCCGTCGTCGCCGTCGAACAGCTCGGGCTGCGCACCGCCCACCAGTCACCCTCGGTGGCCGGGGTCGACCTGCCCTGGGCCGGCCCGCAGACCGTCGCCCTGCTCAGCGAGTTCTCCCGCAGCGACCTGATGCTCGCCCGGCGCGGCTTCCTCGGCAGCTCGCTGGCGCTGGCCGCGGGGCCCGCGCTCATCGAGCCGATGCAGCGCTGGCTGGTGCCCGTCCCCGTCCAGGGCACCGGCGAGCCGGAGGTCCCGGCCTCCGACCACCGCCCCTCCCGGCTCTCCCGGCCCGAGCTGGACCTGCTGGAATCGACCACCGCGATGTTCCGGCAGTGGGACGCCCAGTGCGGCGGCGGACTGCGCCGCAAGGCCGTCGTCGGACAGCTGCACGAGGTCACCGACCTGCTCCAGGAGCCCCAGCCGGGCCCCACCGCCCAGCGGCTCTTCCGGTGCGCCGCCGAACTGGCCGAGCTGGCCGGCTGGATGAGCTACGACGTCGGCCTGCAGCCCACCGCCCAGAAATACTTCGTGCTGGCCCTGCACGCCGCCAAGGAGGCCGGGGACAAGCCGCTCGGCAGCTACATCCTCTCCAGCATGAGCCGGCAGATGATCCACCTGGGCCGCCCCGACGACGCCCTGGAGCTGATCCATCTCGCGCAGTACGGCAGCCGCGACTGCGCCACCTCCCGTACGCAGGCCATGCTGTATGCGATGGAGGCCCGCGCCTACGCCAACATGGGCCAGCCCAGCAAGTGCAAGCGGGCCGTCCGGATGGCCGAGGACACCTTCCTGGACGCCGGACTCGACGGCGAGCCCGAGCCCGACTGGATCCGCTTCTTCTCCGAGGCCGAGCTGAACGGGGAGAACGCCCACTCCTACCGCGACCTGGCCTATGTCGCCGGCCGCAGCCCCACCTACGCCTCGCTCGCCGAGCCCGTCATGGAGAAGGCCGTCGAGCTGTTCGGCGAGGACGACGAGCACCAGCGCTCCTACGCGCTCAACCTCATCGGCATGGCCACCGTCCATCTCCTCCAGCGCGAGCCCGAGGAGTCCACCGTGCTCGCCACCCGCGCCCTGAAGATCGCCAAGAAGGTCCGCTCCGAGCGGGTGAACACCCGCCTGCGCAAGACCGTCGACACCGCTGCCAGGGACTTCGGCGATGTCGCCGACGTCGCCCGGCTCACCGAGCTGCTCCACGAGCAGCTGCCGGAGACCGCCGAAGCGGTCTGACCGGCACCCCCGGCCCCGGCCGCGGCGCCCCTTCCGTACAGCCCGACTCGGCTCCCCCATCGCCTGGTCACACGGAGGGCCGCCGTGGCCGGTTTCGTGCTTTCCGGCCCCAAGAGCTGTCCCCCGGGCGTTTCAACCGCACCGTATGCGGCGTGCGCTGCATGGTAGGCAGGGCACCGGACGCGCCACCCCCGATTCATTCGGCCGTAACACGCGACCCCTCTTCGTCACGCTCGCGAAACATCGTGCGGCATCCCATGAAACGGCCCTCCGCCAACCTCGTGGCTCATAACCGGCCCGCACCTGTTCCCCAGTGGTCCCGCAGCATTCCCCCGCACGCCGCGGCCGCACCGACGACTAGGAGACGCCGATGCCCCCAGGCATCACGACGCTCGCCGCAGACGCCCCTGAGCTGTCTGCCGCCAACACCGGGTTCATGCTCATCTGCTCGGCCCTGGTGATGCTCATGACCCCCGGCCTGGCCTTCTTCTACGGAGGCATGGTCCGCGTCAAGAGCACCCTCAACATGCTGATGATGAGCTTCATCAGCCTCGGGATCGTCACGGTCCTGTGGGTGCTCTACGGATTCAGCCTCGCCTTCGGCTCCGACGTCGGCTCGGTCATCGGCTGGAGCTCCGACTACGTCGGCCTCAGCAACATCGGCGTCACCGAACTCTGGGACGGCTACACCATCCCGGTGTACGTCTTCGCCGCCTTCCAGCTGATGTTCGCCGTCCTCACCCCGGCCCTGATCAGCGGTGCGCTCGCCGACCGCGTGAAGTTCACCGCGTGGGCGCTGTTCGTCGTCCTGTGGGTCACCATCGTGTACTTCCCCGTCGCCCACTGGGTCTGGGGCTCCGGCGGCTGGCTCTTCGAGATGGGCGTCATCGACTTCGCCGGCGGTACGGCCGTCCACATCAACGCCGGCGCCGCCGCCCTCGGCGTCATCCTGGTCATCGGCAAGCGCATCGGCTTCAAGAAGGACCCGATGCGGCCGCACAGCCTGCCGCTCGTCATGCTCGGCGCGGCGCTCCTGTGGTTCGGCTGGTTCGGCTTCAACGCCGGATCCTGGCTCGGCAACGACGACGGCGTCGGCGCGGTCATGTTCCTGAACACCCAGGTCGCCACCGCCGCCGCCGTCCTCGGCTGGCTCGTCTACGAGAAGCTGCGCCACGGCTCCTTCACCACCCTGGGCGCCGCCTCCGGCGCGGTCGCCGGCCTCGTCGCCATCACCCCCGCGGGCGGCTCCGTCAGCCCCCTCGGCGCGATCGCGATCGGCGCCATCGCCGGTGTCCTGTGCGCCATGGCGGTCGGCCTGAAGTACAAGTTCGGCTACGACGACTCCCTGGACGTCGTCGGCGTCCACCTCGTCGGCGGCATCATCGGCTCCATCCTGGTCGGCTTCTTCGCCACCGGAGGCGTCCAGTCCGACGCCAAGGGCCTCTTCTACGGCGGCGGCCTCGAACAGCTCGGCAAGCAGACCGTCGGCGTCGTCGCCGTCCTCGCGTACTCTCTGCTCGTCTCCGCCGTCATCGCCCTGGCGATCCACAAGACGATCGGGATGCGGGTCTCCGAGGACGACGAGATCTCCGGCATCGACCAGGTCGAGCACGCCGAGACGGCCTACGACTTCAGCGGCACGGGCGGCGGCTCGGTCTCCCGCACCACCGCCCCCGCGACGGACCCGACGGCAGCACCGAAGGCAAAGAAGGTGGACGCATGAAGCTCATCACCGCGGTCGTGAAGCCCCACCGGCTGGACGAGATCAAGGAGGCCCTCCAGGCCTTCGGCGTCCAGGGGCTCACCGTCACCGAGGCCAGCGGTTACGGGCGGCAGCGCGGCCACACCGAGGTCTACCGGGGCGCCGAGTACACCGTCGACCTGGTCCCCAAGATCCGCATCGAGGTCCTCGTCGAGGACGAGGACGCCGAACAGCTCATCGAGGTCGTCGTCAAGGCCGCCCGGACCGGCAAGATCGGAGACGGCAAGGTCTGGAGCGTCCCGGTCGACACCGCCGTCCGGGTACGGACCGGCGAACGCGGCCCGGACGCCCTCTGACCGACGGCCCACGAACGGAAGGCAGCTGGGTGACGAGTACCGAAGTGACCACCGAAACCGAAGGCTCGGGACCCAGCGGCTACGCGGCGGCCCGGCTGCGCCTCCTCCAGCAGGAGGCGCGGTCCGGGCCGCCGCGCCGTGCGGCCCTCGCCCGCCTCACCGACGACTGGCTGACCGCCCTGTTCACCGCCGCCACGACCCGCGTCGGGGTGCGCGGCGCCGCCCTCGTCGCCGTCGGCGGCTACGGCCGCGGCGAGCTCTCCCCGCGCAGCGACCTCGACCTGCTCCTGCTGCACGACGGCAGCGCCGACGCGGCCGCCCTCGCCGCCCTCGCCGACGCCGTCTGGTACCCGGTCTGGGACCTGGGCCTGGCCCTCGACCACTCCGTACGCACCCCCGGCGAGGCCAGGAAGACAGCGGGCGAGGACCTCAAGGTGCAGCTCGGCCTGCTGGACGCCCGGCCGGTCGCCGGGGACCTCGGCCTCGTCGCCTCCCTGCGCACCGCGATCCTCGCCGACTGGCGCAACCAGGCCCCCAAACGCCTCCCCGCCCTCCACGAGCTGTGCCAGGAACGGGCCGAGCGGATGGGCGAGCTCCAGTTCCTCCTGGAACCCGACCTCAAGGAGGCCCGAGGCGGCCTCCGCGACGCCACCGCCCTGCGCGCCGTGGCCGCCTCCTGGGTCGCCGACGCCCCGCGCGAAGGTCTCGACCAGGCCCG
Organism: Streptomyces sp. NPDC058576; assembly: GCF_042718715.1. Lineage (NCBI taxonomy): Bacteria > Bacillati > Actinomycetota > Actinomycetes > Kitasatosporales > Streptomycetaceae > Streptomyces > Streptomyces sp. NPDC058576. Next base: position 74,088 of record NZ_JBHXPF010000036.1, on the reverse strand, counting down.
CCGCACCCTCCTCGACGCCCGCGACGCCCTCCACCTCACCACCGGGCGCGCCACCGACCGGCTCGCCCTCCAGGAACAGGACCAGGTCGCCCAGGCCCTCGGCCTGCTCGACGCCGACACCCTGCTCCGCCAGGTGTACGAGGCCGCGCGGACGGTCTCGTACGCCACCGACGTCACCTGGCGCGAGGTCAACCGGGTCCTGCGCGCCCGCTCCGCCCGCCCCAGGCTCCGTGCCCTGCTCAGCGGCGGCCTCGGCGCCAGGCCCGCCCCCGAGCGCACCCCGCTCGCCGACGGCGTGGTGGACGCGGACGGCGAAGTGGTCCTCGCCCGCGCCGCCCGCCCGGAGCGCGACCCCGTCCTCACCCTGCGCGCCGCGGCGGCCGCCGCCGAGGCCGGACTCCCGCTCTCCCGCCACCTCGTACGCCACCTGGCGACCACCGCCCAGCCGCTGCCGGTCCCGTGGCCCCCCGAGGCCCGCGAGGAGCTCGTCACGCTGCTCGGCGCGGGGGAGGCCACCGTCGGCGTCTGGGAGGCGCTCGAAGCGGAAGGGATCGTCACCCGGCTGCTGCCCGACTGGGAACGCGTCCACTGCCGCCCCCAGCGCAACCCCGTCCACACCTGGACCGTCGACCGGCACCTGGTGGAGACCGCCGTCCGCGCCGCCTCCCTCACCCGCCGCGTCCACCGCCCCGACCTCCTCCTGGTCGCCGCCCTCCTCCACGACATCGGGAAGGGCTGGCCCGGCGACCACTCGGTGGCCGGCGAGGTCATCGCCCGGGACATGGCCACCCGGATCGGCTTCGACAAGCACGACGTGGGCGTCATCGCCACCCTCGTACGCCACCATCTGCTGCTCGTCGACACCGCCACCCGGCGCGACCTCGACGACCCCGCCACCGTGCAGTCGGTCGCGGCCGCCGTCTCCACCGCCTCCACCCTGGAGCTGCTGCACGCCCTCACCGAGGCCGACGCGCTCGCCACCGGGCCGGCCGCCTGGTCCGCCTGGCGGGCCTCCCTCGTCGCCGACCTGGTCAAACGGGTCGGCGCCGTCCTCGCCGGGGAGTTCCCCGAGGAGCCCGAGGAAGCAGTCCCCAGCGCCGAGCACGAACGCCTCACCATCGAGGCCCTGCGCACCGGCGAACCCGTCCTCGCCCTGCACACCCAGCCGGAGGAGCCCGCCGGGGACGGCGAAGTGGAACCCGTCGGCGTCGAACTCCTCATCGCGCTGCCCGACCGCCCCGGGGTCCTCCCCGCCGCCGCCGGAGTCCTCGCCCTGCACCGCCTCACCGTGCGCGCCGCCGACCTGCGAGCGGTGGAGCTGCCGAACGAGCTGGGGGAGCGGGCGGACCTGCTGCTGCTCAGCTGGCGGGTCGCCGCCGAGTACGGGTCCCTCCCGCAGGCCGCCCGCCTGCGCGCCGACCTCGTACGCGCCCTGGACGGCTCCCTGGACATCCGGGCCCGGCTCGTCGAGCGCGAGGCGGCCTATCCGCGCCGGCGCGGGGTGAAGGCCCCGCCGCCCCGGGTCACCGTGGCCGCCGCGGGCTCCCGCCGCGCCACCGTCATCGAAGTCCGCGCCCAGGACGCCCCGGGACTGCTGCACCGGATCGGCCGGGCCCTGGAAGGCAGTGCGGTACGGGTACGGAGCGCCCATGTCTCGACCCTCGGCGCCAACGCCGTGGACGCCTTCTACGTCACCGGGACCGACGACGAACCGCTGTCCCCGGCCCGGGCCGCCGAGGTCGCCCGGGAGGTCGAGAAAGCCCTCGGCTGACCCGCACACCGCCTCTCCACCGCCCTCGCCGGACTCCGGATCCGGGCGAGGGCTTGGTGTTCTCCGGGGGACGGATACCCTGGAGGGCGATTGACCTGCCCCGCCCCCGACCCTGAGGACCGACGAGCGCCGTGTTCGATACTCTCTCCGACCGCCTTAGCGCGACTTTCAAGAACCTCAGGGGCAAGGGCCGCTTGTCCGAGGCGGACATCGACGCCACGGCACGCGAGATCCGTATCGCCCTGCTGGAAGCCGACGTCGCCCTGCCCGTGGTCCGGGCCTTCATCGCCAACGTGAAGGAGCGGGCGCGCGGCTCCGAGGTCTCCCAGGCGCTGAACCCCGCCCAGCAGGTCGTCAAGATCGTCAACGAGGAGCTCGTCTCCATCCTCGGCGGCGAGACCCGGCGGCTGCGGTTCGCCAAGACCGCGCCCACGGTGATCATGCTCGCCGGCCTCCAGGGCGCCGGTAAGACGACACTCGCCGGAAAGCTCGGTCTCTGGCTCAAGGGCCAGGGCCACTCCCCGCTGCTCGTCGCCTGCGACCTCCAGCGCCCGAACGCCGTCAACCAGCTGAGCGTCGTCGCCGAGCGCGCCGGCGTCGCGGTGTACGCCCCCGAGCCGGGCAACGGCGTCGGCGACCCGGTCCAGGTCGCCAAGGACTCCATCGAGTTCGCCAAGGCCAAGGTCCACGACATCGTCATCGTCGACACCGCCGGCCGCCTCGGTATCGACCAGGAGCTGATGCGGCAGGCCGCGGACATCCGCGACGCCGTCAGCCCCGACGAGATCCTCTTCGTCGTCGACGCGATGATCGGTCAGGACGCGGTCAACACCGCCGAGGCCTTCCGCGACGGCGTCGGCTTCGACGGCGTGGTGCTCTCCAAGCTCGACGGTGACGCCCGCGGTGGCGCGGCCCTGTCGATCGCCCATGTCACGGGCAAGCAGGTCATGTTCGCGTCGAACGGCGAGAAGCTGGAGGACTTCGACGCGTTCCACCCGGACCGGATGGCCTCCCGCATCCTCGACATGGGTGACCTGCTCACCCTGATCGAGCAGGCGGAGAAGACGTTCAGCCAGGAAGAGGCCGCCAAAATGGCCTCCAAGCTCCAGTCGAGCAAGGGTGGCAAGGACTTCACCCTCGACGACTTCCTGGCGCAGATGGAGCAGGTCCGCAAGATGGGCTCCATCTCGAAGCTGCTCGGGATGCTGCCCGGCATGGGGCAGATCAAGGACCAGATCAACAACATCGACGAGCGCGACATCGACCGCACCGCCGCGATCATCAAGTCGATGACGCCGAAGGAGCGCGCCGAGCCGACGCTCATCAACGGTTCGCGCCGCGCCCGTATCGCCAAGGGGTCGGGCGTCGAGGTCTCTGCGGTCAAGAGCCTGGTGGAGCGCTTCTTCGAGGCCCGCAAGATGATGTCGAAGATGGCCCAGGGCGGCGGGATGCCCGGGATGCCGGGGATGCCCGGCATGGGTGGTGGCCCCGGCCGCCAGAAGAAGCAGGTCAAGCAGGCCAAGGGGAAGCGCAAGAGCGGCAACCCCATGAAGCGCAAGGCCGAGGAGGCCGCCGCCGCCGAACGGCGTGAGCAGGCGGCCCAGGGCGGCGCGTTCGGTCTGCCCGCCCAGGAAGACAAGAACTTCGAGCTGCCGGACGAGTTCAAGAAGTTCATGTAACCGGACCCGAGCACGACAGGTAAGGGGCGCCCTCTCTCAAGGGCGCCCCTTACCTGTGTCCGGAAGCGGGGCCGCTCAGGTCACGCAGACCAGATAACGGAAGACGTTCGGCATCCACACCGTGCCGTCCTGGCGCCGGTACGGATGCAGAGCCTCCGCGACCTCCTTCTCCACCTGGGAGCGGTCCGTGGCGCGTACGGCGGCGTCGAAGAGCCCGGTGGACAGCAGCCCGCGCACCGCGCTGCCCACGTCCGCGTACCCGAACGGGCAGGACACCCGCCCGGAACCGTCCGGCTTCAGCCCGGCCCGCGCCGCCACGTCCTCCAGGTCGTCCCGGAGCGTGGGCCGCCACCTGCCGGGCTCCGTACGCGGCGGACGCGCGGACTCCACCATTCGGGCGGCCACCCGCAGCACCGCGGCCGTGGAGCAGCGCTCCGGCGGACCCCAGCCGGTCAGCACCACGGTCGCGCCCCGGACGGCCAGCGGCACGGCCGACCGCAGCGCCGGCACCAGCCCCTCGGAGTCCCCGGCCGCGCAGCCGATCGGCTCGAACACCGTGATCAGGTTGTACGGAGCGCCGTCCGCGCCGGCGGGCGCCGGCCGCCCGTCCTCCAGCAGCCGGGCCCGATGCCGGGCCGGGTGCGCGGAGTGCGCGGGAGCGGCGTCCCAGCCGGCGTCGGGCAGCAGCCGCGCGCGGGCCAGCGCGAGGCGCTCCCGGTCGGAGTCCACACCCGTGACGTGCGCCCCCCGGGCCGCCGCGACGAGCATCGCGAGGCCCGAACCGCAGCCGAGGGACAGCATCCGGGTGGCGGCCCCGACTTCCATCCGGTCGTACACCGCCTCGTACAGCGGCGCGAGCATGCGTTCCTGGATCTCGGCCCAGTCGCGTGCGCGGGTACCGGCGTCCGCCGGCGCGGAGGCGTCCGCGCCCAGCTGGTTCCGGACGAGCGTTGGTGTCATGGAAAGTGCCCCAATCCGCCAAGAGGTCGGTCGTGCCCGAGTGGACGTCCCCCGTGTGCGTGTGTTCCGCACCCCCGTAGCCAGAGAACTGCGCATCCGCCGTTCCGTCCAGGGGTTGTGGAGCAGTGCTTGCGTGCCCCGGTCGTGCGCCCCGTCCCACGTCTGCTCTCCGACCAGTCTTACCCGACACCCCGCGCCGGGCACGTCGAGCGGACGGAAGGGTAGTCTTTCGGGCGGATTCGTCAGGAGCGCGGGCCGCCGGCGCACCTCACATCCGAAGCCGCCGGGCGTACCGCGCGCTGTGCACCACCTTGGTGCGAGCTGTGCGTCTTCTCCGCAGTTCTGCGTACCCGCCCTCGTCCGGACGCATCAAGGGCAACTGACTGGTACGTGCAAATTATTTGGGATGCCCCGGAATAGGAACACCGGGGCACTCGGGCTCGTTGTCACGACGTGAGCACGACACCACCTGTACTTGCCGCAGAGCTGGCACAGGCGTGGGCCGACATTCAGCGGTACCACCCCGAGCTGCCCGATCTAGCCGCGCCCGAGTCCCTGATCGGAGAGTCCTCGTCCGCCTGTGGCGCCGAGCTCTCCTTCGAGCGACTGCTCCACGAGGCAGTCCACGGCATCGCCGCCGCGAGAGGAGTCCGAGACACCTCCCGCGCCGGCCGCTACCACAACCGACGCTTCCTCGCGATCGCCGAGGAGCTGGGCCTCGATCATGCTGAGGAACCCCACCCCAGCAGCGGATTCTCGCTGGTCACGCTGAATCCGGAGGCCAAGCGCCGGTACCGCCCGACCACCGAACGGCTGCAGCGCGCCCTCAAGGCGCACACGGTCGCCACCGCCGCCGACACCAAGCGCTCCTTCCGGGGCCCTGCCGCCCGGCACGGTTCCTCCGGGGGCGGGGTCCGCGTCAAGGCCGTCTGCGACTGCGGACGCAACGTCCGCGTCGTCCCGTCGGTCCTGGCCCAGGCCCCGATCGTCTGCGGCGGCTGCGGCAAGCCGTTCCAGATCCCGGAAGCGGCGGTCGCGGTGGGGTGAGCCGAAGTGGTGTGGCACAATGGCTAGCTGTACTCGACAGTCGCACAGGACCCCTCTCTCCTCCGGCTGACGCGTCCATCGGGCACTCCGAGTACCGCAACCCCACGTGGCATCTAGTTGTGCCCAACCACGTCTGAGACCAGGAGACACCACTTCCGTGGCAGTCAAGATCAAGCTGAAGCGTCTGGGCAAGATCCGTTCGCCTCACTACCGCATCGTCGTCGCCGACTCCCGTACCCGCCGTGACGGCCGGGCCATCGAGGAGATCGGCCTGTACCACCCGGTGCAGAACCCCTCGCGCATCGAGGTCAACGCAGAGCGCGCGCAGTACTGGCTGTCCGTCGGCGCCCAGCCGACCGAGCCGGTCCTCGCGATCCTGAAGCTCACCGGTGACTGGCAGGCCCACAAGGGCCTCCCGGCCCCCGCGTCGCTGCTGCAGCCGGAGCCCAAGGCTGACAAGCGCGCGCTGTTCGAGGCGCTGTCCTCGGACGGTGACGAGGCCAAGGGTGAGGCCATCACCCCCAAGGCCAAGAAGTCCGACAAGAAGGCGGACGAGGCGGCTGAGGCCCCCGCGTCCACCGAGTCGACCGAGGCCTGAGCATGCTCGAGGAGGCTCTCGAGCACCTCGTGAAGGGCATCGTCGACAACCCCGACGACGTGCAGGTTGCCGAGCGCACCCTGCGCCGCGGGCGCGTGCTGGAGGTCCGGGTCCACCCCGACGACCTCGGCAAGGTGATCGGCCGTAACGGCCGCACCGCTCGCGCTCTGCGTACGGTCGTGGGTGCCATCGGCGGCCGTGGGATCCGCGTCGACCTCGTCGATGTGGATCAGGTTCGCTGATCAGCGAGTTGAACACCGGCCAGGGCCGGGGAGGGCCTTCGGGCCGTCCCCGGCCTTTGTCGTCGGCCACCCGGACGGTCGTCGGCCACCCGGACCCTCGGGGCGTTTCCGTGACGGGCCGACGTCCCCCACCCATCAATCGGAGAACAGCGTGCAGTTGGTAGTCGCGCGGATCGGCCGCGCCCACGGCATCAAGGGCGAGGTCACCGTCGAGGTACGAACGGACGAGCCGGAGCTGCGGCTCGGACCCGGCGCCGTCCTGGCCACCGAACCGGCGGCGACGGGCCCACTGACGATCGAGACGGGCCGGGTCCACAGCGGCAGGCTCCTGCTGCGCTTCGAGGGTGTGCGCGACCGCACCGCCGCCGAGGCCCTGCGCAACACCCTCCTGATCGCCGAGGTGGACCCGGAGGAACTGCCCGAGGACGAGGACGAGTTCTATGACCACCAGCTGATCGACCTCGACGTGGTGCTCGCCGACGGCACCGGGATCGGCCGGATCACCGAGATCTCCCACCTGCCCTCGCAGGACCTGTTCATCGTGGAGCGCCCCGACGGCAGCGAGGTGATGATCCCCTTCGTCGAGGAGATCGTCACCGAGATCGACCTGGAGGAGCAGCGCGCGGTCATCACCCCGCCGCCCGGCCTGATCGACGAGAGCGAGGCCGTGATTGCCTCCTCCCGCGACGAGGAGGCCGACGAGGCGGCCGGCGGGGACACGGACGAGGCGCCGAAGGGCGACGCCTGATGCGGCTCGACGTCGTCACGATCTTCCCGGAGTACCTGGAACCGCTGAACGTCTCCCTCGTCGGCAAGGCGCGCGCCCGGGGCGTGCTGGACGTCCACGTCCACGATCTGCGGGAGTGGACGTACGACCGGCACAACACGGTCGACGACACCCCCTACGGCGGCGGTCCCGGCATGGTCATGAAGACCGAGCCCTGGGGCGACGCCCTGGACGAGTCCCTGGCCGACGGCTACGAGGCCGGTGCGCACTCCCCGGTGCTCGTCGTGCCCACGCCCAGCGGCCGGCCGTTCACCCAGGAACTGGCCGTCGAACTCTCCGCCGAGCCCTGGCTGCTCTTCACCCCGGCGCGGTACGAGGGCATCGACCGCCGGGTGATCGACGAGTACGCCACCCGGCTGCGGGTCGTCGAGGTCTCCATCGGGGACTACGTGCTGGCCGGCGGGGAAGCCGCCGTCCTGGTGATCACGGAGGCCGTGGCCCGGCTGCTGCCCGGGGTCCTCGGCAACGCCGAGTCCCACCGGGACGACTCCTTCGCGCCGGGCGCGATGGCGAACCTCCTGGAGGGCCCCGTCTACACCAAGCCGCCCGAGTGGCGCGGCCGGCCCATCCCGGACGTCCTGCTCAGCGGCCACCACGGCAAGATCGCCCGCTGGCGGCGGGACCAGGCCTTCGCCCGTACCGCCCTGAACCGGCCCGACCTGATCGAGCGGTGCGAGGCGAGCGCCTTCGACAAGAAGGACCGGGAGATCCTCTCCATCCTCGGCTTCGCACCGGAGCCCGGCGGCCGATTTTGGCGCAGGCCCACCGCCGTGGAAGAATAGGCCGCTGCTGTACGTCCGGTGTGCGCCCCTGCCACAGGGGGAAAGACGCCCGCCCGACGCGATCAGCACCCCGAACTCTTCCACGACATTCCGTCGATGACCTGTGGCATCGGCGAAGAAAGCAGAAACCATGACTTCCCTGCTCGATGGCGTCAACGCCGCCTCCGTCCGTACGGACCTCCCGGCGTTCCGTGCCGGTGACACCGTCAACGTCCACGTGCGCGTGATCGAGGGCAACCGCTCCCGTATCCAGCAGTTCAAGGGCATCGTCATCCGCCGCCAGGGCTCGGGCGTCAGCGAGACCTTCACGGTCCGCAAGGTCTCCTTCAGCGTCGGCGTCGAGCGCACCTTCCCGGTGCACAGCCCGATCTTCGAGAAGATCGAGCTCGTCACCCGCGGTGACGTCCGTCGCGCCAAGCTGTACTTCCTCCGTGAGCTGCGCGGCAAGGCCGCGAAGATCAAGGAGAAGCGCGACAACTGAGCTGTCGCCCGGTCATCCCCCTGCGGGTGACCTGTCCACAGGGCGGCCGGATAAGCTTCGGCCGCGATGGACACGCAAGCACAGCACTCGGAGCGCGACCGCTCCTCGGAACCCGACACGGGGCCCGAGGAGAGGTCGCGCTTCTCGCGTACGCGAGCCCGCGTCGCCTCCGTCCTGTCGTGGCGGCGGGTGCTCGCCGGGGCGGCCCTGGCCACCGTCGCCCTGCTGCTGTTCAGCTCCTTCGTGGTCCAGCCCTTCCTGATCCCCAGCCGCTCGATGGAGCCCACGCTGCAGGTCGGCGACCGGGTGCTGGTGAACAAGCTGGCGTACCGTTTCGGCGCCGAGCCCGAGCGCGGCGACGTGGTGGTCTTCGACGGCACCGGCTCGTTCGTACCGGAGGACCTCGACGCGAACCCCCTGGCCGGGCTGGCACGCGGGGCGGCGGCCTCCCTGGGGCTCGCGGAGCCCGCCGACACCGACTTCGTGAAGCGGGTGGTGGGCGTGGGCGGCGACCGTGTCGTCTGCTGCGACGCGCGGGGGAGGCTCGCGGTCAACGGCACCGCGGTGGACGAGCCGTATCTCTACCCCGGTGACACCGCCTCCCGGGTGCCCTTCGACATCGTGGTGTCCGCCGGCGCCCTGTGGGTGATGGGCGACCACCGTAGCCGCTCCAGCGACTCCCGGGACCACCTCGGATCGCCCGGCGGCGGCGTGGTCCCCGTCGAGCGCGTGACCGGCCGGGTGGACTGGCTGGGCTGGCCGCCCGCCCGGGTCGGCTCGCTGGCGGGGACCGGCGCCTTCGGCGACGTACGGGCGCCGGGCGCGGCGCATGGGTAACCGCGGGCGCCCGCGCGGCGCCTCCGACCCCGGAGCGTCCCTGCCGACCGGGACCAGGCCGACCGGGCCGCGCTCGCTGCCCACCCGGGCGGAGCGCCGCAGGCTCGCCAAGAAGGTCCGGCGCAAGCGCCGCAGGTCCGCGGTGAAGGAGATACCCGTCCTCGTCGTCGTGGCGCTGCTGATCGCGCTCGTCCTGAAGACGTTTCTGGTCCAGGCGTTCGTCATCCCGTCCGGGTCGATGGAACAGACCATCCGGATCGGCGACCGGGTGCTCGTGGACAAGCTGACCCCGTGGTTCGGATCGAAGCCGCAGCGCGGCGACGTCGTGGTGTTCAAGGACCCCGGCGGCTGGCTCCAGCAGGAGAACGCCGGGCAGAAGAAGGATTCGCCGATCGGCGTCAAGCAGGCCACCGAACTGCTGACCTTCATCGGGCTGCTGCCGTCCGACGACGAGCAGGACCTGATCAAGCGGGTCATCGCGGTCGGCGGCGACACCGTGAAGTGCTGCGGCGAGGACGGCCGGGTCACCGTCAACGGCGTACCGCTGGCCGAGACGTACCTCCACCCCGACGACCGGCCATCGACCATCTCGTTCGAGGTGAAGGTCCCCGAGGGGCGGCTGTTCGTGATGGGGGACCACCGGTCCGACTCCGCCGACTCCCGCTTCCACCTCGACGAACCCGACCGGGGCACGGTCTCGGAGGAAGAGGTCGTGGGGCGGGCCGTCGTGATCGCCTGGCCGTTCGGCAACTGGAGCACCCTGGAGGAACGCGACGCCTTCACCGCGGTCCCGGACTCGCGCGCATCGGAGGCAGCGACTCCGGCGCCGTCGAATAGTGTGGCACCTCCGGATCGCGATGGAATGGTCCGGCTCCCGACCCCTGCGGAACTCCCGCTCGTTATGGGAGTGGTGGGCCTGCGTCTGATGGGGCGCGGGCAGTGGCACGTATTGAGGAGTGGATGTGGGGGATTTGGCGGTCGGCGCACGATCCGGACACGACGAACCCGAGGACCGGCCGGAGCGCGACGAGTCTCCCGCGGGCGGGGCGGCGGTTCCGCCGGAGGGTGAGGGCCGTCCCCCGGGCGACGGCGACGGTGGCAGGCCTCCCAAGAAGCAGCGTTCCTTCTGGCTGGAGCTGCCGCTGCTCGTCGGTATCGCCCTGGTCCTGGCGCTGCTGATCAAGACGTTCCTGGTCCAGGCGTTCTCGATCCCTTCGGACTCCATGCAGAACACCCTGCAGCGGGGTGACCGGGTGCTGGTCGACAAGCTGACCCCCTGGTTCGGCTCGGAGCCGGAGCGCGGCGAGGTCGTGGTCTTCCACGACCCGGGCGGCTGGCTGGAGGACACCGCGACCCCGGAGCCCAACGCGGTGCAGAAGTTCCTGAGCTTCATCGGCCTGATGCCGTCCTCCGAGGAGAAGGACCTGATCAAGCGGGTCATCGCGGTCGGCGGCGACACCGTGGAGTGCAAGGAGAACGGCCCGGTCACGGTCAACGGGAAGAGTCTGGACGAGAAGTCGTTCATCTTCCCCGGGAACACCCCGTGCAACGACAAGCCCTTTGGACCGATCAAGGTGCCCGACGGCCGGATCTTCGTCATGGGGGACCACCGGCAGAACTCCCTGGACTCGCGCTACCACCAGGAGCTTCCGGGACAGGGCACGGTCTCCAACGACGAGGTCGTCGGCCGCGCCGTCGTTGTCGCCTGGCCGCTGGGCCGCTGGGGGACCCTGCCGGTCCCCGACACCTTCGAACAGCCCGGGCTGAACGCGGCCGCCGCGATGGCGCCGGCGGCACTGGGCGTAGCCGGAGCGGTGCCCCTCGTGTTGTGGCGCCGCCGGAGGCTGACCGCCGGGCGTACCGCCGGGTAGGGTGCCGACTCGGATCAGCGATTGTCGATCTCCGACGGGGGAGCGCTGGGATGAGCGGTACAGGGAGCAAGGAAGACGGCCGCGGCCGGCTCGGCGCCATGGTGTCGGGCCTCGCCGTGGCCGTCGGCTGTGTGCTCTTCCTCGGTGGTTTCGTCTGGGCGGCGGTGGTGTACCAGCCGTATACGATCCCGACCGACTCCATGGCCCCGACGGTGAACCCCGGCGACCGGGTGCTCGCCGAGCGGATCGACGGCGCCGAGGTCCGGCGCGGTGACGTCGTGGTCTTCACCGACCAGGTCTGGGGCGCCACACCCATGGTGAAGCGCGTTGTCGGGACCGGCGGCGACAAGGTCGCCTGCTGCGACCGGGAGGGCCGGCTCACCGTCAACGGGACCCCCGTCGACGAGCCGTACCTCGACCGGGGCCCGGCCACCCCGGACGGGAAGGCGCCCGCCTCGCCCCAGGACTTCTCCGCCACGGTGCCCCGGGGCCAGATCTTCCTCCTCGGCGACGAACGGGCCACCTCCCTGGACTCGCGGGTCCACCTCCAGGACGCCGACCAGGGCTCCGTGCCGCTGAGCGCCGTGCAGGCCCGGGTGGACGCGGTGGCCTGGCCGATGGACGGCATGATCGGCCGCCCCACCTCGTTCGCCGCGCTGCCCGGCGGGGTGTCCGCCGCCGGGCCCCTGCCGCTCCAGCTGGGCGCGATCCTGGTGGGCGTCGCCCTGATCCTCGCCGGTGCGGTGTACGGGCCCGTGGCGGCGCGTCTGGCCCGTCGCGGGACGGCGACCGGAGCGGCCCGGTGACCGCGGTGGCCCGCAAGGTCGCCCGCGTCGTCCTCCTGGACCCCGACGACCGCGTACTGCTGCTGCACGGCCATGAGCCGGACGACCCCGCCGACACCTGGTGGTTCACCCCGGGCGGCGGCCTGGAGGGCGACGAGACCCGGGAGCAGGCGGCCCGCCGCGAGCTCGCCGAGGAGACCGGGATCACGGACATCGAGCTGGGCCCGCTGCTCTGGACCCGGATCTGTTCCTTCCCGTTCGACGGACGCCGCTGGGACCAGGACGAGTGGTACTACCTGGCCCGTACGACGCAGACCGCGACCGCCCCGCAGGGCCTCACCGACCTGGAACTGCGCAGCGTCGCCGGTCTGAGGTGGTGGACTTCCGCCGAACTGCTCGCGACGCGTGAGACGGTGTACCCGACCAGACTCGCCGAGCTGCTGCGCACGCTCCTCGACGAGGGTCCCCCGTGTGATCCGCTGGTTCTGGCCCCCGAAATCGTCTAATCGTCCAGGGGTGCCGAAGGCTGACGCACAATGGGGGCACGCACGGCTGAAGGGGAAACATGCCATGAGCGCCGAGGACCTCGAGAAGTACGAGACCGAGATGGAGCTGAAGCTCTACCGGGAGTACCGCGATGTCGTCGGTCTGTTCAAATATGTGATCGAGACCGAACGGCGCTTCTACCTCACCAACGACTACGAGATGCAGGTGCACTCCGTCCAGGGTGAGGTTTTCTTCGAGGTGTCCATGGCGGACGCCTGGGTCTGGGACATGTACCGGCCCGCGAGGTTCGTCAAGCAGGTCCGCGTGCTGACCTTCAAGGACGTCAACATCGAAGAGCTCAACAAGAGCGATCTGGAACTTCCGGGAGGCTGACCCCGCGCTGCCCGGTGCCGGGCCCCCGATACGCGCGTCGCAGGAACGACCCGGTCACCCGTGTGGGTGGCCGGGTTTTCCACATCCGCGGAGTTGTCCACCAAGATCCACAACTTCGGGCGGGCCTGGTCACAGTCGGTGCCGGAGGTGGTGCCGATATGAACGCACGGGGGGCACTCGGGCGGTACGGCGAGGATCTGGCGGCGCGGCTGCTGGCCGAAGCCGGGATGACGGTGGTCGGGCGCAACTGGCGCTGTCGCGCCGGAGAGATCGACATCGTGGCCAGGGACGGCGACGCCCTGGTCTTCTGCGAGGTGAAGACGCGCAGGTCGGACGGGTTCGAACACCCCATGGCCGCGGTCGGCCCGGTCAAGGCGGACCGGCTGCGACGGCTCGCCGAGATCTGGCTCGACCGGCACGGCGGGCCACCGCCCGGCGGGGTCCGCATCGACCTGATCGGGGTGATCGTGCCCCGGCGTGGAGCCCCGGTCACGGAGCACGCCCGGGGGGTGTCCTGATGGGCTTCGCGCGAGCGTGTTCCGTGGCGCTGGTCGGCGTCGAGGGCGTGGTGGTGGAGGTCCAGGCGGACCTGGAGCCGGGGGTGGCGGCCTTCACCCTGGTCGGGCTGCCGGACAAGAGCCTGGTCGAGAGCCGGGACCGGGTGCGCGCCGCGGTGGTCAATTCCGGGGCCGAGTGGCCGCAGAAGAAGCTCACGGTCGGGCTCTCCCCGGCCTCCGTGCCGAAGAGCGGTTCGGGCTTCGACCTCGCCGTGGCATGCGCGGTCCTCGGCGCGGCCGAGCGGATCGACCCCGCCGCGATCGCCGATGTGGTGATGATCGGCGAGCTGGGTCTGGACGGCCGGGTGCGCCCCGTGCGAGGCGTGCTGCCCGCCGTCCTCGCGGCCGCCGAAGCAGGGTACGAACAGGTGGTCGTCCCCGAGCAGACGGCCGGGGAAGCGGCCTTGGTGCCGGGGGTCTCGGTCCTCGGCGTCCGGAGCCTGCGCCAGCTCATCGCCGTCCTGTGCGACGAACCGGTGCCCGAGGAGCCCGTCGACGGCCAGGGGCGCCCCGACGCCATGCTGGCCGGGCTCATGATCCCCGGCACCGGCCTCGGAACGGGCCTCGCACCGACCGCCGCGCGGGGCGACGGACACCGGCCGGACCTGGCGGACGTCGCGGGGCAGCCGCGCCCCCGCCAGGCCCTGGAGGTGGCCGCGGCCGGCGGGCACCATCTGCTGTTCACGGGCCCACCGGGGGCGGGCAAGACCATGCTGGCCGAGCGGCTGTCGGCGGTCCTGCCCCCGCTGACCCGGCAGGAATCCCTCGAAGTGACGGCGGTCCACTCCGTGGCGGGCATCCTCCCCCCGGGTGAACCGCTGGTCTCCCGGGCGCCCTACTGCGCCCCCCACCACTCGGCGACCATGCAGTCCCTGGTCGGCGGGGGCAACGGGATGCCGAGGCCCGGGGCGGTGTCCCTCGCCCACCGGGGGGTGCTGTTCCTCGACGAGGCCCCGGAGTTCTCGTCCAAGGCGCTGGACGCGCTGCGTCAGCCCCTGGAGTCCGGGCACGTGGTGGTCGCCCGGGCGGCGGGGGTGGTGCGGCTGCCCGCCCGCTTCCTGATGGTGCTGGCCGCCAATCCGTGCCCCTGCGGCCGGCACACGCTCACCGGCGCGGGCTGCGAGTGCCCGCCCTCGGTGGTCCGCCGCTACCAGGCACGCCTGTCCGGGCCGCTGCTCGACCGGGTGGACCTGCGGGTCGAGGTGCAGCCGGTCGACCGCGCGGACCTCCTGGGGCAGGGCGGCCGGGGCGAGTCGACGGCCGTCGTCGCCGCACGGGTGCGGGACGCCAGGGCGCGGGCGGCCGAGCGGCTGGCCGGCACTCCCTGGGCCACGAACAGCGAGGTGCCGGGCCACGAGCTGCGGACCCGGCTGCTCGCGGCCCCGGGGGCGCTGGCGGCGGCGGAGCGGGACCTGGAACGCGGGATCCTCACGGCCCGGGGCCTGGACCGGGTGCTGAGGGTGGCGTGGACCGTGGCGGACCTGCGGGGAGCCGCACGCCCGGACGCCTCCGACGTGGCGGTCGCCCTGGAGCTGCGGACGGGCATCCAGCGGGGAGTGCCGATGGGGGCGGGGGAGCGGTGACCGGACTGACGGGGGAGCGCGGGCGCGGGACGGAGCGGTGTGGGGGACGGGGGCCGGGTGGGGAGGGCGGGTTCGGGCCCGGCTCGGGTGGGGCGCTTGAGCGGAAGCAAAGGCCTGGTGGGGAGGGCGGGCTCGGGCCTGGCCTGGGTGGGGCGCCCGAGCGGGAGCAGGGGCCGGGCGGGGAGGGCGGCCTCGGGCCTGGCCTCGGTGGGGCGCCCGAGCAGGGGCAGGGGCCGGGAGGGGAGCGGCGCCTCGACCGGGATCGCGACGGTGACCGGCAGGCCCGGGACCGGGGGCCGGGCCGGGAGGCGGCGCACGACCGGGACCCGAGCCGTGGGACGGCGCACGACCGGGGGCCGGGCCGTGGGGTGGCGCACGACCGGGGGCCGGGCCGTGGGGTGGCGCACGACCGGGATCCGGGCTGTGGGGCGGGGCACGACCGGGATCCGGGCTGTGGGGCGGGGCACGACCGGGATCCGGGCTGTGGGGCGGGGCACGACCGGGACCCGGGTCGTGGGGCGGGGCACGACCGGGACCCGGGTCGTGGGGCGGCGCACGACCGGGACCGGCAGGCGGAGCGGGTGGCCAGGGCCGCGTTGACCCGGGTGCTGGAGCCGGGGGACGAGCGCGCCGGGCGCTGGCTCCGGCTCACCGGTCCCGTCGAGCTGCTGCGGCGGCTCACCGCCGAGGACGGTTCCGCCGAGGCGCTGCCGGGGATGACCGCCGCACGGCTCGGTGGCTACCGGCTGCGTGCGGCCGCCGCCGAGCCGGGGCGGGACCTGGCCGCGGTCGCCGCGTTGGGCGGGCGCTTCGTCTGCCCGGGGGACCGGGAGTGGCCGAGCCAGCTGGACGACCTGGGCGATGCCCGGCCCGTCGGCCTGTGGGTGCGGGGGCGGCCCGACCTGCGGCTGTGGTCCCTGCGCTCCGTCGCGGTGGTCGGCGCGAGGGCCTGCACCCCGTACGGGGCGCACATGGCGGCGACCCTCGGCTCCGGTCTCGCGGAGCGCGGCTGGGTGGTGGTGTCGGGGGCGGCGTTCGGGGTGGACGGGGCCGCCCACCGCGGCGCGCTGGCCGCGGGCGGGGCCACGACGGCGGTGCTTGCCTGCGGCGTCGACGTCCCCTACCCGCGCGGGCACGCCGAGTTGCTCGGACGACTGGCCCAACAGGGTCTCGTCGTCGCCGAGTTGCCGCCGTCCGCCCACCCCACCCGCAGCCGGTTCATCCAGCGCAACCGCGTCATCGCGGCGCTGACCAGGGGGACGGTCGTGGTCGAGGCCGAATACCGCAGCGGTTCGCTGGTCACCGCCCGCCAGGCGCAACGGCTCGGCCGCTTCTCCATGGGGGTGCCGGGGCCGGCCACCAGCGGGCTGTCTGCGGGGGTTCACGAGCTGTTGCGCGGAGAGGGCGTCCTCGTCACCGACGCGGACGAAGTGGTCGAGCTGGTCGGGGACATCGGCGACCTCCCTCCGGTCCGCCGCGGCCCGGTGCTGCCCAGGGACCACCTCGACGCGGTCACCGCGCGGGTCCTCGACGCCCTTCCCTACCACGGGGTCACCCACCCCCGCGACCTCGCCCGCACCGCGGGCACGTCCACCGACGAAACGCTCGGTCGACTGTACGAACTGCACTCACTGGGGTTCGTCGAACGCGAGGGCGACGACTGGCGGTTGACGCCTCCTTCGGCACGCAACGAGGACGCGCGGCGAGGCGATACTTGACCTGGAGCATTCGGGTGAAAAGGTAAGGCCGATGACCTCGCACGATCGATCGGTGACCTGCCCGGGACCCGCGCCCACGGCGACGGGCCCGGCCCCCGGCAGGCGCGGACAACGTGAACGGGGATACGCCATCACGCGGCATGGATCTCCCGTCCTGCGCGGACTGCGACGCCGCAGTCACGCTACGCTCACAAGGATTCCGCCCCAGACGCAAGTCCCCCAGCACTTCACGGCAGAACGGCTCAAGGCACCACATGCCCCAGCACACCTCCGGGTCTGACCGCGCGGCAGTACCACCGGTTGCGCGTGGCACTGTGCGTCCTCCCGCTCCCTCCTCCCTCGACGAGTTGTGGCGTTCCTACAAGACCACGGGCGACGAGCGGCTGCGGGAGCAGCTGATCCTGCACTACTCGCCGCTCGTGAAGTACGTCGCGGGCCGGGTGAGCGTGGGGCTGCCCTCCAACGTCGAGCAGGCCGACTTCGTCTCCTCCGGGGTCTTCGGACTGATCGACGCCATCGAGAAGTTCGACATCGAACGGGCCATCAAGTTCGAGACGTACGCGATCACCAGGATCCGCGGCGCGATGATCGACGAACTCCGGGCCCTGGACTGGATCCCGCGGTCCGTCCGGCAGAAGGCGCGGAACGTGGAGCGCGCGTACGCCACGCTGGAGGCGCAGTTCCGGCGTACGCCCTCGGAGGCCGAGGTAGCCTCGGAGATGGGCATCGCGCTGGAGGAACTGCACGCTGTTTTCAGCCAGTTGTCGCTCGCGAACGTGGTCGCCCTGGAGGAGCTGCTGCACGTCGGCGGCGAGGGCGGCGACCGGCTGAGTCTGATGGACACCCTGGAGGACACCGCCGCCGACGATCCGGTGGAGGTCGCCGAGGACCGTGAGCTGCGAAGACTGCTCGCGCGGGCCATCAACACCCTCCCCGACCGTGAGAAGACGGTGGTGACCCTCTACTACTACGAGGGCCTCACCCTCGCGGAGATCGGCAACGTCCTCGGGGTGACCGAGAGCCGGGTCAGCCAGATCCACACCAAGTCCGTGCTCCAGCTCCGCGCGAAGCTGGCCGACGCCGGCCGCTGACGTCCCGCCGCGGCCTCTTCCCGGCCCTCACCGGTCCTCTCCGGCCATCCGATCGGCTGCCGTGCCCTTCCTCCGCGCGCCTGCCGCCGTAGAGTGGACGCGTGCCCAGGATTCGAGCGGCCTCCGTGGCCGAGCACCGGACCATGCAGCGCGGCGCCCTCCTGGACGCCGCGCGCTCCCTGCTGTCCGAGGGCGGTACGGAGGCGCTGAGCTTCCCCGCACTCGCCGAGCGCACGGGCCTCGCCCGGTCCTCCGTGTACGAGTACTTCCGCTCCCGCGCCGCCGTGGTCGAGGAGCTGTGCGCCGTCGACTTCCCCGTCTGGGCGGCCGAGGTCGAGAACGCCATGCAGCGCGCCGAGACGCCCGAGGCGAAGATCGAGGCGTATGTGCGCCGCCAGCTCGACCTCGTCGGGGACCGCCGCCACCGCGCGGTCGTCGCCATCTCCGCGAGCGAGCTGGACGCGGGCGCCCGGGAGAAGATCCGGGCCGCGCACGGCGGGCTGATCGCCATGATCGTCGAAGCGCTCGGCGACCTGGGCCACACCCAGCCGAGGCTGGCGGCCATGCTGCTGCAGGGTTCGGTCGACGCCGCCGTGCGCCGTATCGAACTGGGCGTCGCGGAAGAGCCGGGCGTCATCGCGGACACCGCCGTCGCGATGGTCCTGCGCGGTGTGAGCGGCTGACCCGGACGGCGGTCCCGCGCGGTGTCAGCGGCCGGTCCTGACGGTATCCGGCTCGGGTACCCCGAACACCGGCAGCAGCCGCGAAGGGCCTCTCCGCAGCAGTGCGGGCGGTAGCAGCGAGAGCGGGTCGAGATAGGCGTCCCCGCGCCGCAGCCCCCAGTGCAGGCAGCCCGCCGCGCAGTGGAACGGCCCCGCCTCCAGTACCCCGACCGGCTGCCCCGCGTGCACGCTCGCACCCTCCTCGACCAGCGCTCGCACCGGCTCGTACGTGGTCCGCAGCGGTGGCGAACCGCTGCCGGCCACCTCGATGGCGAGCACCCCGCGCCCCGCCACCCGCCCCGCGAACGACACCCGCCCGTCGGCGGCCGCGAGCACCCGGGCCGCCGGTCCCGCCGCGAGGTCCACGCCGCGGTGGCCGGGCCCGTACGGACCGGCGGGCGGTTCCCATCCCCGTAACACCGAAGGTCTCCCGGCCAGCGGCCAGCTCCGGGCACCACCGTCGGCATCCGCGTCGGCATCCCGGTCGGCATCCGCGTCCGCGTCGGCATCCGCATCCGCATCCGCATCCGCATCCGCTTCGGCATCGGCGGCCTGAGCCGACCCCTCCGGCGCGGACGCCGCAGTGCCGGTCGGCACCAGGGCTCCGGCCCTTCCCGGCGGCCCTCCCGGCGCGGGCGGCCCGTCCGGCAGCAGCACGTACAGCAGGAGCGCCAGGAGTGGCAGGAGCAGGGTCCGGTGGGCGGGGGAGCGGCGTGGGCCGGGCTGATGGCGCATGCCACCACGATGTCCCGGAGTGCGGGATCCCGGGGATCATGAACCGTTCCTGTGGACTACTCGCCGGTTGTGGATATCTGGGCCACCCGGCCGTGCAGGTCGCCGTCATCCGACCGCGGAAGTCGCCGTCGCCCGGTTGTGGACATCGCCGTCACCCGGCACCCAACCGGTCCCGTACACTTCTTACGGCGATCCGGGTCACCGGGTCGACTTCGCACGCCCCGCCACCTCCCTCTTCGCGGAGGTGGCCGCGCCTCTCGGTCCCTCGTGGCACGGCGCGTCGGGGCGTCAGGCGCGAACGCAAACCTGCGGTCGCGATAACCGAGTACCTCAAGGAGTACGGCCATGGCCGTCGTCACGATGCGGGAGCTGCTGGAAAGCGGCGTCCACTTCGGTCACCAGACCCGTCGCTGGAACCCGAAGATGAAGCGCTTCATCTTCACCGAGCGCAACGGCATCTACATCATCGACCTGCTCCAGTCGCTGTCGTACATCGACCGCGCCTACGAGTTCGTCAAGGAGACCGTCGCCCACGGCGGCTCCATCATGTTCGTGGGTACGAAGAAGCAGGCCCAGGAGGCCATCGCCGAGCAGGCGACGCGCGTCGGCATGCCGTACGTCAACCAGCGTTGGCTCGGTGGCATGCTCACCAACTTCTCCACCGTCTACAAGCGCCTTCAGCGTCTGAAGGAGCTCGAGCTCATCGACTTCGAGGACGTGGCCGCCTCCGGCCTCACCAAGAAGGAGCTCCTGGTCCTCTCGCGTGAGAAGGCCAAGCTGGAGAAGACCCTCGGTGGTATCCGCGAGATGCAGAAGGTGCCCAGCGCCGTCTGGATCGTCGACACCAAGAAGGAGCACATCGCCGTCGGTGAGGCGCGCAAGCTCCACATCCCGGTCGTCGCGATCCTCGACACCAACTGCGACCCCGACGAGGTCGACTACAAGATTCCGGGCAACGACGACGCGATCCGCTCCGTCACCCTGCTCACCCGCGTGATCGCCGACGCCGTCGCCGAGGGCCTCATCGCCCGTTCCGGTGCCGCCACCGGTGACTCCAAGCCGGGCGAGAAGGCCGCCGGCGAGCCGCTGGCCGAGTGGGAGCGCGACCTGCTCGAGGGCGACAAGAAGGACGAGACCGCGGCTGCCGCCGAGGTCCAGTCCTCCGCCGAGACCGAGAAGGTCGCCGACGCCGAGAAGCCGGCCGAGGCCGTCGCCGAGGCCGAGGCCGAGGCCGCTGTCGAGGCCCCGGCCGCCGACGCGGACGCCGAGAAGGCCTGACACCCGTCCCGGTCAATGACGGCGGGGGCCGACGCCACAAGCGTCGCCCCCGCCGTTCACCCGTAGATCTTTCAGACTTCGAGAGAGACATACAGACTCATGGCGAACTACACCGCCGCTGACGTCAAGAAGCTCCGCGAGCTCACCGGCGCCGGCATGATGGACTGCAAGAAGGCGCTCGACGAGGCCGACGGCAACGTCGACAAGGCCGTCGAGGCGCTCCGTATCAAGGGCCAGAAGGGCGTCGCCAAGCGCGAGGGCCGCTCCGCCGAGAACGGTGCCGTCGTCTCCCTCGTCTCCGAGGACCAGACGTCCGGCGTTCTGCTCGAGCTGAAGTGCGAGACGGACTTCGTCGCCAAGGGTGACAAGTTCCAGACCGTCGCCAACACGCTCGCCGCTCACGTCGCCGCGACCTCCCCGGCCGACATCGACGCGCTGCTCGCCTCCGAGATCGAGGCCGGCAAGACCGTCCAGGCGTACGTCGACGAGGCCAACGCCAACCTCGGCGAGAAGATCGTCCTGGACCGCTTCGCGCAGTTCACCGGCGAGTACGTCTCCGTGTACATGCACCGCACCATGCCCGACCTGCCCCCGCAGATCGGCGTTCTGGTCGAGCTGGACAAGGCCGACGCCGAGCTGGCCAAGGGCATCGCGCAGCACATCGCCGCCTTCGCCCCGAAGTACCTGTCCCGCGAGGACGTCCCGGCCGAGCTCGTCGAGGCCGAGCGCCGCGTCGCCGAGGAGACCACCCGCGCCGAGGGCAAGCCCGAGGCCGCCCTCCCGAAGATCGTCGAGGGTCGGGTCAACGGCTTCTTCAAGGAGGCCACCCTCCTGGGCCAGCCGTACGCGCTGGACGCCAAGAAGTCCGTCCAGAAGGTCCTGGACGAGGCCGGTGTCACCCTGAAGCGCTTCTCGCGCATCAAGGTCGGCATCTGAGTCCGTCCGGGCGAACAGCGCCGGACCCGATAGGGTCTGGTGCAGTCGACGGCCGCACTCACGCCGGACGACCGCAGATCTGACGAGGAGGCCATTGCCGCTGTAGGGACACCAGACCCACCGGCAATGGCCTTCTTCGTATGTGCACGAGGAGAATTTCCATGGACAAGGGCGCGGACGCCATTCAGGCCGACGGCAAGGGCGACGACGACAAGGGTTCCGGGCGCTTCATGCTGAAGCTCTCCGGTGAGGCATTCGCCGGCGGCGGCGGTCTCGGCGTCGACCCCGACGTCGTGCACACCATTGCCCGCGAGATCGCCGCCGTCGTACGCGACGGCGCCCAGATCGCGGTGGTCATCGGAGGAGGCAACTTCTTCCGCGGCGCCGAGCTCCAGCAGCGCGGCATGGACCGGGCCCGGTCCGACTACATGGGCATGCTCGGCACCGTCATGAACTGCCTGGCGCTCCAGGACTTCCTGGAGAAGGAGGGCATCGACTCGCGCGTCCAGACCGCCATCACCATGGGCCAGGTCGCCGAGCCGTACATCCCGCTCCGTGCCGTACGGCACCTGGAGAAGGGGCGCGTGGTGATCTTCGGCGCCGGTATGGGCATGCCGTACTTCTCCACCGACACCACCGCCGCGCAGCGCGCCCTGGAGATCGACGCCGAGGCGCTGCTCATGGGGAAGAACGGCGTGGACGGGGTCTACGACTCCGACCCGAAGGCCAACCCCGACGCGGTGAAGTTCGACGCACTGGAGTACGGCGAGGTGATCGCCCGCAATCTGAAGATCGCGGACGCCACCGCCATCACGCTCTGCCGTGACAACCAGCTCCCGATCCTCGTCTTCGAGCTGACGACCGAGGGCAATATCGCTCGCGCGGTCAAGGGTGAGAAGATCGGCACGCTCGTGAGCGACGAGAGCACCCGGGCCTGACGGCCCCCCAGGATGGACAACGGCCTGCCGGTCGGACACCGTGCAGGTGAGGACGCGACGCAGGACCCGCAGGGCGCGGCGATGACGACGCCGGGCCCACCCAAGACACGCAGGAGCACGTGGTGATCGAAGAAATCCTCCTCGAGGCCGAGGAGAAGATGGAGAAGGCCGTTGTCGTCGCGAAAGAGGACTTCGCCGCGATCCGTACCGGCCGCGCGCACCCGGCGATGTTCAACAAGATCGTCGCCGACTACTACGGCGCGCTGACCCCGATCAACCAGCTCGCCTCGTTCTCGGTTCCCGAGGCGCGGATGGCCGTCGTGACGCCGTTCGACAAGACCGCGCTGCGCAACATCGAGCAGGCGATCCGCGACTCCGACCTCGGCGTCAACCCGAGCAACGACGGCAACATCATCCGGGTGACGTTCCCCGAGCTCACCCAGGACCGCCGCAAGGAGTACATCAAGGTCGCCAAGACCAAGGCCGAGGACTCCAAGATCTCGATCCGCTCCATCCGCCGCAAGGCCAAGGAGACCCTCGACAAGCTCGTCAAGGACAAGGAGTCCGGCGAGGACGAGGTGCGCCGCGCCGAGAAGGAGCTCGACGACACCACCGCGAAGTACGTCGCACAGGTGGACGAGCTGCTGAAGCACAAGGAAGCCGAGCTGCTCGAAGTCTGATGAACGACTCTTCCTGGGGCGCCCCGCAAGGAGCCGGTTACTGGGGCACGCCCGAGATGAGGGCTGCCCCGGCGGGTCCTGCCCACGATGTGCATGGCGCCCAGCAGACTCGGCCCATGCCCAACGTGCCGGACGTTCCCGACGCAGGTAGAGAAACAGAGAGCCGCGACGACCGGGACAGGGATGCCGCTCACGTCAGCGGCCCCCTGTTCCGTGACGAGATGCCGCAGGAGCCCATGTCCACCCCGCTGCCGCCCCCGCCGCAGAAGAAGCGCGCGGGGCGGGATCTCCGCGCCGCCATAGGGGTCGGCGTGGCTCTCGGCGCCGTCATCGTCGCCTCGCTGTTCATCGTGAAGGCCGTCTTCATCGGCGTCATAGTGATCGCCGTCGTCGTCGGCCTCTGGGAGCTCACCTCTCGCCTCCAGGAACGCAAGAGCATCAAGGCGCCCCTGATCCCCCTGGCCGTCGGCGGAGCCGCCATGGTCATCGCCGGGTACGCCCGGGGCCCCGAGGGCGCCTGGATCGCCATGGCCCTGACCGCCCTCGCGGTGCTGGTCTGGCGGATGACCGAGCCACCCGAGGGGTATCTCAAGGACGTCACGGCCGGGGTCTTCGCGGCGTTCTACGTCCCCTTCCTGGCCACCTTCGTCGCCCTGCTGCTGACGGCGGACGACGGGTCGTGGCGGGTCCTGACCTTCCTCGTCCTCACCGTGGTCAGCGACACCGGGGCGTACGCGGTCGGCTGGCGCTTCGGCACGCACAAGCTCGCCCCGCGCATCAGCCCCGGCAAGACCCGCGAGGGCCTGCTCGGCGCGGTCGCCTTCGCGATGGTCGCCGGCGCGCTCTGCATGGAGTTCCTGATCGACGGCGGCGCCTGGTGGCAGGGTCTGCTGCTCGGCTTCGCGGTCGCGGCCAGCGCCACCCTGGGCGACCTGGGCGAGTCCATGATCAAGCGGGACCTCGGGATCAAGGACATGGGCACCCTGCTCCCCGGCCACGGCGGCATCATGGACCGGCTGGACTCGCTCCTGCCGACCGCCCCGGTGGTGTGGCTGCTGCTCGTGCTGTTCGTCGGCTCCGGCTGAGCGGCACCCCACCACGGGACCTCGTTTCCTGAGCGCCACCGCACCCGGGACCCGGTCCCACCTGCACGTTCCACGAGTGAGGGTCCTCGTCCACAGGGCGGCGGGCCCTCACCCGTCTGTCTGCGACACTGGATGAACCATGCCTAAGCCCGGAGAACTCACTTTCGTCGCGCCCCGCGGAGCCAAGAAGCCGCCGCGGCACCTCGCCGACCTCACGCCCGCCGAGCGCAAGGAAGCGGTCGCCGCGGCCGGCGAGAAGCCGTTCCGCGCCCAGCAGCTCTCGCAGCACTACTTCGCGCGCTACGCGCACGACCCGGCGGAGTGGACCAACATCCCGGCGGCGTCGCGGGAGAAGCTCGCCGAGGCGCTGTTCCCCGATCTGATGTCCGTGATCCGGCACATCAGCTGCGACGACGACACCACGCGCAAGACGCTGTGGAAGCTGCACGACGGGACGCTCGTCGAGTCCGTCCTGATGCGCTATCCGGAGCGCGTCACGATGTGCATCTCCTCGCAGGCCGGCTGCGGAATGAACTGCCCGTTCTGCGCCACCGGGCAGGCCGGCCTCGACCGCAACCTGTCGACCGCCGAGATCGTGCACCAGATCGTCGACGGAATGCGCGCCCTGCGCGACGGCGAGGTGCCCGGCGGCCCCGCGCGGCTGTCCAACATCGTCTTCATGGGCATGGGCGAGCCGCTCGCCAACTACAACCGTGTGGTCGGCGCGATCCGCCGCCTCACCGACCCGGAGCCGGACGGTCTCGGCCTCTCGCAGCGGGGGATCACCGTCTCCACCGTGGGCCTCGTCCCGGCGATGCTGCGCTTCGCCGACGAGGGCTTCAAGTGCCGCCTCGCCGTCTCGCTGCACGCCCCGGACGACGAGCTGCGCGACACCCTGGTCCCCGTCAACACCCGGTGGAACGTGCGCGAGGTGCTGGACGCCGCCTGGGAGTACGCGGAGAAGTCCGGCCGCCGGATCTCCATCGAGTACGCCCTGATCCGGGACATCAACGACCAGGCCTGGCGTGGCGACCTGCTCGGCCGGCTGCTCAAGGGCAAGCGGGTGCACGTCAACCTGATCCCCCTGAACCCCACGCCCGGCTCCAAGTGGACCGCCTCGCGACCGGAGGACGAGAAGGCGTTCGTCGAGGCCATCGCGGCCCATGGCGTGCCCGTCACCGTGCGGGACACCCGGGGCCAGGAGATCGACGGGGCCTGCGGTCAGCTGGCGGCCTCCGAGCGCTAGCCTCCCCCGGGCGCCGGCCTCCCCGGTCGGCCGAAAACCGCCGGTGTACCCTGGGCCCGAAATCAACTTCATATTCCGACAGGGGAGCGCCACAGCGCTGAGAGTGCGGCACCAAGGACAGGTTGGCCGCAGACCCTCTGAACCTCGCCCGGGTCATTCCGGGTAGGAAGTTCGGACCTTACTCAAGCTGTTGCGCCCTGCCCGCTTCCGGTTCGCCGGACAGCGGGCGGGGCCGCGTCTCTTCCTGGTCACCTCCAGGAGGAATCACATGAACACCACCACGAAGTACGCGGCGACCGCGCTCGCCGCGGCGCTCGGCGTCACCGTGCTCGCGGGCTGCGGCGGCGACGACGGCCCGTCGGGCTCCGGGGCGTCCAAGGGCAGCGCCTCGAAGACCGTGACCCTGGTCAGCCACGACTCCTTCAACGTCTCGGACGAGGTGCTGAAGGCGTTCACGAAGGAGACCGGCTACACGGTCAAGACCCTCAAGAGCGGCGACGCCGGGGCCGCGCTGAATCAGGAGATCCTGACCAAGGGCTCCCCGCGCGGCGACGTCTTCTTCGGCGTCGACAACACCCTGCTCTCCCGCGCCCTCGACAACGGTCTGTTCACCGCGTACGAGGCCAAGGGCCTGGACCGCGTCGCGGCGGACACGCAGACCGACGACAAGCACCGGGTCACGCCCGTCGACACCGGTGACATCTGCGTCAACTACGACAAGAAGTACTTCGCCGACAAGAAGCTCGCGCCGCCGAAGACCTTCGCGGACCTGCTGAAGCCCGCCTACAAGAACCTCCTCGTCACGGAGAACGCGGGCAGTTCCTCGCCCGGTCTCGGCTTCCTCCTCGGCACCGTCGCCGCCGAGGGCGAGGACGGCTACGAGGCGTACTGGAAGAAGCTGAAGGCCAACGGCGTGAAGGTCGTCGACGGCTGGGAGCAGGCGTACAACGAGGAGTTCTCCGGCTCCGCCGGCGGCAAGAAGGCCAAGGCCGACCGGCCGCTCGTCGTCTCCTACGCCTCCAGCCCGCCCGTCGAGGTGCTCTACGCCGACCCGCGGCCGAAGGAGGCCCCCACCGGGGTCGCCACCGGCACCTGCTTCCGGCAGACCGAGTACGCCGGACTGCTGACCGGGGCGAAGAACGAGGAGGGCGGCAAGGCGCTGCTGGACTTCCTCATCAGCAAGACGTTCCAGGAGGACATGCCGCTGAACATGTTCGTGAACCCGGTCGTGAAGGACGCCGAGCTGCCGGAGCTGTTCACGAAGTTCGGTGAGACCGTCGAGACGCCTCCCACCGTCGCGCCCGAGAAGATCTCCGCCAACCGTGAGCAGTGGATCCAGTCGTGGCAGTCGCTGGTCCTGAAGTAGGGATCGAGGAGAAGGCCGCCCGGCCCGCCGGCCGCGGGTCCGGGCGGCGCGGAGCCGCGGTGCGGCTCGGCCTGATGGCCGTGCCCGTCGCGTTCTTCGCGCTGTTCTTCGCCTACCCCGTGACCGCGATCGTCGGCCGCGGGCTCAAGGCGGGCGGCGACTGGCAGTTCGGGCGGATCGGCGAGGTGCTGGCCCGCCGGGACATCCTCGACGTCCTCTGGTTCACCACCTGGCAGGCCCTCGCCTCGACCGCGCTCACTCTGCTGATCGCCCTGCCCGGGGCGTATGTCTTCGCACGGTTCGACTTCCCGGGCAAGCAGGTGCTGCGGGCGGTCGTCACCGTGCCGTTCGTGCTGCCCACCGTCGTCGTCGGCACCGCGTTCCTGGCGTTGCTCGGGCGTGGCGGGCTCCTCGACGAGGTGGGGGGCGTCCGCCTCGACACCACCGTGTGGGCGATCCTGCTGGCCCATGTCTTCTTCAACTAC
This sequence comes from Streptomyces sp. NPDC058576, assembly GCF_042718715.1. NCBI lineage: Bacteria > Bacillati > Actinomycetota > Actinomycetes > Kitasatosporales > Streptomycetaceae > Streptomyces > Streptomyces sp. NPDC058576. Next base: position 46,949 of record NZ_JBHXPF010000036.1, on the reverse strand, counting down.
GCCGTGGTCGTCCGCACGGTGGGCGGGCTCTGGTCCCAGCTCGACCCGCGTCAGGAGGAGGCCGCCCGGGTGCTCGGGGCCGGGCGGTTCGCGGCCTTCCGCCGGGTGACGCTGCCCGCCCTCGCCCCGGCCGTCGCCGCCGCCTCGCTGATGGTCTTCCTCTTCACGTTCACCTCGTTCGGCGTCGTGCAGATCCTCGGCGGACCGGCGTACTCCACCTTGGAGGTGGAGATCTACCGGCAGACCGCGCAACTGTTGGACCTGCCGACGGCCGCCGTGCTGACCCTGGTGCAGTTCGCCGCGGTCGGCGCGATCCTCGCCGTGCACGCCGCGACCGTACGCCGCCGGGAGCGGGCCCTGAAGCTGGTCGACCCGGCGCAGACCTCCCGCCGGCCGCGCGGCGCCGGGCAGTGGGCGCTGCTCGGCGGCGTCCTGCTCACCGCGCTGCTGCTGATCCTGCTGCCGCTCGGCGTGCTGGTGGAGCGCTCCGTCGACGGAGCCGCCGGAGCCGACGGAGCCGACGGAGCCGACGGAGTCGGGGGTTACGGCTTCGGCTACTACCGGGCCCTCCAGTCGGCCGGTTCCGGCGGCTCCTCCACCTTCCTGGTCCCACCGCTGGAGGCCGTCGGCAACTCCCTCCAGTACGCGCTCGTCGCGACGCTCATCGCCCTCGTCGTCGGCGGGCTCGCTGCGGCGGCCCTGACCCGGCGGGCCGGCCGGCTGGTCCGCGGCTTCGACGCGCTGCTGATGCTGCCGCTCGGGGTGTCCGCCGTGACCGTCGGCTTCGGTTTCCTGATCACCCTGGACCAGCCGCCGCTCGACCTGCGGACTTCCTGGATCCTGGTCCCGCTGGCCCAGGCGCTGGTCGGCGTCCCCTTCGTCGTACGGACCATGCTGCCCGTGCTCCGCGCGGTCGACGACCGCCTGCGGGAGGCCGCCGCCGTGCTGGGGGCATCTCCGCTGCGGGCCTGGCGGGAGGTCGATCTGCCGCTGGTGCGGCGGGCGGTGCTGGTCGCGGCGGGCTTCGCCTTCGCCGTCTCCCTCGGGGAGTTCGGCGCCACCGTCTTCATCGCGCGGCCCGACAATCCGACCCTGCCGGTCGCCGTGGCCCGGCTGCTGGGCAGGTCGGGGGAGCTCAACTACGGGCAGGCGATGGCCCTGAGCACGATTCTGATGCTCGTGTGCGCGGTGTCGCTGCTGCTTCTGGAGCGTATCCGCACCGACCGATCCGGGGAGTTCTGAACGACATGCTGAGCTTGCGGGCAGCCACCGTACGGTTCGGGAAGCGGGCCGCGCTGGACGCGGTCGACCTGGAGGTCGCCGACCACCGGATCGTCTGCGTCCTCGGCCCCAGCGGCAGCGGGAAGTCCACCCTGCTCCGGGCCGTCGCCGGGCTCCAGCCGATGGACGGCGGCCGGGTGCTGCTGGCCGGACAGGACCAGGCGGGCATCCCGGTGCACCGGCGCGGCCTCGGCCTGATGTTCCAGGACCACCAGCTCTTCCCGCATCGCGATGTCGGCGCCAATGTCGCCTTCGGGCTCCGGATGCACGGCGTCGGAAGCGGCGAGACGAACGACCGGGTCCGCGAACTGCTGGAGCTGGTCGGCCTGCCCGGAGCCGAACGCCGCGCGGTCGCCGCCCTGTCCGGCGGCGAACAGCAGCGCGTCGCCCTGGCCCGCGCCCTCGCCCCGCGTCCCAAGCTGCTCATGCTGGACGAGCCGCTCGGCCAGCTCGACCGGAGCCTGCGCGAACGGCTCGTCGTCGAACTGCGCACGCTCTTCCAGGAGTTGGGCACCACCGTGCTGGCCGTCACGCACGACCAGGGCGAGGCGTTCGCGCTCGCCGACCGGGTCGTCGTGATGCGGGACGGCCGGATCGCGCAGGAGGGCAGCCCGCTGGACGTCTGGCAGCGCCCCGCCTCGGCGTTCGTCGCCCGCTTCCTCGGCTTCGACAACGTCACCGGGGCGACCGTGACCGGACAGGCCGCGGCCACCGCCTGGGGCAAGGTCCCGGTGCCCGAGGGCTCCCCCCAGGGCGAGGTCGATCTGCTGGTCCGGCCCGCCGGGGTCCGGATCGGCGCCCCCGAGGACGGCCTGCGCTGCACGGTCGGCGTCCGTACCTTCCGGGGGAACCACGTGACCGTACGGCTGCTGCCCGAGAACGCGCCGGTGCTGGAGGCCGAATGCGCACTCCGGGACACCCCGGACGAGGGCGCGGCCGTGGGCGTCCGCTTCGACGCGGCGGAGACGGTGGTGCTGGCGGCGGGGCGGGACTCCGACTGAGGGGCCGGCGGGCGCGCCCCCGAGGGACCGGGCGGGCCGTCGATGGACGGGCCGCCGCGGTCCCCGGTGGCGTGGCAGCCGGGCGCCGGGGCGGGCAAGCTGGAGGTGGACACTCGCCGGACGCGACCCCGCCCGGCGGGGACGGCCGAACCGACAAGGACCGTGATCATGACCGGTGGCATCCGCGAGGGCATCGACCTCACCCGCGTCCTGCACGCCCCGCAGCAGCGGGTCTTCGCGGCCTGGACGTCACCGGAGGACTTCGCCGCCTGGTACGGGGGAGAGGCGGACGTCCCTCTGGACCGGGTGGCGATGGACGTGCGGCCCGGCGGCGCGTGGAGCCTCGTCATCGTGATGCCGGGCGTCGAGATGCCGTTCCACGGGGTCTACCACGAGGTCAGCGAGCCCGACGGGCTGGTCTTCACGCTGAAGGACGGCTCCGCCCCCGAGGACGCCGAGGGGGAGACCGTGACCGTCACCTTCAGCGACCTCGGGGGCGGCCGGACCGAACTGGCCTTCCAGCAGCGCGGCGGGAACCTCACTCCCGAGCAGTACGCGGCGGCCGAGGACGGCTGGGAGGCCTTCTTCGACACCCTCGCCGACCATCTGGCCCGCCGTCCCTGAGCCTCTCGGCCCAGGGACGCTCACTTCGCCAGCGGAAGCGCCGCCAGCTGCGCGATCACCCAGGTCAGCGGGGCGAACAGGGCCAGCAGCGCGCCTGCCCGCAGCAGCGTCGCCCGGCGCAGCGTGGCGGCCGGGGCGCCCATCCTGAGCAGCGCCTCGGCCGTGTGGGCGCGGGCGTGCTTGGCCTCCAGCGCCGAGGTCAGCAGCGTGGCCGTCGTACAGCCGAGGACCAGCACCGCGCCGAGTGCGGTGAGCGGACCGTAGGGGCGCTCACCGCCCCCGTACAGCGCCGAAGCGGCGATCGCCGCGGACACCACCGCGCAGACGATCCCGAGCGGGCGGCCGATCCGGAGCGCCTCGTCCATCAGGACCCGGCCCGCCAGCAGCCGTACGGCCCCGGGGCGTACCGCCTGCAGTGCCCGCCCGCAGAGGTAGGTCAGGCTCGGTCCGGCCATCGCCAGACCGACCGCGGTGAGCGTCCACCCGATCAGTACCGCCACCGGGGTGGAGTCGTACCGTCCGGGCAGCGGGAACGCGTTCCCCGCCGCACCCCGTGAGGCGATCGCCTCGACTGCGAGTCCGGCGGCCGTCAGCGCCACGCCCCAGGGGAGCCCGGCCGGTGCCGGTGCGGGCTCCGGCAGTTCCTCGGAGCCGAAGGTGTCCCGTGCCGGGTCGGGCCGCGACCGCAGGGCCAGGGCGCTCGCGGTCGACGCGGCCACCGGTACGAGCGCCAGCAGCATCACCGCGGCGGCCACCGGCAGCGGACTGCCCGCGCCGAGGAACTCCGCGGCGCCCCCGTCGAACGGCATCCCGGTCAGGTCGCCGCGCAGATGCAGGAAGAAGAGCAGGGCCACCATGGAGCCGAGAGTGGTGGAGACGGCCGTGGAGACCGCGGCCAGCGCGGACAGCCGGACCGGGCCGAGGCCCAGGGACGAGAGCCCCGGCCGGGGCCGGGTGCTCGGGTCGGTCCGGGCCACCGCCACGGCGAACTGCACGGTGGCGGCCAGCGGCACGAAGCACCACAGCAGCCGCAGCACCGAGCCGGCGGACGCGGGGTGCGCGGCGGCGTACCCGAGGGCGCACAGGAGGAGGAATCCGACGCCGGCCGAGGCGGCGGCCACCAGCAGCCGCCGGACCAGGACGAGGGGATGGGAACCGCGGGCTAGACGGAGAGCGAGCACGCCGCGCGGCCCTCCGCTTCCGGTTTCGCGGGCAGGGTGACGGTGGCGACGCAGCGGCCGTCCAGCATGGGCACGGTCCGGTCGGCGAGGGCGGCGACCTCGGCGTCGTGCGTGGCCAGCACGACGGTGATGCCGTGCGAGCGGGCCGCCGTGGTGAAGGTGCGCAGCACCTGGGTGCGGTCCGCGCGGTGCAGGGTCGCGGTGGGTTCGTCGGCGAAGATCACGGTCGGCTGTGCGGCCAGGGCCCGCGCCACGGAGATCCGCTGGCGCTGTGCCTGGAGCAGGGCGTGCGGCCGCTTCCGGGCGAGGGCCGCGATGTCCAGGCGCTCCAGCCACTCGGTGGCGGCCTTGCGGGCGGCCCGGTGCGAGACGCCGCGCAGCAGCAGGGGCAGCGCGGCGTTCTCCCAGACGGTCAGCTCGGGGACCAGCTCGGGGTCGGAGGCGATCCAGCCGAAGCGCTCCCGGCGCAGCTGTTCGCGGACCCGGGGGGCCATGGTGTGGACGGGGACGCTGTTGAACCAGACCTCGCCCTCCTGGGGAACGAGCCGGCCCGAGAGGCAGTGCAGCAGCGTCGTCTTCCCGCTGCCGCGCGGGCCGGTCACGGCGAGGATCTCCGCGTCCCGGACGCCGATGGAGACACCGCCGAGACCGGGCGATCCGTTGTGGGAGTAGTGCAGTGAACGCGCCCAGATCACGTCGTTGTCCGGCGGGGCCACCATGGCGTACACCTCGGTTCAGGTCAGATTTCCCGTCCCCCGTACGGGGGAACGAAGACGCGGCCGATCGGTCACTGGGCACCGTAGATAGTCGGACCGGTCCGGGGGCACAGCACGCGGCCCGGATACCTCCCTTGTCACTCGAAGGGGGGTATCCGGGCCGGAGAACCGTATGAAATGACCGCTGGGCGGCGATCAGCCAGGGGGCCTGGTGACGGTCAGAGCTTCGTCCAGGCCTCCGTGAGGACGGCCCGCAGGATGCCCTCGATCTCGTCGAACGTGGACTGGTCGGAGATCAGCGGCGGGGCCAGCTGGATGACCGGGTCGCCACGGTCGTCGGCCCGGCAGTACAGGCCGTTCTCGAACAGCGCCTTGGAGAGGAAGCCGTACAGGACGCGCTCGGTCTCCTCGTCGGTGAACGTCTCCTTGGTGGCCTTGTCCTTCACCAGCTCGATGCCGTAGAAGTACCCGTTGCCGCGGACGTCGCCGACGATCGGCAGGTCGTGCAGCTTCTGGAGCGTGGTCAGGAAGGCGTTCTCGTTGTCGAGGACGTGCTGGGTGAGGTTCTCGCGCTCGAAGATGTCGAGGTTGGCGAGGCCCACCGCGGCGGAGACCGGGTGGCCGCCGAAGGTGTAGCCGTGCAGGAAGGTGTTGCCGCCCTCGTAGAACGGCTCCGCGATCCGGTCCGAGACGATGCAGGCGCCGATCGGGGAGTAGCCCGAGGTCATGCCCTTCGCGCAGGTGATCATGTCCGGCACGTAGCCGAACTTGTCGCAGGCGAAGATCGTGCCGAGCCGGCCGAAGGCGCAGATGACCTCGTCGGAGACGAGCAGCACGTCGTACTTGTCGCAGATCTCGCGGACCCGCTGGAAGTAGCCGGGCGGCGGCGGGAAGCAGCCGCCCGCGTTCTGCACGGGCTCCAGGAAGACGGCCGCGACGGTCTCGGGACCCTCGAAGAGGATCTCCTGCTCGATCTGGTCGGCGGCCCAGCGGCCGAAGGCCACCGGGTCGTCGCCGAAGAGCGGGGCGCGGTAGATGTTGGTGTTCGGCACCTTGTGCGCGCCGGGGACCAGCGGCTCGAAGGGGGCCTTCAGGGCCGGGAGGCCGGTGATGGACAGCGCGCCCTGCGGGGTGCCGTGGTAGGCGACGGCACGCGAGATGACCTTGTACTTGGTCGGCTGGCCCTTGAGCTTGAAGTACTGCTTGGCCAGCTTCCAGGCGGTCTCGACGGCCTCGCCGCCACCGGTGGTGAAGAAGACCTTGTTGAGGTCGCCCGGGGCGTGGCCGGCGAGGCGCTCGGCCAGCTCGACGGCCTTCGGGTGGGCGTAGGACCACACCGGGAAGAAGGCGAGCTCCTGGGCCTGCTTGTACGCGGCCTCGGCGAGCTCGTGACGACCGTGACCGGCGTTGACCACGAACAGGCCGGAGAGGCCGTCCAGGTAGCGCTTGCCCTTGTCGTCGAAGATGTGCGTTCCCTCGCCACGGACGATGGTGGGAACGGGCGCGTTCTCGTAGTCCGACATGCGGGTGAAGTGCATCCACAGGTGGTCGTACGCGGTTCGGCTGAGGTCCTTGCTCACGGCTATCGGGTTCCCCACATATAGGTCTGCTTCTTGAGCTTGAGGTAAACAAAGCTCTCGGTGGAGCGCACGCCGGGAAGGGTCCGGATGCGTTTGTTGATCATCTCCAGCAGGTGGTCGTCGTCCTCACAGACGATCTCCACCATCAGGTCGAAGGAGCCCGCGGTCATCACCACGTACTCGCACTCGGCCATGGCCGACAGGGCTTCGGCCACCGGATCGAGGTCGCCCTCGACATTGATGCCGACCATCGCCTGGCGCCGGAATCCCACGGTGAGCGGGTCCGTGACGGCGACGATCTGCATCACGCCCTGGTCGAGCAGCTTCTGGACGCGCTGGCGCACAGCCGCTTCGGAGAGGCCGACGGCCTTGCCGATCGCGGCGTACGGACGCCGTCCGTCCTCCTGGAGCTGCTCGATGATTGCGAGGGAGACGGCATCGACCGCTGGCGGTGATCCGTTCCCGGTCCTGGAGTCTGCGCTGCGACTGGCCACGCACCCACCATGCACCGCTCCTCGTCTGTCTCGCAACCCCGGATCGATGAAATTCGTTGTTCTGAGGTCTGGATCTGACTGAATCCGAAGTTGGGGGCTGGTGGGTATGCCGAAAGCGTCACCGGAACGATTAGGGTGGACATCTCACCCATCGGACAGCCGACAGGAGGGGTGGTTGTGACCACCGAGGTGCGCCGTCTGCGCAACTACATCAACGGAGAGTTCCGGGACGCCGCGGACGGGCGGACCATCGATGTGGTCAGCCCGGTGACGGAAGAGGTCTACGCAACCTCGCCGCTCTCCGGCCAGGCCGACGTCGATGCCGCCATGGAGGCCGCAGCGGCGGCCTTCCCCGCCTGGCGGGACACCACGCCCGCCGAGCGCCAGAAGGCCCTGCTGAAGATCGCGGACGCCTTCGAGGAGCGGGCCGAGGACCTGATCGCGGCCGAGTCGGAGAACACCGGCAAGCCGCTCGGGCTGACCCGCAGCGAAGAGATCCCGCCGATGGTGGACCAGATCCGCTTCTTCGCGGGGGCCGCCCGGCTGCTGGAGGGCCGCTCGGCCGGCGAGTACATGGAGGGCCTGACCTCCATCATCCGCCGCGAGCCGGTCGGCGTCTGCGCCCAGGTCGCGCCGTGGAACTACCCGATGATGATGGCCGTGTGGAAGTTCGCCCCGGCGCTCGCCGCGGGCAACACGGTCGTCATCAAGCCGTCCGACACCACCCCGGCGTCGACGGTCCTCATGGCCGAGATCATCGGCCAGATCCTGCCCAAGGGCGTCTTCAACGTCCTGTGCGGCGACCGGGACACCGGCCGCGCCATGGTCGAGCACCCGACCCCGGCGATGGCCTCCATCACCGGTTCGGTACGGGCCGGCATGCAGGTCGCCGAGTCCGCCGCCAAGGACGTCAAGCGCGTCCACCTGGAGCTCGGCGGCAAGGCGCCCGTCGTGGTCTTCGACGACGCCGACATCGCCAAGACGGTGTCCGGCGTATCCGAGGCGGGCTTCTTCAACGCGGGCCAGGACTGTACGGCCGCCACCCGCGTCCTGGTCCACGAGTCGATCCACGACGCGTTCGTGACCGCGCTCGCCAAGGCCGCCGCCGACACGAAGACCGGGCAGCCGGACGACGAGGACGTGGCGTACGGCCCGCTCAACAACGCCAACCAGCTGAAGCAGGTCACCGGCTTCATCGAGCGCCTCCCCGCCCACGCCAAGGTCGAGGCGGGCGGCCACCGGGTCGGCGACAAGGGCTACTTCTACGCCCCGACCGTCGTCTCCGGCCTGAAGCAGGACGACGAGATCATCCAGAACGAGGTCTTCGGACCCGTCATCACCGTCCAGTCCTTCACCGACGAGGACCAGGCCGTGGCCTACGCCAACGGCGTCGAGTACGCGCTCGCCTCCTCGGTCTGGACGCAGAACCACTCCCGCGCCATGCGCATGTCCAAGAGCCTCGACTTCGGCTGCGTGTGGATCAACACCCACATCCCGCTGGTCGCCGAGATGCCGCACGGCGGGTTCAAGAAGTCCGGCTACGGCAAGGACCTCTCCGCGTACGGCTTCGAGGACTACACCCGCATCAAGCACGTCATGACGTCCATCGAGGACTGATCCACGGATCGTCGTCGCGGTGCACGGCCCCGGGCTTCGGCCCGGGGCCGTCTCCGTGCCCCCTGGACAAGGTGTGCGGGGCGGGCCCGTCCCGCTGGACGCTTGGTCCATTGTCCGCGCGCCCGCCGACGGGCATTCTGCGCGGGTGCGAGCGATCAGGAAGAACCCCATGCCCCGCCGTTCCCTGCTGCGCGCCCTCGGGGCGGGAGCGGCCGGCGCCACGCTGGCCGGCTGCGGGGTGCCCGCGGCCTTCGTCGAGCCGGGGGACCGCGCCGGACGCGACAGTTCGGCCACCGACCACACCCTGCACTTCGCCAACTGGCCGCTCTACATCGACACCGACGAGGACAACGAGTCGAAGCGGCCCACCCTGGACGCCTTCTCGAAGCGGACCGGGATCTCCGTCACGTACACCGAGGAGATCAACGACAACGACGAGTTCTTCGGGAAGATCAGCCCCGCGCTGATGAACCACCAGCAGACCGGCCGGGACCTGATCGTCATCAGCGACTGGATGGCCGCCCGCTTCGTGCGGCTCGGCTGGGTCCAGGAGATGGACCGGGCCAAGCAGCCTAACGTGGCCAAGTACCTGGACCCGCTGCTGCGTTCTCCCGCCTTCGACGAGGGGCGCCTGCACAGCGTCCCCTGGCAGTCCGGGATCACCGGCATCGCCTACAACCGCAGGAAACTCGGCCGCGAGATCCGGTCCACCAACGACCTGTGGGCGGACGACCTGCGGGGCCGGGTCACCCTGCTCTCCGGACTCGACGAGTCGTTCGCGCTGCTGATGCAGGGCAACGGCGTCGACATCACCCGCTGGAAGTCCGACGACTTCCACGAGATCTGCGAGCAGACCGAGCGGCGGGTCCGCTCGAAGCACATCCGCCGCTTCACCGGCAACGACTACATCAAGGACCTCGCCACCGGCGATGTGCTCGCCTGCCAGGCGTACTCCGGCGACGTCATCCAGCTCCAGGCCGACAACCCCGACATCGCGTTCGTCGTCCCCGAGGAGGGCGCCGAACTGTGGGCCGAGTCCCTGATGATCCCCAACCTCGCCCGCCACAAGCGCAACGCGGAGCGCCTGGTGGACCACTACTACGAACCCGAGGTCGCCGCCGAACTCGCCGCCTGGGTCAACTACGTCTGCCCGGTCCCCGCCGCCCGTGACGTCCTGGCCTCCGCCAAGGACGAGGAGACGGCCGCGCTCGCCGAGGATCCGCTGATCTTCCCCGACGGCGCGATGCGCGAACGGCTCGCCATCGCCCGCGACATCACCTCCGAGGAACGGACGGACTTCGCCAAGAAGTGGAACTCCATCGTCGGCTTGTGAACCCCTAGCAGGGGTGGCGTGAAGGGGGCGTAAAGGCGGGCGTACGCTGCGGATATGAGCGAGCGACACGCCCTCACGCGGCGGATACGCAGGTGGTTGGTCCTCTTCATCATCTGTCTGGTGCTGAGCGGGCTCACGGCCTTCCCGCTCGTCACCGAACTCCGCTGGGCCGAGGACCTGCTGAGCGCCTCCGCCTCTCCGGTCCCCGAGCACGTCCCGGGCCTGATGGAGTGGATCACCCGGGTCCGCGAAGGGCTCGACACCGTCGACCGCGAGCAGCCCTTCCTGCTGTACGGCACCGACTGGCTGGCCTTCGCCCACCTGGTCATCGCGGTCGCCTTCTACGGCCCTTACCGCGACCCGGTCCGCAACATCTGGGTCATCGAGTTCGGCATGATCGCCTGCGCCGGGATCATCCCGCTCGCCCTGATCTGCGGCCCGATCCGCGGCATCCCGTTCTGGTGGTCCGTGATCGACATGTCCTTCGGGGTCTTCGGCGTCATCCCGCTGCTGATCGTCCGTCGCATGATCAAGCGGCTGGAAGGGCTGGAGCAGGCGGCCGCCGCGACCCCGGCGTCCGTCCCGGCGAGCGCCTGAGTCAGGAGCGCTACCGGTTCGGGCGGCCGGCGGCGGGCGGCTCGTGCGGCGATCGGCTCACACGGCGGGCGGCGGGCCGAAGGCGGCCACCGCGATGCCCAGCGCCGTGGCGTTCACGTCCTTCCCCTTCGCGTCCGTCGCGCCGACGCTGTAGACGAGGGTGCGGGAGAGGTCGCGGGTAGCCGCCACCGCCGCGTTGTACCCCCACCGGCCGCCGGTCTTGCCCCACACCTGGCGGCCGCCCAGGGTCAGCACGGAGAGGCCGGCGCTGAACTGCGCGGGCTCCCCGGAACCGTAGGTGCGTACCGAGGCGTCGGGCAGCGTGAACATCTCCTCCAGCAGCGGCCCGCGCACCACCCGCCCGCCGAACAGGGCGGTGGTGAAGCGCTCCAGATCGGCGGTGGTCGAGATGATGTCCCCGGTCGCCCACCCGGCGGTCGGCCCCCACACCGTGACATCCCGCAGCTCGACGCCCCCGCCCGGCGTCGCGAAGACCTGGTAGCCGCGGTTGTGCGGGCCGCGGATCCTGGGGTCGGCGCCGGGGAAGTACGTGGACCGCAGGCCGAGCGGGCGCAGGATCCGGGCCGAGACCTCCTGCGCGTACGCCTGTCCGGTGACGCGCTCGATCAGCAGCCCCAGCACCGTGTAGTTGATGTTGAGGTAGTGCTGGCTGACGCCCGGCGCGAACTCCCGCTCCTTCGCCGTCGCCGAGGCCACCATGGAGCGCGGGGTGTGGATGTCGAAGCGGTGCGCGTACCACTCCTCCGGGTTCGTGCCCGGCAGGTCCGCGGCGGGAATGCCGCTGGTGTGGTCGAGCAACTGGCGCACGGTCACCTCCCCGTACGCGGCGGGGATCAGGTCCGGCAGGTAGTGCCGGGCGGTGCGGTCCAGGGACAGCTTCCGCTCGCCCGCCAGTTGCAGCACCGCTGCCGCCGTGAACACCTTGGTCACCGATCCCGCGCGGAAGCGGGCCGCCGGGTCCGCCGGCCGGCCCGAGGGCAGATCGTGCAGACCGGCGCTGCCGTGCCACGACCCGCCCGTGCCACCGACCCGGACGAGCGCCGCGACGGCGTCCTGGCGCGGCAGCCCGGCGATCGCGGCGCGCAGGGCTTGGGCGTCCGGAGCGTCATGGGTCCGGGGCGCTCCCGAGGCCGCCGGGCGGGCGCCCGGAGCGCCGTCGGCGGGGGCGCTCGCGGAGACGGGCCCGGCCGCCCCGGCGGCGATGCCGAGGACCAGAGCGGTTGCGAGGAGCGTGCGGACAGATCTGTTCACCAGGTGCCTCCGAGGGAGAGAAGTCGTCAACTGCTTCTGGACTCCATCCTGTTGGCTCGGCCGCCTCGGCGGATCACCCGCCCGGGCGGTCCTCGGCGGGGGTGTGGCTCCCGCGCCCGGGGGAGGCCGCGCCGATGACTCCCCCGTCCGAGGGAGCCACCAACCCGGTCTCGTAGGCGCAGATGACGGCCTGGATCCGGTCGCGCAGCCCCAGCTTGGACAGCACGTTGCCCACATGGGTCTTCACGGTGTGCTCGCTCACCACGAGGGCCATCGCGATCTCCGCGTTGGACCGGCCCCGCGCCAGGTGCAGCAGGGTCTCCCGCTCCCGGGCGGTCAGGACCTCGAGCCGGCCGGCCGGGGGCGCGGGCCGCCCCGCCGGGCGCGAGGTGTACTCGGCGATCAGCCGCCGGGCCACCGAGGGGGCGACCAGCGACTCCCCGGCGGCCACCACCCTCACCGCGTGCACCAGATCGTCCCGGCGCACGTCCTTGAGCAGAAAGCCGCTCGCGCCCGCGTGCAGCGCCTCGTACACGTACTCGTCCGCGTCGAACGTGGTCAGCATGATCGTCCGACAGCACCCCGCGGCGGCGATCTCCCGGCACGCCGCGATGCCGTCCAGCACGGGCATCCGGATGTCCAGCAGCGCGATGTCCGCCCCGAGCCGGCCCACCGCCGCCACGGCCTGCGCCCCGTCCCCGGCCTCCGCCACCACCTCGATGCCGGGCTGGGCGTCCAGGATCATGGCGAAGCCGCTGCGCACCAGCTCCTGGTCGTCGGCGACCACCACCTTGATCGTCACGTCCGCGCCCCCTCGGCCCCGGGTGCGAGCGGCAGCCCGACGACCAGCTCGAAGCCCCGGCCGCCAGGTCCGCCACCGGCCCGCACGGTGCCGCCGTGCGCGGCGGCCCGCTCCCGGATCCCGATCAGCCCGAGCCCCTGGGTGGTCCCGGGCCCCTGCCCGTCGTCCCGCACGGTGATCATCAACTCTCCTTCTCCATAAGTCAGTTCCACATCCACGTGACCGGCCCGCGCATGCTTGACGACATTCGTCAGCGCCTCCTGCACGATCCGGTACACCGTCGCCCCGGTGTCCCGCGGCAGCGGGCGGACCGTCCCGGTCGTCGTGAAGGCGACCTCCGGGCCGCCGGTGCGCACCCGCGCCAGCAGGGCCGGCAGCTCCGCGGGCCCCGGCTGCGGCGAACGGGGGGCGGGCGCCTGGCCGGGGCCGTCCTCGCGCAGCACCCCGAGCATCCGGCGCAGCTGCACCATCGCGTCCCGGCCCGTCTCGGAGATCGCGTCGAACGCGGCCTCCGCCCGCTCGGGGGCCGCGCGGACCGCCACCGGACCGGCCTCCGCCTGCACGATCATCAGGCTCACCGCGTGCGAGAGGATGTCGTGCATCTCCCGCGCGATCCGGGCCCGTTCGCGAGCCGCGGCCCGCTCCGCCTCGATCCGCCGGCCCAGCTCCGCCTGCCGGGCCCGGTCCTCCACCGCCGCCACATAGGCCTTGCGGGTGTGGCTGAGCCGCCCGAAGGCGTACGCGGCGCCGAAAACGAAGAGCGAGAACAGCAGCTCACGAGCCTCACCCGTGTTCAAGGCCACCGACGGGAACACCGCCGCACCGACCAGTACCGCGACGGCCAGCCGCTTACGGGGCGGGGACAGTTCGGCGACCGTGTAGAACGTCACCAGACCGGCGTACGGCAACGGCTGGCCCGGACCGTCGATGGCCAGCGTGTACAGCGCGCCGCCCGCGAGCGTCGCCAGCAGCGCGCCGACCGGCGCGTGCCGCCGGGCGGCCAGCGGCAGCACGGTCAGGGTCGTCAGACCGTACGCGACCCAGGTCGCCTCCGGCAGATCCGGTGCGCGCGGCACGACGAACGGCATGGTCACGGCGGCCTGCACCGCGAGGGTGATCCACAGATCGACGGCCCACGGCCCGCGCAGCCGCGCCGGAAGGCCCGCGAAGCGCATCAGGGCTTCCGGGCCACCACACCGAACTGGGCGACCTCCGGCTCCCGCGGGTTCGTACGCCAGCGGGAGCAGGAGACGATCCCCGGCTCCAGGATCTCCAGACCGTCCAGGAACGAGGCCACCTCCTCCCGGCCGCGGGCGGTGATGGGCGGGGTGGCGTTCTCGTTCCAGAAGCGCATCGCCGCCTCGTTGCCCTCGCCGCCCAGCTCCAGCGTCGGGTGGGTCAGCACCGCCCGGTCCACCGGGTGGTTGTCCTCGCCGCCCAGCCAGTAGTTCCACACGCGGGCGTTGCGCGCGACGTCGGAACGTATCCGGGTGGGGGCTGTCTGCGGGCGGGGGTCCATGACGTCTGGCTCCTCGGTGACGGAGGGGCCCGCGTGCCGCGTGGGGCGGTGCGGCGGCGGGCGTGCGGGGCCCTCCATCATGCCGGACCGATCAAGAGCCGCCGCGTCCGGGCGAGTTGGCCAGCAGGTGGTGGAGGGTGTCGATCCGGTTGGTGGTGATCGAGTCGACGCCCCGGTCGATCAGCCGGCGCATCGTCCGCTTCGTGTCGGCCGTCCACGCGGAGACGAGCAGCCCGTCCCGGTGCGCCCGGTCGGCCAGCTCCCGGCTCACCAGGCCGAAGCGGTAGTTCAGCCAGCGCGGCTTCACCGCCGCCAGCAGCTCCGGGCGCGGCGGGGCGAGCGTGGTCCAGGTCAGGGCGATCTCGGCGGAGGGGTCGGCGGCGCGCACCCGCAGCATCGCGTCCGCGCTCGCGCAGTAGTACGCCCGCTCGCCCGCCCCGCACTCCCGGACCGTGCCCACGATCTTCCTCACCGAGGCGTCCGTGGAGCCGGGCAGGTCCACCATCACCCGGTGCGCCCCGGCGGCGAGCAGCGCCTCACGGAGTGTGGGCACCCCGCCGCCGGTCAGCTCCGTCAGCTCCGCGTGGTCCAGCCGGTCCAGCCGCCGGTCGTGGCCCCACAGCCGCTCCAGCGTCGCGTCGTGCAGCAGGACGGGCACCCCGTCGCGGGTCACCCGTACGTCGATCTCGACCGCGTCCGCCCCCCGTTCGAGGGCGGAGCGGATCGAGGGCAGGGTGTTCTCGCGGGCGAGATACGGATCGCCGCGATGCGCTACGGCGGTGACACGGGAGACGGTGCTGTCCATGAGGCCATTGTGACGACCGGGGTCAGCGGCCGGGGGCCCGGAGCCAGTTCGTCGTGTACGTGTCGATCTCCTCGGCCAGCTTCCGCTTGCCGGCCGGGTCGAGGAACGAGGCCTCCACGGCGTTCTTCGCGAGGTCCGCGATGCCGCGCTCGTCCAGTTCCAGCAGCCGGGCGGCCACCGCGTACTCGTTGTTGAGGTCGGTGCCGAACATCGGCGGGTCGTCGCTGTTGACGGTGACCAGCACGCCCGCCTGCACCATCTCCCGGATGGGGTGCAGCTCGATGTCGGTGACCGCGCGGGTGGCGATGTTGGACGTCGGGCAGACCTCCAGGGCGATGCGGTGCTCGGCGAGGTGCTCCAGCAGCTTGGGGTCCTGTACGGAGCTGGTGCCGTGGCCGATGCGCTCGGCGCGCAGCGCGGTCAGCGCGTCCCAGACCGTCTGCGGTCCGGTGGTCTCCCCGGCGTGCGGCACCGAGTGCAGGCCCTCGGCGATGGCCCGGTCGAAATAGGGCTTGAACTGCGGGCGGTTCACGCCGATCTCGGGCCCGCCGAGGCCGAAGGAGACGAGCCCGTCGGGCCGTCGTTCCACCGCGAGCCGGGCGGTCTCCTCGGCCGCCTGGAGCCCGGCCTCGCCCGGAATGTCGAAGCACCAGCGCAGCACGACGCCCAGCTCGGCCTCGGCCGCCTTGCGCGCGTCCTCCAAGGCCTCCATGAACCCGACCTCGGGAATGTTCCGCTTCGTCGAGCTGTACGGGGTCACGGTCAGCTCCGCGTACCGGATGTTCTGCCGGGCCATGTCCCGCGCCACCTCGAAGGTGAGCAGCCGGACGTCCTCGGGGGTGCGGACCAGGTCCACCACCGAGAGGTAGACCTCGATGAAGTGCGCGAAGTCGGTGAAGGTGAAGTAGTCGACCAGCGCCTCCGGATCCGTGGGGACCTTGGAGTCCGGGTGGCGGGCGGCCAGCTCGGCGACGATCCGGGGCGAGGCCGACCCGACATGGTGGACGTGGAGCTCGGCCTTGGGCAGCCCGGCGATGAAGGGATGCGGATCGGTCATCGGAAATCTCCCGGTTCGGCGTGACGTCGGCCGGGCATACCGGCCGCACCGATCATCGCAGGCGGCGTCCGGGGCCGTCGGGCCTGGCCGTAGCATGACGGGACCACGATGGGGGAGGCCCATGTCAGACAACACAGAGCAGCCCGGGGGCGGGGCCGCGCCGCGCGATCCGTGGGCACCGCCGGACAGCAGGGTGGAGCTGGGCAAGCAGGGTGCGCAGACGCCGCCGCCCGCCGCGCACACGCCGCCCGCGGTCCACGACCAGCCGACCGTGACGTCGATGCCGAGCGCCGGACCGGCCGCGGGGGACGGCACCGGGCCGATACCCCAGCACGGAGGCTTCGGGCCCGCGCCCTCGGACGTACCGCCGCCGCCGATCGGCCCCAACGGCCCCGGCCACCCGGTCCAGCCGCCGGCCGCCGCGCACTACGGCTATCCGGCTCCGCCTCCGCAGCCCTACGGCGGTTACCCGGGTTACGGCGCCTACGGCGCGGGTCCGGCCGCCTGGGGGCCGGCGCCCAACAACGGTCTGGGCACGGCCGCGATGGTGATCGGCATCGTCTCCGTGGTCGGCTTCTGCCTCTACGGACTCAACATCATCCTCGGCATCCTCGCGCTGATCTTCGGCATCATCGGTCTCGGCCGTGCCAAGCGCGGCGAGGCCACCAACCGGGGCATGGCGCTCGCCGGCGTCATCCTCGGCTCCATCGGCATCGTCGTCGGCGCCGCGATCCTCGGCGTGATCATCTGGGCCGCCATGTCGGCCGACGACCGGGACAGCGACTACAACGACACCTACGACGACCCGTTCGCCACGTCGTTGGTCGTCGAGGACCGCCGCTAGCGCTCCACCCTCGTCGAAAATGGCCGGCCGGGCAGGGACGTTTCCCCGCCCGGCCGGTCGTCGCGGGGACGAAGCCGCCGCGCGTGCCGCCTCAGCCCGCCCGCAGCCTCTCCCGCGCCTCCATCAGCGCGAAGCCCAGCAGATTCAGCCCCCGCCACTCCTGCGGCCGCTCCACCCGCTCGTCGTCCGGCGCGAGCCCGACGCCCCAGATCCGGTCCATCGGGGACGCCTCCACCAGCACCCGCTCCCCGGTGCCCAAGAGATAGCCGGCCAGCTCCGGGTCCTCCCCGAACTTGCGCACGCTGCCCTCCACGACCAGGGCGAACCGCTCCCGTATCCACACGTCCTCGTCGAAGCCGCGCACCAGGCGCCCCGCCTTCTTCGCGGCCGCCGGGCTTTTCGCCGACACCGCCGCCGGCTCGGCCTCCGGATCGCCGAAGAGCCGCGCCTTGCCCGCCATCATCCAGTGCTCGGCGCTCGCGTAGGTCACCCCGTCCACCGTGAACGGCGACGGCCACCACTGGCTCAGACAACTCGGGCCCAGCCGTCCGTCCGGGCGCGGGCGGTGCCCCCAGAACGGCAGATACTTCACCCGCCTGCCCCGCGCCACGTCCGCCAGAAGGTCATCGATCGGTCCCATGGCATGTGAGTGTGGCATCCGCCACTGACACTCCGTACGGGGATTTCCGCACCGACACGACACATGGTCGACAGATTCCGTCGCGTAACCAAAAGGCAACAACGGAATCACTTGTTGGCCGTGAACCCCTCTGTCAGGATCGGCACTCAATTCACGAAGAAGCTACGCCGACCCCGCCCAGCGGGTACAGCGGCGGAGGAGAGCGTCATGAGCAACGGCTTCCAGGTTCAGGACCGCTTCGCGGAAGGTGCGCAGTACATCGGCGGCAAGCTGCTCCCCGGCACGTCCGGCCGCCACCACGAGGTGGTGAACCCCGCGACCGGCGAGAGCGTGCTCCGCTACGAGCTGGCCGGCCCGGAGGACGTGGACGCGGCCGTCGCCGCCGCCCGCGCCGCCTTCCCCGGCTGGTCCGGCGCCACCCCGGGCGAACGCTCCGAGGCGATGCACCGCTTCGCCGCCGTCCTCGCCGAACAGGCCGACGACTTCGCGTACGCCGAGTCGCTCCAGTGCGGCAAGCCCATCAAGCTCTCCACCGAGTTCGACGTCCCCGGCACCGTCGACAACGCCGCCTTCTTCGCGGGCGCGGCCCGCCACCTGGAGGGCAAGGCCGCCGCCGAGTACGACGGCGACCACACCTCCTACGTACGGCGCGAGGCGATCGGCGTCGTGGGCTCCATCGCCCCCTGGAACTACCCGCTCCAGATGGCCGCGTGGAAGGTCCTCCCGGCCGTCGCCGCGGGCAACACCATCGTCCTCAAGCCGGCCGAACTCACCCCGCTCACCTCGCTGATGTTCGCCCAAGCGGCCACCGAGGCGGGCATCCCCGACGGCGTCATCAACATCGTCACCGGCGCGGGCAAGGACGCGGGCGAGCACCTCGTCGGCCACCCCGACGTCGTGATGACCTCCTTCACCGGCTCCACCGCCGTCGGCAAGCGCGTCGCGGAGATCGCCACCGCCACGGTCAAGCGCCTCCACCTGGAGCTCGGCGGCAAGGCCCCCTTCGTGGTCTTCGACGACGCCGACCTGGAGGCCGCCGTCCACGGCGCGGTCGCCGGCTCCCTCATCAACACCGGCCAGGACTGCACCGCCGCCACCCGGGCCTACGTACAGCGCCCCCTCTACGACGCCTTCGTCCGCGACGTCGCCGCCCTCATGGAGACCGTCCGGCTCGGCTCTCCCTTCGACGCGTCCACCGACCTCGGCCCCCTCATCAGCCACGCCCAGCGCGACCGCGTCGCCGCCTTCGTCGAGCGGGCCCGCGGCTACGCCCAGGTCGTCACGGGCGGCGAGGCCCCGGGCGGAGACCTCGCGGACGGCGCGTACTACCGGCCGACGCTGATCGCCGGGGCCGCCCAGGACAGCGAGGTCGTCCAGTCGGAGATCTTCGGCCCGGTCCTGGTGGTCCTGCCCTTCGACACCGACGACGAGGGCATCGCGCTCGCCAACGACACCCCGTACGGACTGGCCGCCTCCGCCTGGACCCGCGACCTGTACCGCGCGAACCGCGCCACCCGCGAGATCCAGGCGGGCTGTGTGTGGGTGAACGACCACATCCCGATCCTCTCCGAGATGCCGCACGGCGGATACAAGGCCAGCGGCTTCGGCAAGGACATGTCGGCGTACTCCTTCGAGGAGTACACGCAGGTCAAGCACGTCATGTACGACAACACCGCGGTCGCCCGCAAGGACTGGCACCGCACGATCTTCGGGGACCGATAGCAGCTGCCGCACGAGCGGGGCCCGTCCACGGCGACGGGCCCCGGCGGCCTCCCACCCGAAAGGGCGAACAGCGTATGGAGAGTTACGAGCCCGAGCGCCTCACACCGGCCCAACTGGCGGCCATGAGGCGATCCTTGAACAGCGGCAGGGGCGCCCTCACCCGCCGCTCCCTGCTGCGCGCCTCCGGCATGGGCGCGCTCGCGATCGGCGGCATAGCCACCCTCGGCGCGTGCGGCATCCCGCCCGCCGGGCGCGCCGAGGAAGCAGCGGCCACCGACGACCACTCGGCCAAGGAGAAGGTGCTGAACTTCTCCAACTGGACCGAGTACATGGACGTGAGCGAGGACGAGAAGAGCCGCCCCACCCTGGAGGCGTTCACCGAACGCACCGGAATCAGGGTCAAGTACACCGAGGACATCAACGACAACGTCGAGTTCTTCGGGAAGATCAAGCCGCAGCTGGCGGCCGGGCAGGACACCGGGCGCGACATCATCTGCGTCACCGACTGGCTCGCCGCCCGCATCATCCGGCTCGGCTGGGCGCAGAAGCTCGACGCGTCGAACCTCCCGAACGCCTTCGCCAACGTGTCCGCCCAGTTCCGCAGCCCCGACTGGGACCCCGGCCGCGCCTACTCCTATCCGTGGACGGGCATCCCGACCGTCATCGCGTACAACAAGAAGGCGACCGGCGGCCGCAAGGTCGACTCCGTCACCCAGCTGCTCGACGACCCGAAGCTCAAGGGCCGCGTCTCCTTCCTCTCCGAGATGCGCGACACCATCGGCATGACCCTCCTCGACCAGGGCAAGGACCCGGGGAAGTTCACCGACACCGACTTCGACGGCGCGATCGGCCGCCTCCAGAAGGCCGTCGACAAGAAGCAGATCCGC
The DNA here is from genome assembly GCF_042718715.1 of Streptomyces sp. NPDC058576. Classification (NCBI taxonomy): domain Bacteria; kingdom Bacillati; phylum Actinomycetota; class Actinomycetes; order Kitasatosporales; family Streptomycetaceae; genus Streptomyces; species Streptomyces sp. NPDC058576. The sequence goes on along the minus strand of NZ_JBHXPF010000036.1, from coordinate 26,977 downwards.
CGCTTCACCGGCAACGACTACACCGCCGACCTCAGCAAGGGTGACATCGCCGCCTGCGTCGCCTGGGCGGGGGACGTCATCCAGCTCCAGGCCGACAACCCGGACATCGAGTACGCCATCCCGGCCGCCGGATACATCACCTCCAGCGACAGTCTCCTGGTCCCCGCCCAGGCCCGGCACAAGACCAACGCTGAGAAGCTCATCGACTACTACTACGAGCCGCCGGTCGCCGCCCAGCTCGCCGCGTACATCAACTACGTCTGCCCGGTCGACGGCGTACGCGAGGAACTCGCCAAGATCGACGAGTCGATGGCCGCCAACACGCTGATCCTCCCCGACAAGGAGATGGCGGCGAAGTCCCGCTCCTTCCGCTCCCTGAGCACGGAGGAAGAGACGGCGTACGAAGAGAAGTTCGCCAAGCTCATCGGCGCCTGACCCGGCATCCGCCGGTACCCCCACCGGCCCTGCCCTCCCCGAACTCCCCCCGAACACACTGGGACTGCGACCCATGACACAGCAGCAGCAGACCGCGGGCGGCGATGTCCGCCTCGCCGGGATCAGCAAGACCTACGGCTCCTTCACCGCCGTGCACCCGCTCGACCTGACCGTGCCCCAGGGCTCGTTCTTCGCCCTGCTCGGCGCGTCCGGCTGCGGCAAGACCACCACCCTGCGGATGATCGCCGGCCTGGAGGAGGCCACCACCGGCACGGTCTTCCTCGGGGACAAGGACATCACCGACCTGCCCCCGTACAAGCGGCCGGTCAACACCGTCTTCCAGAGCTACGCGCTCTTCCCGCACCTGGACATCACCGAGAACGTCGCCTTCGGGCTGCGCCGACGCGGCATCAAGTCGGTCAAGAAGCAGGTCGACGACATGCTGGAGCTGGTCGAGCTCGGCGACTTCGCCCGCCGCAAGCCGCACCAGCTCTCCGGCGGCCAGCAGCAGCGCGTCGCGGTCGCCCGCGCCCTCATCAACCACCCCCAGGTCCTGCTGCTCGACGAACCCCTCGGCGCCCTCGACCTCAAGCTGCGCCGCCAGATGCAGCTGGAGCTGAAGCGGATCCAGACCGAGGTCGGCATCACCTTCGTGCACGTCACCCACGACCAGGAGGAGGCCATGACCATGGCCGACACCGTCGCGGTGATGAACGGCGGCCGCGTCGAGCAACTCGGCGCCCCCGCCGACCTCTACGAGAACCCCCGCACCACCTTCGTCGCCAACTTCCTCGGCACCTCCAACCTCATCGGGGGCGAGATCGTCTCCACCGGCGAGGACCTGGTGGTGGCCGCGGGCGGCGGGAAGCTCGCACTGCCCCGCGAGCGATGTTCGGCCTCCTCCACGGCAGCCGGCGGCCGTCTCCTCCTCGGCATCCGGCCCGAGAAGATATCCCTGGCCCACGCGGACGACGCCGACGGCATAGCCGCCGGCCGCAACCGCGTCACCGGCCGCATCACCGACTCCAGCTTCATCGGCGTCTCCACGCAGTACGTCGTCGAGAGCCCGGCCGGGACGGCCCTCCAGGTGTACGAGCAGAACATCGAGAGGGACACGCGCCTGACCCCCGGCGCCGAGGTCGTCCTGCACTGGAACCCCGCCCACACCTTCGGCCTCGACGCCACCCAGGACATCGACGCGGGCGCGCTGAGCGTGGAGGACGCCGAGTGAGCGCCACCGAGGCGCCGCCCGCGCCCCCCGCCGAACCCCAGGAGCCCCGAAAGCTCACGCTCCGGAGGCCCTCCACCCGCAAGCGGCTCGTCCCCTACTGGCTGCTGCTCCCCGGCATCCTCTGGCTGGTCGTCTTCTTCGCCCTGCCGCTCGTCTACCAGGCCTCCACCTCCGTACAGACCGGCTCGCTGGAGCAGGGCTTCGAGGTGACCTGGCACTTCCAGACGTACGTGGACGCCCTGCGCGACTACTACCCGCAGTTCATCCGGTCCCTGCTGTACGCGGGCACCGCCACGGTCCTGTGCCTGCTGCTGGGCTACCCGCTCGCCTACCTCATCGCCTTCAAGGCGGGCCGCTGGCGCAACCTCGTCCTGGTGCTGGTCATCGCCCCGTTCTTCACCAGCTTCCTCATCCGCACGCTGGCGTGGAAGACGATCCTCGCCGACGGCGGCGCGGTCGTGGACGTCCTCAACACCCTGCACGTCCTGGACGTCACCAGCTGGCTCGGCTGGACCGAGTCCAACCGGGTCCTGGCCACCCCGATGGCCGTCGTCTGCGGTCTGACGTACAACTTCCTGCCGTTCATGATCCTGCCGCTCTACACCTCGCTGGAGCGGATCGACGGCCGGCTGCACGAGGCGGCGGGCGACCTCTACGCCACCCCCGCCACCACCTTCCGCAAGGTGACGTTCCCGCTCTCCATGCCCGGCGTCGTCTCCGGCACCCTGCTGACCTTCATCCCGGCCAGCGGCGACTACGTCAACGCCGAGCTGCTCGGATCCACCGACACCAAGATGGTCGGCAGCGTCATCCAGAGCCAGTTCCTGCGGGTCCTGGACTATCCGACGGCCGCCGCGCTCTCGTTCATCCTCATGGCGATCGTCCTGCTGGCGGTCACCTTCTACATCCGCCGCTCCGGGACGGAGGACCTGGTCTGATGCCCGTACTGCGCTGGATACGCCGGAACCTGGTCGTCATCGCGGGTCTGCTGACCCTCGCCTACATGATCCTGCCGAACATCGTCGTGATGGTGTTCTCGTTCAACAAGCCCAACGGGCGCTTCAACTACGCCTGGCAGCAGTTCTCGCTGGACGCCTGGAAGGACCCGTGCGGCGTCGCCGACCTGTGCGGCTCGCTCTCCCTCTCGCTCCAGATCGCCTTCTGGGCGACGCTCGGGGCGACCGCGCTCGGCACGATGATCGCGTTCGCGCTGGTCCGCTACCGGTTCCGGGCGCGCGGCGCGATCAACTCGCTGATCTTCCTGCCGATGGCGATGCCCGAGGTCGTCATGGCCGCATCGCTGCTCACGCTCTTCCTGAACATGGGCGCCCAGCTCGGCTTCTGGACCGTGCTGATCGCGCACATCATGTTCTGCCTCAGCTTCGTGGTGACCGCCGTCAAGGCGCGCGTGATGTCGATGGACCCGAGACTGGAGGAAGCCGCCCGCGACCTGTACGCGGGCCCCGTGCAGACCTTCGTCCGGGTGACCCTTCCCATCGCCGCCCCCGGCATCGCGGCGGGCGCGATGCTCGCCTTCGCGCTCTCGTTCGACGATTTCATCATCACGAATTTCAACGCGGGCTCCACCGTCACGTTCCCCATGTTCGTCTGGGGTTCGGCACAGCGCGGCACGCCCGTGCAGATCAACGTCATCGGCACCGCGATGTTCATCATTGCGATATCGGTGGTTCTCGTCGGCCAGGTCATAGCGAGCCGACGCAAGAACAACGCTCGACCCTGAAATTCCTGAAGGAGTTGGAAACCATGGCCCCAGCTGCCATGCGTACTGCCGCACATGCGCTCTCCGGCGCCAAGCCGGTCTCCTACTGGCTCGACGACCCGGCCAAACCCGACGCGCTCCCCGCCCTCACCGGCGACGAGCACACCGACCTCCTGGTCATCGGCGGCGGCTACAGCGGCCTGTGGACCGCGCTCATCGCCAAGGAGCGCGACCCCGACCGGGACGTCGTCCTCATCGAGGGGCACGAGGTGGGCTGGGCCGCCTCGGGCCGCAACGGCGGCTTCTGCGCCGCCTCCCTCACCCACGGTCTGGCCAACGGCGTGGAGCGCTGGCCGGACGAGATCGCGAAGCTGGAGGAGCTGGGGGAGCGGAACCTCGACGCCATCGAGGCCGCCGTCGCCCGCTACGGCATCGACTGCGAGTTCGAGCGGACCGGCGAGATCGACGTCGCCACCGAGCCGCACCAGCTCGAAGAGCTGCGGGAATGGCACGAGGAGCTGGTGGAGCTCGGCATCACCGGCGTGGACTTCCTGGACCGCGACGCCCTGCGCGCCGAGGTCGACTCGCCCACCTTCCTCGGCGGGCTCTGGGACCGGCGCGGCGTCGCGATGCTGCACCCGGCGAAGCTCGCCTGGGGCCTGAAGCGGGCCTGCCAGGACCTGGGCGTACGGATCTACGAGTCCACGCGCGGCCTGGACCTCGTCCGCTCCGGTACGGGAATGGCGGTCCGCACCCCGTACGGCCGCGTCTTCGCCCGCCGCGTCGCGCTCGGCACCAACATCTTCCCCTCGCTCGTCAAGCGGGTCCGCCCGTACACCGTGCCGGTCTACGACTACGCGCTGATGACCGAACCGCTCACCCCCGAGCAGCTCGCGTCCATCGGCTGGAAGGGCCGCCAGGGGCTCGGCGACAGCGCCAACCAGTTCCACTACTTCCGGCTTTCCGCGGACAACCGGATCCTGTGGGGCGGATACGACGCGATCTATCCGTACGGGGGCCGGCTCAGCGCCGATCTCGACCAGCGCCCGGAGACGTTCCTGACCTTGGCGGAGCAGTTCTTCACCTGCTTTCCGCAGCTTTCCGGGCTGAATTTCTCGCACGCCTGGGGCGGCGCGATCGACACCTGTTCCCGCTTCACGGCATTCTTCGGAACGGCCCATCAGGGGCGGGTCGCCTACGCCGCCGGATTCACCGGTCTCGGCGTCGGGTCGACCCGGTTCGGGGCCGATGTGATGCTCGACCTGCTCTCCGGGAAGCAGACCGAGCGGACCCGGCTGGAGATGGTCCGCTCCAAGCCGATGCCCTTCCCGCCGGAGCCCTTCGCCTGGGCCGGGATCGAGATCACCAAGCGGTCCCTGGCCCGCGCCGACAGCAACGGCGGGCACCGCAACCTGTGGCTGAAGGCCATGGACAGGCTCGGGCTCGGCTTCGACAGCTGACACCCTGTCCAACAGTGTGACCCACTTCACTACCAACTGGTAGCCCGAACCCGCGTCATAGTCGCGGCCGAGCGCTCTCTCGCACGTGTACGCACCGGCAGGACCCTGCCGGTGCTCACGTCAACGGGAGGCAGGTCATGACGGGACCGGAGACGAAAGCCGCGGTCGAGTGGCTCACATCGGTGGCACCGGACCCCAGCGCCTGCCGGTGGGAATGGGAGCGCAACCCGCAGGGGATCGCGCTCCTTCCCGCCGGCAGGCGCTGGGACGTACTGATCCTTCCGGGTGAGCTGGGCTATCCGACGCTCGACGTCCTCACCCGCCTGATCGACCGTCCGGGTCCCGTCCTCGCCGACTTCGGGGAGTCCCGCATGGGCTTCCTCGTTCCACCGGGCACGGTCTCCCGCTGGATCGGCACCGGGATCAGGGGCTGCGGCCAGGGCACCTGGATCGTCGTCCCGTATCCGGGGCGCGCCACCGGGGGAGTGCGCTGGCTGGTCCCGCCGGACGGCTCGGGGACCCTCACCGACCCGGCACTCCTCGAACTCGCGATGCACGAGGCGGCGGGCGCCGCCGGGAGCGCCCGCGAGGAGGGCCGTCGTCCGGGGAGGCGCCCGGAGGGCTGAGGCCGGCCGCCAGAGGTCTTGACAACCTCATTGGTCTGGACCATGTTGTGCGCACGTCACTCGCCGACTTCCCCCTGCGCGGAGGCTGTTGTGGAACGCACCGGACCAACCGTCAGATTCTCCGGACTTCTGGCCGCCTGTACGGCCGCCGTGCTCGCCGCCGGCGCCTTGGTCGCCACGGCGCCGGCGGCCGGCGCGGCGGACGTGGACGTGGCGCGCAACGGCGGCTTCGAGTCAGGACTCGACGGCTGGAACTGCACGGCCGCCAGCGGGGCGGCCGTCTCCACCCCCGTGCACGGCGGCGCCAAGGCGCTGAAGGCGACCCCGGCGGGCAGCGACAACGCCAAGTGCTCCCAGAGCGTCACCGTGAAGCCCAACTCCCGCTACACGCTGAGCGCCTGGGTACAGGGCAGCCACGTCTACCTCGGCGCCACCGGCACCGGCACCACCGACGTCTCCACCTGGACCCAGTCCTCCGGAGCCTGGAAGCAGCTCACCACCACGTTCACCACCGGCCCGAACACCACCTCGGTGAGCGTCTACACCCACGGCTGGTACGGCACGCCCGCCCACTACGTCGACGACCTCACCCTCGTCGGCCCCGGCGGCGACCCCGTGGTCATCCCGGCCGTCCCCGCGGGCCTCCAGCAGACCGCGACGGCCGCCACCTCCGTCGCGCTCTCCTGGAACGCCGTGTCCGGCGCGAGCGGCTACCACGTCTACCGCGGCGGTACGAAGGTGGCCACGGCCACCGGCCCCTCCGCCACGGTCACCGGCCTGACCCCCTCCACCGCGTACAGCTTCCAGGTCTCCGCCACCAACGCGGCCGGCGAGTCCGCGAAGTCGGCGGCGCTCAGCGTGACCACCACGGCGGGCGGCGGAGGCGGCGACACCAAGCTCCCCGCCCGGGCGCTGGTCGGCTATCTGCACTCCAGCTTCGCCAACGGCTCCGGCTACACGCGGATGGCGGACGTGCCCGACTCCTGGGACGTCATCAACCTCGCCTTCGGCGAGCCCACCTCCGTCACCTCGGGCGACATCCGCTTCTCGCTCTGCCCGGTCGCCGAGTGCCCGAACGTCGAGTCCGAGACGGAGTTCAAGGCCGCGATCAAGGCCAAGCAGGCGGCGGGCAAGAAGGTGCTGATCTCCATCGGCGGCCAGAACGGGCAGGTCCAGCTGGCCTCCACCGCCGCCCGGGACGCCTTCGTCACCTCGGTCTCGAAGATCATCGACACCTACGGTCTCGACGGCCTCGACATCGACTTCGAGGGTCACTCGCTCTCCCTGAACACCGGCGACACCGACTTCCGCGGCCCCACCTCACCGGTGATCGTCAACCTGATCTCCGCGGTGAAGTCCCTCAAGGCGAAGTACGGCTCCGACTTCGTCCTCACCATGGCGCCGGAGACCTTCTTCGTCCAGCTCGGCTACCAGTTCTACGGCTCGGGCCCCTGGGGCGGCCAGGACCCGCGCGCCGGGGCGTATCTGCCGGTGATCCACGCGCTGCGCGACGACCTGACGCTGCTGCACGTCCAGGACTACAACTCGGGCCCGATCATGGGCCTGGACAACCAGTACCACACCATGGGCGGGGCGGACTTCCACATCGCGATGACCGACATGCTGCTCGCCGGCTTCCCGGTCGCGGGCAACACGAGCCGCGTCTTCCCGGGCCTGCGCCCCGACCAGGTCGCCATCGGCCTCCCGGCCTCCACCCAGGCGGGCAACGGCCACACCACCCCGGCCGAGGTCAACAAGGCGCTCGACTGCCTCATCAAGAAGACCGACTGCGGCTCCTACCAGACCCACGGCACCTGGTCCGACCTGCGCGGCCTGATGACCTGGTCCATCAACTGGGACCGCTTCAACAACGGGGAGTTCTCGAAGAACTTCGACGCCTACTTCGGCAACTGACCCACCACAGGGGCGCCAGCACCAACGGCCCCAGGCACCAACTGGCCAGCACGTCCAGCGGCCAGTGGTAGCCGTGCAGCACCAGACCGATGCCCGTCGCCGTGGTCAGCAGGATCGCGGCGACGGGCATCATCCACGTCCGGGGCCAGGAGGCCTCCCGAAGCCACGCCGGACGGGGCAGGGCCAGCAGCACCAGGGCCGAGGCCCCGTACGCCACGGCGGCCGTCGCCGTATGACCGGACGGGTAGTAGTTGACTGCCTCGGTCAGCGGCCCCTGCCGGGCGGTGGCCACCTTCAGCGGGATCACCAGCGCGGGCACGGCCGCCATGGTGAGGGCCGCGTACACGGCGAGTCGCAGGGCACGGTGCCACAGGGCGTACGCGAGCACGCCGGTGATCACCGGCAGCGCCACCGCCATCCCGCCGAGGTCGGAGAAGACCTGGGTCAGCCCGGCCGGACCGCGCTCGAACAGCCTCGCCCCCACCCGCTCGTCCAGCCGCAGGAGCGGACCGTCGACGGCGACCTGCCAGGTGATCAGCGCGAAGACGACCGCGAGCAGACCGAGGATGCCGGAGACGAGGGGGGCCGGCCACCCGGGAACAGGGGGGATTGTTCCGGGATGGCCGGCGAGATCGGTTCGCCGCGCGCCCCGGGGGGTATGGGGCGGGCGGCCGTCCGATCGGTGAGGAGTCCCGGAGCCATCGGCTCCGGTGTGCGCGAACGCACGCCCCGGACGGCGCTGGGGAAGCCCCGACCCGGAGTCGGCCGCGGTTTCCCGCGGACGAGGTGTTTCTCTCATCTGTGGAAACCGTACGGCAGCGGAGGGGCGGCCGACAGTCGCGACCGCCTCCCGCCATCGCCCCCGCACACGTTCTTCACAGGCCCTCACCCGGATGCCGGACGGACGCGCCGAAACCGCCCGCCGCCCGCATTCCGGTTCGACGCATGCAGGCTCGAATCCTCGACGGCATCCTGGGCGGGGTCGTCGACGGCACCTTCGACGACATCTCCGGCGGGATCAGAGCTGACCGAAAGCCTGCTCGATCAGATCCAGGCCCTCGTTCAGCAGGTCCTCGCCGATCACCAGCGGCGGCAGGAAGCGCAGGACGTTGCCGTACGTGCCACAGGTCAGGACGAGCAGCCCCTCGGCGTGACAGGCCTTGGCGAGCTGCGCGGCCGCCTCCGGGTACGGGTCCTTCGTGCCGGACTTCACCAGCTCGATCGCGATCATCGCGCCACGGCCGCGGATGTCGCCGATGATGTCGCCGTTGGGGAGCTTCGCCTGCATCTCGGCGAGGCGGCCCTTCATGACCTCCTCGATCCGCTTGGCCTTCCCGTTCAGGTCCAGCTCGCGCATCGTCTCGATGGCTCCGAGGGCGCCGGCGCAGGCGACCGGGTTTCCGCCGTACGTACCGCCCAGGCCGCCCGCGTGCGCGGCGTCCATGATCTCGGCGCGGCCCGTCACGGCGGACAGCGGCAGACCGCCCGCGATACCCTTGGCGGTGGTGATCAGGTCCGGGACGATGCCCTCGTCCTCACAGGCGAACCACTGGCCGGTGCGGCAGAAGCCCGACTGGATCTCGTCGGCGACGAACACGATGCCGTTGTCCTTGGCGAACCGCGCGATCGCCGGAAGGAAGCCCTTGGCCGGCTCGATGAAGCCGCCCTCGCCGAGGACCGGCTCGATGATGATCGCGGCGACGTTCTCCGCGCCGATCTGCTTGGTGATCGCGTCGACGGCCTGCGCGGACGCCTCGGCCCCGGCGTTCTCGGCGCCGGTCGGCCAGCGGTAGCCGTAGGCCACCGGGACGCGGTAGACCTCGGGCGCGAACGGGCCGAAGCCCTGCTTGTACGGCATGTTCTTCGCCGTCATGCCCATGGTGAGGTTGGTACGGCCGTGGTAACCGTGGTCGAAGACGACGACGGCGGTGCGCTTGGTGTAGGCGCGGGCGATCTTCACCGCGTTCTCGACGGCCTCGGCGCCCGAGTTGAACAGCGCGGACTTCTTCGCGTGGTCGCCCGGCGTGAGCTCGGCGAGCTGCTCGCAGACCTCGACGTACCCCTCGTACGGCGTGACCATGAAACAGGTGTGGGTGAAGTCCGCGAGCTGCGCGGAGGCCCGCCGCACGACGGCCTCGGCGGACGCGCCCACGGAGGTCACGGCGATCCCGGACCCGAAGTCGATCAGCCGGTTGCCGTCCACGTCCTCGATGATCCCGCCGCCCGCGCGGGCGGTGAACACCGGCAGGGTGGAGCCCACACCTGCGGCGACGGCCGCCGTACGGCGAGCCTGCAGCTCGACGGACTTCGGGCCGGGGATGGCAGTGACGACGCGGCGCTCCTGCGGGATTGCGGTCATGAGGGGCTCCTGGGGGTGTTTCGGACGCTCTTCTTATCGCAGGCTAGGGGCGGGGGAGGGGTGCGGGCATGCTCCGATCGGGAGTGGTGGGGGTGTGTCCTTGTCCTTGGCGGACAGATGGCGGACGGCCGGCGGGCATCGGCGGGCCCGGGGCGACACGCGCCCGGACGGTCACTATCCGGGCGCGTTGCTGAACTCACCGTGTGCGCCCACTAGATTGACCGGGGCAGCGGACGGACCGGCAGGTCAAGGGGGCAGTGGTTCATGGACGACGACGGCACGCGGGGTGTACGGGGACCGAGCGCGGACAGGGTCCCCGGACCGGCCGTTCCGCCACCGCCCACGACCCCGCCGCGCGTGCCCCCGCCCGCCGCCGGCGCGCATCCGGCCGACCGGCCCGGGAGTCCGCCGGCCGGGCACCAGGGCTCCGGGCCCACGTCGGCCCCGCAGGTGGGGCACCGGCCTCCCCGGCCCGCATCGGCCCCGCCGGGGAAGCACCGTCCGGCCGGGCCCGCAGCGGCCCCGCCCGCCGAGCAGCCGGCCCCCGGAGCCCCGGTCGACGCCTGGCTGCGCACGCCCCGCCCGCCGCAGGAACCGGGCGTCTGGCGGTACGGCTACACCCCGCCGCCGCCCGAGGAGCCCGAGGGCGTCTCGGACCGGTCGCTCGTGGTCGGCGCCCTGATCGCGCTGCTGTCCGCGCTGCTGCTGTGGTCGCTGTGGCGCAACGGCTACCTCCCCTACCGCCTCGTCCCGCTGAAGCTCTTCACCCCGGGAGAGTGGTGGAACCCGGGCACGTCCGGTGGCCCCCGCACCATCGAGGGCAGCGACGCCCTCACGGTCTACGAGGCGATCCTCTTTGGCCTGCTGGTCTACGGCTGCGGCCGGATCGGCAACTTCTCCGAGCTCTTCCGCCGCCACGTCGCCGAGCGCGGGCAGCCCTTCCTCGCCCTCGCGGCGGCCGCCGCGGCGGGCCTGACCCAGCTGCTCGTCTGGAAGGAGGCGCTCCCGGTCGTCCGCCCCGTCCTGGTCCTGGTCGCCTCCGTCGCGGGCGGCGAGATCTACCAGAGCCAGGCCGTCGTCAACGTGATCTACACGTTGATCGCCGCCGCCGTCCTCTGGCCCTTCGCCCGGCTCGGCCGCTGGCGCGATTTGATCGCCGCCCGCCGGGGGAGTGGCGCCCTGGCACCCGCCGCCGAGGCGGGCCCGGCCACCACGACCTCCGCCGACCAGTGGCCCGAACTGCGCGCCGCCGGCTGGACCGACGCCGCGGACACCCTCACCGCCGAGGTCCGCACCGGCCGGATGAACGACGTGGACGTCGCCCGGCTGCGCCACGCCTGGACGCTCGCCACCAGGCGGCCCGAGCGGCTCGCCCCCCTCGCGGAGGCCGTCCTGCGGACCGGCGGGGCCGCCGCGCTGCACCCCTCCGGCGACCGCGACCTGCCCCGGCGCACCGCCCGCCACGACGTGCTCACCGGCCAGGTCAGGGTCGGCCGGTGCGCCGAGGACCCGCACAACCCCTACGTCCGCCGGGGCACGGGCCTCGCCCTGGATCCCGCGCTGCTCGGCACCTCCCTGCTCGCCGTCGGACCGCCCGGCGCCGGGAAGTCCGCCCGGCTGGTCCGGCCGCTCGTCGAGGGGCTCGCACTGCGCGCACTGGCCGGACAGGCGGCGGTCCTCGCCGTCGGCGGGGCGGGCGAGCCGCTCGGCCCGGACGACGCCTTCGACGTCGTCGTCCGCCTCGGCCACCCCGGCTCCGCCCACGACATCGACCTGTACGGCGGCACCACCGACCCCGACGAGGCGGCAGCCGTCCTCGCGGAAGGACTCGTCGGCGATGTCGGCAGCCTCGACAGCCGCCGCGCCGCCACCGTCCTCGCCCAGTTGCTCGGCCCGTACCGCGCCGCCCACGGCCACTTCCCCTCCGTACCCGAGCTGCGCGAGCTCCTCGACGGCACACCGGCCGCCCTCGCCGGCCTCCGCTCCTCGCTCGAAGCCGCCGGCCACCACACGATGCTCCGCGAACTGGACGCGCGGTCCCGGCAGTCGGGCGGCCCCGGCGACCCGGCACCGGTCCTCGCCGACCGGGTGGCCCTGCTCGACCGGCCCACGTTCACCGGGTTCTTCGCCACCGGCCCGGACGCCCGCCCCTTCGCACTGCGCGCACTCGGCCAGCATCCGCTGCGGGTCCGCGTCGACCTGCCGGAGCGCGGCCACGCCGAGGCGTCCCGGCTGCTCACCCGGCTGCTCCTCGCCCAGTTCACCGCGATCACCGCCGCCCGGACCGACACCACGCTCTTCGTCTGTCTCGTCCTGGACGACGCCACGCACGCCGTCACCGCCGAGACCGTCCGCGGCATCCGCCGGCTGCGCTCGGTCAATGCCGGGGCGGTGCTCGCCCTGCGTACCGTCGACGATGTCCCCGAAGCCCTGCACACCCCGCTGCTCGGTGCGGTCGGCTGCACGGCGGCCTTCTCCGGCATCACCACCTGGGACGGCAAACGCTTCGCCGAGGCCTGGGGCAAGGAATGGGTGGAGACCCGCGAGGTCGCCCAGCACACCGTCTTCGCCGACCAGCCCTTCACCCGCGCCCTGCACGCCCTGCGCAAGCTCGTCACCGGCAAGGCCGTGACCACGGACGCGGTGACCGTACGGCAGGTCGAGCGGGAGCGCTGGTCGGCCTCGGAGCTGGCGTACGCGGTCCCGGCCGGCCACGCGGTCATCCGGTTGGCCAACGTCGAGGGCGAACACGCACCCCCCCTCCTCGTCCACCTCGACGGCTGAGACCGCTACCCGGAAGTAACGCGAAGGTCGACGGAGAGCGGTGACCGGCACCCTGCCGCCCTGGCAGAATCGGAGGTAGCCGTTCATACGGGACGGCGAAATTCGGGGCCACCGTTTCGGCCGGCGAACCGGCCGTCCGTACGGCGGCACCCACGACCTCGTCCCCGACCTTGAGGGTTCCCCGCCCATGCCCCCCACGCTCGCCTCGCTCGTCCAGCACTCGGCGCTCAAGCTCACCGTCCGGGCGGGCGCGGACCGGCTCGACACCCCCGTGCGCTGGGCCCACGCCAGCGAGCTGGCCGACCCCGTCCCGTACATGGACGGCGGCGAACTCCTCCTCGTGACCGCCACCAACCTGGACGCCGAGAACGCCGACTCCATGCGGCGCTACGTGCGGCGGCTGGCCGAGGCCGGGGTCGCCGGGGTCGGATTCGCGGTCGGGGTGAACTACGAGGACGTCCCGGAAGCGCTCGTCGAAGCCGCCGAGGAGGCGGGCCTCCCGCTCCTCGAAGTCCCCCGCCGCACCCCCTTCCTCGCCATCAGCAAGGCCGTCTCCGCCGCCATCGCCGCCGACCAGTACCGCGCGGTCACCGCCGGCTTCGAGGCCCAGCGCGAGCTGACCAAGGCCGCGCTCGCCGGGGACGGGCCCGCCGATCTCCTCGCCCGGCTCGCCGTCCACATCGACGGCTGGGCCGCCCTGTACGACACCTCCGGCGCGGTCCTCGCCGCCGCCCCCGACTGGGCCGCCCGTCGCGCCGCCCGTCTCACCCCCGACGTCGAACGCCTCCGGGACAGACCCGCCCCCGCCAGCATCGTCGTCGGCGACAACGAGGACCGGGTGGAGCTGCAGTCCCTGGGGACCGGCCGCCGGGCCCGCGGCGCGCTGGCCGTCGGGACGGGAGCGGCGCTCGGGACCGCCGAGCGGTACGCCGTGCACTCCGCCGTCGCCCTGCTCACCCTGACCACCGCCCGCTCCCGCTCGCTCCAGGGCGCCGAACAACGCCTGGGCGCCGCCGTCCTGCGCATGCTGCTCGCCGGGCAGCCCGACCACGCGCGGGCCGTCGCCGGGGACCTGTACGGCGAGCTGCTCGACGCCCCGTTCCGGCTGCTCATCGCCGAGGCCTCCGCACCCGCCGGGCCCGAGCTGCTCACCGAGACGATGGAGGCCGCCGCCGCCCGTACCGGCGAGGCCCTGCTCCTGGTCCCCGAGGCCGAGCGCGTCGTCGTGCTCGCCGCGGACGGCGGGTCCGCCGTCGCCGCCTGCGCCTCCTACGCCGAGGCCCAGGACGACCGCGCCCCGCGCGAGGGCGGCGCCGAGGACAGCGACGTCGTGGTGGGGCTCTCCGCCCCCTCCGGCCCGATCGCCGTCTCCGCCGCGTACAAGCAGGCCGAACAGGCCCTCTCCGTCGCCCGCCGCCGGGGCCGGGCGCTGGTCGAGCACGAGGAGCTGGCCGCCGGTTCCGTCCTCCCGCTGCTCGCCGACGACGCGGTACGGGCCTTCGCCGACGGCATGCTCCGCGCCCTGTACGAGCACGACGCCAAGGGCCGCGGCGACCTGGTGGCCTCCCTGCGCGCCTGGCTCTCCCGCCACGGCCAGTGGGACGCCGCCGCCGCCGACCTGGGCGTGCACCGGCACACCCTGCGCTACCGGATGCGCCGGGTGGAGGAGATCCTGGGCCGTTCCCTGGACGACCCGGACGTCCGCATGGAGCTGTGGCTCGCCCTCAAGGCGACGGCGGCGAGCGTGCCCGCCGAGGACTGAACACCGCCCGTCGAGCGCACGGCTCGCGCGCCACGGGTGGCCCTTCCGCCAATTCGGAGCACCCGGCCCCCGCTCCGCTCCACGCCGGACAAACGCCCTGAGCGCCTCCCCGCCCTACCGTGGGACCACAGAGGGGAGCCTTCCGGGCGCCCGCGACCTCCGTCACGATCTCCGTCATGACCTCCTCACGACCTCCTCACGACCTCCGAAGGGCCGGAACCTCCATGACTTCGCCCCACGCCTTCTGGGTGGCCGGCCGCCAGGCCACCGGTGCCGACAGCTTCGACGTCACCAACCCGTACGACGGACGCCTCGTCGGCACCGTCAGCGTGCCGACCGACGCCCAGGTCGAGGAGGCCGTCGCCGCCGCCCACGCCGTACGCGACGAGTTCGCCGCCACACCGGCGCACGTACGGGCCGCGGCCCTCGACCACGTCGTACGGCGGCTGACGGAGCGCACCGAGGAGATCGCCCAGCTGATCTCGGCGGAGAACGGCAAGCCGATCAAGTGGGCGCGCGGCGAGGTCGGCCGGGCCGTGTCCGTGTTCCGGTTCGCCGCCGAGGAGGCCCGCCGCTTCAACGGCGGCGAGGCCCAGCGGCTCGACACCGACCTGGGCGGCACCGGCCGCCTCGGGCTGACCCGGCGCTTCCCGCGCGGGGCCGTCCTCGGCATCGCGCCCTTCAACTTCCCGCTCAACCTCAGCGCCCACAAGGTCGCCCCGGCCATCGCCGTCGGCGCCCCGATCATCCTGAAGCCTGCCCCCGCCACCCCCATCTCCTCCCTCATCCTGGGCGAGCTGCTGGCCGAGACCGACCTCCCGGCCGGCTCCTGGTCCGTCCTGACGGTCCCGAACGACAAGATGCCCGCCCTGGTCCAGGACGAGCGCCTCCCGGTCATCTCCTTCACCGGCTCGGGCCCCGTCGGTTACGCGATCATGGAGTCGGTGCCCCGCAAGCACTGCACCCTGGAGCTCGGCGGCAACGGCGCGGCGGTCGTCCTCGGCGACTACGCCTCGGAGGCGGACCTGGACTGGGCGGCCACCCGGATCGCCACCTTCTCCAACTACCAGGGCGGCCAGTCCTGCATCTCGGTGCAGCGCGTCATCGCCGACGCCTCGGTCTACGACCGGCTCGTCCCGAAGATCGTCGCCGCCGTCGAGGCCCTGGTCACCGGCGACCCCGCCGACGCCGCCACCGATGTCGGCCCCCTCGTCAGCGAGGACGCCGCCCGGCGCGTGGAGTCCTGGGTCGACGAGGCCGTCCAGGGCGGCGCGGAACTGCTCACCGGCGGCAAGCGCGACGGGGCCACCTACGCCCCGACCGTCCTCGCCGGCCTCCCCGACGACGTCACGCTCTCCTGCGAAGAGGTCTTCGGCCCGGTCATGTCGCTCCAGAAGGTCGACGGCGAGGCGGCGGCGTTCGCCGCCGTCAACTCCTCCAAGTACGGCCTCCAGGCAGGCGTGTTCACCCACGACCTGCAGACCGCCTTCCGCGCCCACCGCGCCCTGGAGGTCGGCGGCGTGATCATCGGCGACGTCCCCTCGTACCGCGCCGACCAGATGCCGTACGGCGGCGCCAAGCAGTCCGGCGTCGGCCGCGAGGGCGTGCGCTACGCCATGGACGACTACACCTACGAGCGTGTCCTGGTCCTGACGGGCCTCGCCCTGTAACACCCCGGACGACCCCCGCCCGCCTTCCGCCCGGACAGCGAGCGCGGGCGGGGGCGCGCAACGGACGGCCCGAACCCACTGTGCGGGGGTTCGGGCCGTCCGCGTGTCCGTGCGCGGGGGCTGGTGCGGGTGCCGAACCACGGGTACACGGGTTACATACGGACCAGTAAGCAGCGACTAGCGATCCGTGTGTCCAGGTTCAGGTCCACCCGTCCTGCGACGCGCGGCGAGGTGAGGTCCCTCATGTCCGCACCACACAACACGCCCCAGGTCCCCATGGCCCCCAAGGTCACCGAACGTGAAGCGCGACGGGTCGCCGAGGCCGCCCGGGAGCAGGACTGGCGCAAGCCCAGCTTCGCCAAGGAGCTGTTCCTGGGGCGTTTCCGGCTCGACCTGATCCATCCGCACCCCCTGCCACCGCCCGACGACATACGGCGCGGAGAGGAGTTCCTGGCGCGGCTGCGTACGTTCTGCGAGACGCGCATCGACAGCGCCCGGATCGAACGCGAGGCGAAGATCCCCGACGAGGTGATCAACGGGCTCAAGGAGCTCGGCGCCCTCGGGATGAAGATCGAGACCAAGTACGGCGGGCTCGGACTCACCCAGGTGTACTACAACAAGGCCCTCGCGCTCGTGGGCTCCGTCAGCCCCGCGATCGGCGCGCTGCTCTCCGCCCATCAGTCGATCGGCGTACCGCAGCCCCTGAAGATCTTCGGCACCCAGGAGCAGAAGGACGTCTACCTGCCCCGGCTGGCCACCACCGACGTCTCCGCCTTCCTGCTGACCGAACCGGACGTCGGCTCCGACCCGGCCCGCCTCGCCACCACCGCGGTGCCCGACGGGCCGGACTACGTCCTGGACGGGGTGAAGCTCTGGACCACCAACGGCGTCGTCGCCGACCTCCTGGTCGTCATGGCCCGGGTCCCCGCCTCCGAGGGCCACCGCGGCGGCATCACCGCGTTCGTCGTCGAGGCCGACGCCCCCGGCGTCACCGTGGAGCACCGCAACGCCTTCATGGGCCTGCGCGGCATCGAGAACGGCGTCACCCGCTTCCACGGCGTCCGGGTCCCCGGCGCCTGCCGGATCGGGCCCGAGGGGGCCGGGCTGAAGATCGCCCTGACCACCCTCAACACCGGCCGCCTCTCGCTGCCCGCGATGTGCGTGGGCGTGGGCAAGTGGTCCCTGAAGATCGCCCGCGAATGGTCCGCCGTACGCGAGCAGTGGGGGCGGCCCGTCGCCAAGCACGAGGCGGTCGGCGCGAAGATCTCCTTCATCGCGGCCACCACCTTCGCCCTGGAGGCCGTCGTCGACCTCTCCTCGCAGATGGCCGACGAGGACCGCAACGACATCCGCATCGAGGCCGCACTCGCCAAGCTGTACGGCTCCGAGATGGGCTGGCTCATCGCCGACGAACTGGTCCAGATCCGCGGCGGCCGGGGCTTCGAGACCGCGGAGTCGCTGGCCGCCCGAGGCGAACGCGCCGTGCCCGCCGAGCAGATGCTCCGGGACATGCGGATCAACCGGATCTTCGAGGGCTCCACCGAGATCATGCACCTGCTGATCGCCCGCGAGGCCGTGGACGCCCACCTGAAGGTCGCGGGCGACATCATCGACCCCGACAAACCGCTCTCCGCGAAGGCGAAGGCGGGCGCGAACGCCGCCGGGTTCTACGCCCGCTGGCTGCCCAAACTCGTCGCCGGTCCGGGTCAACTGCCCCGCACGTACGCCGAGTTCCACCCCAGCGGGCATCGCGACCTCTCCGGGCACCTCCGGTACGTCGAGCGGGCATCGCGCAAGCTCGCGCGGTCGACCTTCTACGCCATGTCCCGCTGGCAGGGCCGGATGGAGACCAAACAGGGCTTCCTCGGCCGGATCGTCGACATCGGGGCGGAACTCTTCGCGATGAGCGCCGCCTGCGTCCGCGCCGAGCACCTGCGCGGGGCGGAGGAGCACGGCCGCGAGGCCTACCAGCTCGCGGACGCCTTCTGCGAGCAGGCCCGCATCCGGGTCGAGGAGCTGTTCACCCGGCTGTGGTCCAACACCGACGACCTCGACCGGCGCGTGGTCGACGGCGTCCTGTCGGGGACGTACACCTGGCTGGAGGAGGGGGTCATCGACCCCAGCGGCGAGGGCCCCTGGATCGCGGATGCCACCCCGGGCCCCTCCGCCCAGGAGAACCGGCACCGACCGGTGCGCTAGGAGGTGTCCGGCGGATCAGGGACCCGGCCAGGATCCGCCGGACACGCCCCGGGCACGAGACCGTACGGGGTGCGTCCCCGCGTCCACGCACCGGACGCACCCCGCCCGGCCCGCCCGCCGCAGGGCAGGATGATCGCCGTGACCGTCATCGACATCCCCGGCTCC
Source organism: Streptomyces sp. NPDC058576 (assembly GCF_042718715.1). Classification (NCBI taxonomy): domain Bacteria; kingdom Bacillati; phylum Actinomycetota; class Actinomycetes; order Kitasatosporales; family Streptomycetaceae; genus Streptomyces; species Streptomyces sp. NPDC058576. The sequence goes on along the minus strand of NZ_JBHXPF010000036.1, from coordinate 8,652 downwards.
AAGTCCGTCACCGCCCGCGCCCTCTTCCTGGCCGCCGCGGCAGACGGCACCACCACCCTGCTGCGGCCGCTGCGCTCGGACGACACCGAGGGCTTCGCCGAAGGCCTGAAGGACCTCGGGTACGCGGTCACGCAGGAGGCCGACCGCTGGCACATCGAGGGCCGCCCGGCCGGGCCCGCCGTCCCCGACGCCGACGTCTTCTGCCGCGACGGCGCGACCACCGCCCGCTTCCTGCCCACCCTCGTCGCGGCCGCCGCCTCCGGCACGTACCGCTTCGACGCCTCCGCCCAGATGCGCCGCCGCCCCCTCGCCCCGCTCACCCGGGCCCTCACCGCCCTCGGCGTCGACCTGAGCCACGGGGGAGCGGAAGGACACCACCCGCTGACCGTGCGCGCCGCCGGGATCGAGGGCGGCGAACTCACCCTGGACGCGGGGGAGTCGTCCCAGTACCTCACCGCCCTCCTGATGCTCGGACCGCTCACCGCGAACGGCCTGCGCATCGAGGTCACCGAACTGGTCTCCGCGCCGTACGTCGAGATCACCCTCGCGATGATGCGCGACTTCGGCGTGGAGGTGCTGCGGGAGGGGAACACCTTCGCCGTCCCTCCCGGCGGCTACCGCGCCACCGCCTGCGCCGTCGAGCCCGACGCCTCCACCGCGAGCTACTTCTTCGCCGCAGCCGCCCTCACCGGCCGCGAGGTCACCGTCCCCGGCCTCGGCATCGGCGCGCTCCAGGGCGACCTGCGCTTCGTCGACGTCCTGCGCGCCATGGGCGCCGAGGTGGAGGTGGGCCCCGACGCGACCACCGTGCGCTCCGGAGGCCGGCTGCGCGGGATCACCGTCAACATGCGCGACATCTCCGACACCATGCCGACCCTCGCCGCCATCGCGCCGTACGCGGACGGGCCCGTCACCATCGAGGACGTCGCCAACACCCGGGTCAAGGAGTGCGACCGGCTGGAGGCGTGCGCCGAGAACCTGCGCGCCATGGGCGTCACCGTCCACACGGGCCCCGACCGGATCGAGATCCACCCCGGTACGCCGAAGCCCACCGAGATCGTCACCCACGGTGACCACCGCATCGTGATGTCCTTCGCCGTCGCCGGGCTGCGCACCCCCGGCCTGACGTACGACGACCCCGGCTGCGTACGCAAGACGTTCCCGCAGTTCCACGAGGTGTTCGCGGACTTCGCGCACGACCTCGAAGGGCGCTGAACGGGGTCGCGGGTACGCCCCACCGGGACGCGCTGTCCCCGCACACAGCCGGAGCGGCAACAATGGGGGCATGAGCGACAGCCCCGCCCCCCTCGCCGATCCGCATCTCGTCTTCGACGCCGCGGACGGCCGCCGGGATCTCGTGATCCTCGGCTCCACCGGGTCCATCGGCACCCAGGCCATCGACCTGGTCCTGCGCAACCCCGACCGCTTCCGGGTCACGGCGCTCTCGGCCGCCGGCGGCCGGGTCGCCCTGCTGGCCGAGCAGGCCCACCGGCTGCGGGCGCGCACGGTCGCCGTCGCCGACCCGGGAGCGGTCCCCGCCCTGCGCGAGGCGTTGCGTGAGCGGTACGGGGCCGGGGAGCCGCTCCCCGAGGTCCTGGCCGGACCCGACGCGGCCACCACCCTCGCCGCGAGCGACTGCCACACCGTGCTGAACGGCATCACCGGCTCCATCGGGCTCGCCCCGACCCTCGCGGCGCTCAAGGCGGGCCGCACGCTCGCCCTCGCCAACAAGGAGTCGCTGATCGTCGGCGGCCCGCTGGTGAAGGCGCTCGCCGCCCCCGGCCAGATCATCCCGGTCGACTCCGAGCACGCCGCCCTCTTCCAGGCGCTGGCCGCCGGAACCCGCGCCGACGTCCGCAAGCTCGTCGTCACCGCCTCCGGCGGACCCTTCCGGGGCCGTACGCGCGAGGAACTGGCCGACGTCACCCGCGAGCAGGCCCTCGCCCACCCGACCTGGGCGATGGGCCCGGTGATCACGATCAACTCCGCGACCCTGGTCAACAAGGGCCTGGAGGTCATCGAGGCGCACCTCCTCTACGACGTCCCCTTCGACCGGATCGAGGTGGTGGTCCACCCGCAGTCCTACGTGCACTCCATGGTCGAGTTCAGCGACGGCTCCACGCTCGCCCAGGCCACCCCGCCGGACATGGGCGGCCCCATCGCCATCGGCCTCGGCTGGCCCGAGCGGGTCCCGGACGCGGCCCCCGCCTTCGACTGGGCGAAGGCCTCCACGTGGGAGTTCTTCCCGCTGGACACCGAGGCCTTCCCGTCCGTCGGTCTCGCCCGGCACGTCGGCGGGCTCGGCGGCACCGCGCCGGCCGTTTTCAACGCGGCGAACGAGGAATGCGTCGACGCTTTCCTCGCCGGACAGCTGCCCTTCAACGGAATCATGGATACGGTCACGGCTGTGGTGCACGAACACGGCACCCCCGCCCCGGGAACCTCGCTCAGCGTCGCGGACGTCCTCGAAGCGGAAACGTGGGCCCGCGCACGGGCCCGGGAACTCTCGGCGAAAGTCACAGCGGAGGCGCGCGCATGAGTCTGACCTCGGTCCTGCTGACGGTCCTGGGGATCGCCGTCTTCGTCGTGGGCCTGCTCTTCTCCATCGCCTGGCACGAGCTGGGCCACCTCTCCACGGCCAAGATGTTCGGCATCCGGGTCCCGCAGTACATGGTCGGCTTCGGTCCGACGATCTGGTCGAAGAAGAAGGGCGACACGGAGTACGGCATCAAGGCCATCCCGGCCGGCGGCTACATCCGGATGATCGGGATGTTCCCGCCGGGTCCCGACGGCCGGCTCGAAGCCCGTTCCACCTCCCCCTGGCGCGGCATGATCGAGGACGCCCGCTCCGCCGCCTTCGAGGAGCTGGAGCCGGGCGACGAGAAGCGGCTCTTCTACACGCGCAGGCCGTGGAAGCGCGTCATCGTCATGTTCGCCGGCCCCTTCATGAACCTGGTCCTCGCGGTCGCCATCTTCATGGGCGTCGCGATGACCTTCGGCTTCCAGACCCAGACCACCGAGGTCGGCGGCGTCCAGCAGTGCGTGATCGCGCAGAGCGAGAAGCGCCAGGACTGCAAGCCCGGCGACGACGCCTCGCCCGCCAAGGCCGCCGGGCTCCGCGAGGGCGACAAGATCGTCGCCTTCGCCGGGACGAAGGTCGACGACTGGGCGACGCTCTCGGACCGCATCCGCGAGACGATCGGCCCCGCCGCCATCGTCGTCGAACGCGACGGCAGGGAAGTGACCCTCAACGCCGTCCTGCGGGAGAACGACGTCGCCAAGAAGGACAGCAGGGGCGAGGTCATCCCGAACGAGTTCGTCAAGGCGGGATACCTGGGCTTCGCCGCGCAGACCGAGATCGTGCCGCTCGGCTTCGGCGACTCCGTCGTCCGCATGGGCGACATGATCGAGAACGGCGTCGACTCCATCATCGCCCTGCCCTCCAAGATCCCCGCCCTCTGGGACGCCGCCTTCAGCGACGGCGAACGGGCCGACGACTCGCCGGTCGGCGTGGTCGGCGCGGCCAGGATCGGCGGCGAGGTGATGAACCTCGACATCCCGGCGCAGAACCAGGTCGCGATGATGCTGTTCCTGCTCGCGGGCTTCAACCTCTCGCTGTTCCTGTTCAACATGCTGCCCCTGCTCCCGCTGGACGGCGGGCACATCGCGGGCGCGCTGTGGGAGTCGCTGCGGCGCAACGTGGCCAAGGTCTTCCGGCGCCCCGACCCGGGCCCGTTCGACGTGGCCCGGCTGATGCCGGTCGCCTATGTGGTCGCCGGGATCTTCATCTGCTTCACGCTGCTGGTCCTGGTGGCCGACATCGTGAACCCCGTCAAGATCTCCTGATCGCCCCTTCCGCGCCATCTGTCCCACAGGTGTCGGCCGGGCACACGCGTTGTGTCCGGCCGCTCACCAAGGGGTGGACTTGTCGACACGGTGCGTCCGTCCCGGCTCCGGTGCCGTAACCTCGAAGCCTGGAGCCCGCCGATCTCGGGACCTTGATCCACACCTTGGGGATGCACAGCGCATGACTGCGATTTCTCTCGGAATGCCGGCCGTTCCGACCAAGCTCGCCGACCGAAGGGTCAGCCGACAGATCCAGGTCGGCACGGTCGCGGTCGGCGGCGACGCACCCGTTTCCGTGCAGTCGATGACGACGACCCGTACGTCGGACATCGGCGCGACGCTCCAGCAGATCGCCGAGCTGACGGCGTCCGGCTGCCAGATCGTCCGGGTCGCGTGCCCGACGCAGGACGACGCCGACGCGCTCGCCACGATCGCCCGGAAGTCGCAGATCCCGGTGATCGCCGACATCCACTTCCAGCCGAAGTACGTCTTCGCCGCGATCGACGCGGGCTGCGCGGCGGTCCGGGTGAACCCGGGCAACATCAAGCAGTTCGACGACAAGGTCAAGGAGATCGCGAAGGCGGCCTCCGAGACCCGCACCCCCATCCGGATCGGCGTCAACGCCGGCTCCCTGGACGCGCGGCTCCTGAAGAAGTACGGCAAGGCCACCCCCGAGGCCCTCGTCGAGTCCGCCCTGTGGGAGGCGTCCCTCTTCGAGGAGCACGGCTTCGGCGACATCAAGATCTCGGTCAAGCACAACGACCCGGTCGTCATGGTCAACGCCTACCGCCAGCTCGCCGCCCAGAGCGACTACCCGCTGCACCTCGGCGTCACCGAGGCCGGACCGGCGTTCCAGGGCACCATCAAGTCGGCCGTCGCGTTCGGCGCCCTCCTCTCCGAGGGCATCGGCGACACCATCCGCGTCTCCCTCTCGGCCCCGCCCGCCGAGGAGGTCAAGGTCGGCCTCCAGATCCTGGAGGCGCTCAACCTGAAGCAGCGCCGCCTGGAGATCGTCTCCTGCCCGTCCTGCGGCCGCGCCCAGGTCGACGTCTACAAGCTCGCCGACCAGGTCAGCGCCGGCCTGGAGGGCATGGAGGTCCCGCTCCGCGTCGCCGTCATGGGCTGCGTCGTCAACGGCCCCGGCGAGGCCCGCGAGGCCGACCTCGGCGTCGCCTCCGGCAACGGCAAGGGCCAGATCTTCGTGAAGGGCGAGGTCATCAAGACCGTCCCCGAGTCGAAGATCGTCGAGACCCTCATCGAAGAGGCCCTGAAGATCGCCGAACAGATGGAGAAGGACGGCATCATGTCCGGCGAGCCCGAGGTCTCCATCAGCTGACCCGTGCCTCTCCAGCCAACCGCCGCCCCGCCCGACCTCGTGTCCGGCGGGGCGGCGGCGTCCGCCGAAGCCGTCTCCCGGACTCGGGCGGCGTTCGCGTGCCCCGTCGGTTACAGTGCGGAAATCAGCAGACCGTATGGTGAGGCCCCCTCGTGTTGACGCAGACCACCACCCGGGTCCTCGAACCCAGCGACCTCGGCGCCGCACTCGCCATTCTGGAGAGCGAACCCGTCGCCAACGCCTTCGTGACGTCCCGCGTGCAGGTCGCCGGGCTCGACCCCTGGCGCCTCGGTGGCGAGATGTGGGGCTGGTACGCCGACGGCAGGCTCCGCTCCCTGTGCTACTCCGGCGCCAACCTCGTCCCCATCTGCGCCGGCCCCGAAGCCGTCCGCGCCTTCGCCGACCGGGCCCGCCGGGCCGGCCGCCGCTGCTCCTCCATCGTCGGCCCCGCCGAACCCACCACCCAGCTGTGGCGGCTCCTCGAACCGACCTGGGGACCCGCCCGCGAGGTCCGCGGCAACCAGCCGCTCATGGTCACCGAGAGCCTCGCCGCCGACGTCACGCCCGACCCGCTCGTCCGCCGCATCCGCAAGGACGAGACCGAGGTCCTGATGCCGGCCTGCGTGGCGATGTTCACCGAGGAGGTCGGCATCTCCCCGCTCGCCGGCGACGGCGGGCTCCTCTACCAGGCCCGCGTCGCCGAACTCATCGGCACCGGACGCTCCTTCGCCCGCATCGACGACGGCAAGGTCGTCTTCAAGGCGGAGATCGGCGCGGCCACCCCCCAGGCCTGCCAGATCCAGGGCGTCTGGGTCGCCCCCGAACACCGCGGCAAGGGCCTCTCCGAGACGGGCATGGCCGCAGTCCTGCGCTACGCCCTGGCCGACGTCGCCCCCGTCGTCAGCCTCTACGTGAACGACTACAACACCGCCGCCCGCAAGGCCTACCGCCGCGTCGGCTTCCGCGAGGTCGGCGCGTTCATGAGCGTCCTGTTCTGAGCGGGCTGTTCCGAGCCGCCGGGCGTACCGCGGCATCCGGCCCGGCCAGTAGGGTTCCGGCATGGCAGCCCCCGCAGAAGGCCCCGCACGACCCGACGTCGAGATCGGCCCCGTCGACCTGGCCGCCCGCGTCGACGAAGCCCTGCACGTCCAGGCGGCCGCCTTCGGACTGAGCCAGGACGAGATCGACGTACGCCGCCACATCGTCCTCAGGCACCTGGAACACCCCCACGCCCGGGCGCTCGGCGCCACCGCCCCCGACGGGCGGCTCGTAGGCTTCGTCTACGGACTGCCCAACGACCGTGCCCAGTGGTGGTCCACCGTGGTCGAGCCCTATCTGCGGGCCACCGGGTCCGACGGCTGGCTCGACGACTCCTTCGTCATCACCGAGCTCCACGTCCACCCCGAACACCAGCAGCACGGCATCGGCCGCACCCTGATCACCAGCATCACCGACGCCGTCGGCCACCCCAGGTCGATCCTCTCGGCGATCGACAAGGAGAGCCCGGCCCGCGCCCTGTACCGCTCGCTCGGCTACCGCGACCTCGCCCGCCAGGTCGTCTTCCCGAGCGCCCCGCAGCCGTACGCGGTCATGGGCGCGCCCCTGCCGCTGCTGCGTGCGAGGCCCGGGGCCTGAATGGATTTCCGCCAGCCCGCACCGCCCGGTTAACCTCGGGCTCACCACCCTTGCGAGCAGGAGTTCATCATGGCCCAGGTCCAGCGCATGTCCCGATTGATGATCAAGACACTGCGCGACGACCCGGCGGACGCCGAGACGCTCAGCCACAAGCTGCTGGTCCGCGCCGGGTACGTCCGCCGCAACGCGGCCGGCATCTGGTCCTGGCTCCCGCTCGGCAAGAAGGTCCTGGACAACATCTCGCACGTGGTCCGCGAGGAGATGGACGCCATCGGCGCCCAGGAGGTCCTGCTGCCCGCCCTGCTGCCCAAGGAGCCCTACGAGGCGTCCGGCCGCTGGGAGGAGTACGGCGACCTGCTCTTCCGCCTCAAGGACCGCAAGGGCGGCGACTACCTCCTCGGCCCCACCCACGAGGAGATCTTCACCCAGACCGTCAAGGACCAGTGCACGTCCTACAAGGACCTGCCGGTGATGCTCTACCAGATCCAGACGAAGTACCGCGACGAGGCCCGCCCCCGCTCCGGCGTGCTCCGCGGCCGCGAGTTCCACATGAAGGACTCGTACAGCTTCGACACCACCGACGAGGGCCTCGCGCACTCCTACGCCCTGCACCGGGCCGCGTACATCAAGATCTTCGAGCGCCTCGGCCTGGACCACCGCATCGTCTCCGCCGTCTCCGGCGCGATGGGCGGCTCCGCCTCCGAGGAGTTCCTCGCCCCCGCCGCCGCCGGTGAGGACACCTTCGCCGACTGCCCGAACTGCGACTACGCCGCCAACACCGAGGCCGTGACCTTCGCGCTCGCCCCGGTCGACGGCTCGGCGCACGGGGCGGTCGAGGAGCTGGACACCCCCGACACCCCGACCATCGAGACGCTCGCCGCGCACCTCGGCGTCCCCGCCTCCGCCACCCTGAAGAACCTGCTGGTCAAGGTGGACGGCGAGATCGTCGCCGTCGGCGTCCCCGGCCACCGTGAGGTCGACCTCGGCAAGCTCGGCGAGCACCTCGCGCCCGCCGTCGTCGAGCTGGTCACCGCCGAGGACTTCGTCGGCCGCGACGACCTCGTACGCGGCTACGTCGGCCCGCAGGGCCTGGAGAAGGTCCGCTTCCTCGCCGACCCCCGCATCGCCCCCGGCACCGCCTGGGTCACCGGCGCCAACAAGGAGGGCAAGCACGCCAGGAACGTGGTCGCGGGCCGCGACTTCGAGGTCGACCAGTACCTCGACGTCGTCGTGGTCGAGGAGGGCGACCCCTGCCCCGCGTGCGGCACCGGCCTCACCCTGGACCGCGCCATCGAGATCGGCCACATCTTCCAGCTCGGCCGCAAGTACGCCGACACCTTCCAGCTCGACGTGCTCGGCCAGCAGGGCAAGCCCGTCCGCGTCACGATGGGCTCGTACGGCATCGGCGTCTCCCGCGCGGTGGCCGCCCTCACCGAGCAGACCGCCGACGACAAGGGCCTGTGCTGGCCCCGCGAGGTCGCCCCGGCCGACGTCCACGTCGTCGCCGCGGGCAAGGCCCTCCAGACCGAGCTGGCCCTGGAGGTCTCGGAGAAGCTCAACGCGGCGGGCCTGCGCGTCCTGGTCGACGACCGCCCCGGCGTCTCGCCCGGCGTGAAGTTCACCGACTCCGAGCTGATCGGCGTGCCGAAGATCCTGGTCGCCGGCCGCCGTTCCGCCGACGGCGTCCTGGAGCTGAAGGACCGCCGCACCGGCGAGCGCGAGGAGCTGACCGTCGACGAGGCGATCGCCCGCCTGACGGCCGACCTGGCCTGATCCCGCACACCGCCCACGAGGAGGGCCCCCGCGCACCGTGCGGGGGGGCCCTCCTCGTACGG
>NZ_JBHXPF010000035.1:0-85091 GCF_042718715.1 Streptomyces sp. NPDC058576 | reverse complement strand
GGTCCGCCCTCCCCCGCCCCCACCCCGGCTCCGACCGTTTATGACAGAGATGCGTGCCGGGGGTACGTGTTAGCGTCCCCGGACAACTCAAGGGTGCTGGGACGCGTCCTTGAAGAGGTACGGGGCCGGCGGAGGACGGGGAGAGCCGTAGTGACCACCGCGGAGCCGAAGCCCGGCCGCGAGGCGGACGAGACCACCGGTGCCGGGGGTGACGCCCTGCACGTGCGCGTGCCGTCGCCCCGAGCGCCGGAGTCTCCTGATTCCCCCGACTCCTTCGACGCCTTCTCCGACCCCCACGATTCCTCCGGGCCTCCCGAGGCCTCGGAACGCGCCGCGGTCCCGGACCCCGGCGCGGAAGCCACGGCGGGCTCCACCGCGGCCGAGACCCCGCACGACCGGGCCCACCGGCTGCTGCGACACCCCGTCACCATCGCGACGGCGGCCGCCGCCGTGCTCCATCTCCTCTGGTTCTTCTTCTTCGCCAACACCGGCGGCGACATCGCCGCGCAGGACGCCTGGGCCGAGTTCGTGGGTCGGCACCCCGGCACCGCGTACAACCTGGCCTGGTACGGGGGCATGCACCCCGTCTCGTACAGCGTGGTCTCGCCCTACCTGATGTCGCTGCTCGGCGTCCGGACGACGATGATGATCGTCGGCACGGTCTCCTCCGCGCTGACCGCACTGATCCTCGTGCGGGTCCCGGCCGTCCGCAATCCGCTGGCCTGCTCGCTGGCCGGGGTCTTCGCGTTCCTGTGCAACGCGCTGTCGGGCCGGGTGACGTTCGGGCTCGGCATGATGTTCGCCGTCGGCGCGGTGGCCGCGGTGTTCTGCTGGCCCTACCGGTGGCGGTACAAGCGCTGGGCCAAGGCGGCCGTCGCCGCCCCGCTCGCCGCGCTCGCGACCGCGTCCAGCCCGGTCGCCGGGCTCTTCCTGGGCGTCGTCGCGGCGGCGCTGTTCCTCCACAAACGACGCCCAGGCGCGTACGCGATCGGGCTCGCCCCGGTCGCCGTGGTGGGGCTGTCCGCCTGGCTGTTCCCGTTCTCCGGTACACAGCCGATGTCGCTCGGGACGCTGTCGCTGCCGTTCATCTTCTCGGTGTTCGTCTTCGTCCTCGTACCGCGCGACTGGAGCACGGTCCGCACCGCCGCCGCCGTCTACGGACTCGGCACGCTGCTCACGTACTTCGTCGACTCGCAGATCGGGTCGAACGTCACCCGCATGGCGATGCTGTTCGCCGGGGTGGCGCTGCTCGCCGCCCTCCCGTACGCCGTGCCGCGCAGCCGCCGCTGGTACGCCCTGGTCCTGGCCTTCGTGGGCCTCAACTTCTGGATCGGCTTCAAGGGCGTCGACGACATCGTCCGGACCGCGCCCGCCGCGTCCTGGAACCGCGAACTGGCCCCGCTGATCAACCAGCTCCAGCAGGTGGAGGCGGAGCGCGGTCGGGTCGAGGTGGTGCCCGCGAGCAGTCACCGCGAGTCATCGGCGCTCGCCCCGTACGTCAACCTGGCGCGCGGCTGGAACCGCCAGGCGGACATGAAGCGCAACCCGCTCTTCTACGACGACACGCTCGACCCGGTGAACTACCGCGAGTGGCTGGACCGCTGGGCTGTGCACTATGTGGTGCTGCCCAAGGACCGTCCGGACAACGGGGCGATCCAGGAGGCGGAGCTGGTCGAGCAGGGGCAGCCCTACCTGCGCCAGATCTGGGGCGACGCGAACTGGAAGCTCTTCCGGGTCCTGGATCCGGTGCCGCTGGCCGACCCGCCGGCCACGGTGGAGCGGGCGGGCGCGGACGAGCTGACGATCACCGTGAAGTCGGCGGGCCGGGTGCTGATCCGGATCCCGTACACGCGGTGGCTCGCCCTCGTCGACGAGAAGGGCAAGAGCGTGGAGCGCCCGCTGGAGACCGAGGAGTCCAAGGAGCGGTCGCGGCTGGACGACACGGCGCCGAAGACCTTCACCAATACCCACGGCTGCCTGAACCGGGTCGAGGAGGGCCCGTACGGCGACGAGTGGACCGAACTGCTCGCGCCGCGACCGGGCGTGTACCGGCTGGCGGCCCCGTACCAGTTCCAGCCGGGCACCCCCTGCCCCGAAGAACTGAGCTGACACGCCCTAGCCCCCGCCCGTCCCGTGTACGAGCCATCGGGTACGGGATCTCCCTCTGCGGGCGGCGCACTGGCAAGGTGTTCTGCCATGAAGGCCATGAGGTGCCAACACTGCGGCGGCGGGCGGCGGGGCCCGCTCCCCGGAATGGTCTGCCCCGGCTGCGGGGCGGGGGCGTCCCGCGCGGCCGGCGTGGACGGTTCCTGGGTCGTGCGCGAGACGCTGGCGGGCCGCCTCTCCACGCTGCCCCGCCGGCGCAGGGCCCTGCTCGCGGCGGGTGTCGTGGTGGCGGCCGGCGGCCTGGTCACCGTCGCCTCGCTGCTGGTCTCGGGCGGCGGGAGTGTGGGCGGCGGCAGCAGCCGCACGGACGCGGCGGGCCGGGCGGGGGCGGTGCCCGACCGGATCGGCGGCGCGGCCCCCACCAGGATCGCCCCGGGACCGGACGCGGGTACGGAGACGGATACGGGCACGGAAGCCCCGGGCCCCCCGGACGTTCCGGACCCGGCCGTGCCCTCATCGGGGCCCCCGGCGGACGGGGGCCGCTTCACCCAGTGGGCGGGCCCCGGCTGCGCGGCGGGAACGTACCGGGAGCGCGGCCGTTTCGAGAGCGGGGACGCCGGCTGGTACACGGTCGACTCCGGCGGCTTCGACGGCGGCGGGTGCGACGGCCGGTTCAGCGCGATCCCGATGTCGGGCAGCCCGACCGAGGACCGGGGCTCCACGGCCACCTGGTCGTGGCGGCTGGGCCGGGGCTTCAGCGAGTGCGCGCTGACCGTCTTCGTCCCCGACAGCGGCCGCCCCCGCGACGCCGCCGGGGACCCGACCGTCTACCGGGTGCTCTCCGACCCGGACGACGTGGACTCCGCCTACACGGGTTTCGCGGTGCTCCAGACGGAACACCGGGGGAGCGCGGTCCCGGTGCGCAGCTACCCGGTCAAGGGAGAGGTCTTCGCCGTCCAGCTCATCGACCGGGGCCGGGACTGGGGCGATGCGCGGCGGGTGGGCGCGCACCACGCGGCGGCGCAGATGAGAGCGTCCTGCCACTGAGGGGCGCCGGGGCTCTCACGGTACGCAGGCGTGATGGTCCGGCGAGAGGCGACGGGCCCCAGCCGTACGAACGCGCGACGTGCGGCGACAGCTCCGCGACCGGCCCGGCGGCGCGGAGGCCGTGTCCGGGGCCCGGTCCGGGACGCCCGGGTAACACCGGCTCACTCAGGCCGCGTTGTGCGATCCCGGGGCCGCCTGGTTCGATCACCGCATGATCATTGAACCGTCGCTCGTACGCGGCCTGGTCGCCGCCCAGTTCCCGCACTGGGCGGACCTGCCCGTGGAGGCGGTCGACGCGAGCGGGACCGTGAACGCGATCTACCGCCTGGGCAGGGACAAGGCCGTACGGCTGCCCCGTACCGAGGGCGGCGCGGCGGATGTGGCGACGGAACACCGCTGGCTGCCCGTGCTGGCGGCGCGGCTGCCCTTCCCCGTACCCCTCCCGCTCGCCCAGGGAGTTCCGGGCGAGGCGTTTCCCCGGAACTGGTCGGTCTGCACCTGGCTGGACGGCACGAACCCGCGACCGGGCGACGCCTCTTCGGCCTCCGACCTGCTCGCGGCGGACCTGGCGGAGTTCGTGCTGGCGCTGCGCCGGATCGACCCGGCGGACGCCCCGCCCGCCTACCGCAGCGAGTCCCTGGCCTCCCGCGACACGGCGACACGCGAGGCGCTCGTTGCCCTGGGCGGCGTTCTGGACCGGGAGAAGACCACCGCGGCCTGGAACGAGGCCTTGGCCGCCCCGCCCTTCACGGCCCGGCCCGTCTGGGTGCACGGGGACCTCCAGCCCGGCAATGTCCTGGTCGCGGAGGACCGCCTCACCGCGGTCATCGACTTCGGCTGCACGGGCCTGGCCGACCCCGCCGTCGACCTGATCGCGGCCTGGTACCTGCTGACGGCGGGGGCCAGGAGGACGTTCCGTACAGCGGTCGCGGCCGACGACGCCACCTGGACGCGGGGGCGGGGCTGGGCGCTGTCCATCGCCCTGCTGGAGCTCGCCCACTACCGGGAAGCGAACCCGGTGATGGCCCGGATCGCGGGGCACGTGATCGACGAGATCGTCACGTAGGGCCGGGAGCGCGGCCGGGGCGGGGGCGACAGCGCCCAGAACGGCTGACCCGCCCTTGAGGCCCGCCCCCGGTGAGGCGGGGCGGGCAGGTGGGGACGGAGGCACCTCCGTACGGTCCACCTCGTCGGGCGCCTAAGTGCTCGGGCCCTGCCGTGCTCGGGCCCGTGCGGCGAGATTCAGACCCCCGTCGAGTCCTTCACCCCTGACGGGGCCACGGCGGGCGCCGGCAGGGACATCCGCACGGGCGCGGCCTCCGGGCCGCCTTCGCTGAGCCCGAACCGGTCGTGGAACCTGCGCAGAGGGCCGGGCGCATACCAGGCCGAGCGGCCGAGCAGCCGCATCGCGGCGGGGACGAGCACGCCGCGCACGGCGACGGCATCGATGAGGATCGCCAGCCCGCTGCCCAGGCCGAACATCTGCATGAAGCTGATCTCGGCCGTACCGAAGGCGAAGAAGCTCACCGCGAGCAGAAGCGCGGCCGCGCTGACGATGCGCCCGGTCCGGCCGAGGCCGTTGGTCACGGCGGACTCGTTGTCCTCGCCCAGATCGTGGAGTTCCTTGATCCGGCTGGTGACGAACACCTCGTAGTCCATCGAGAGACCGAAGGCGATGCAGAACATCAGGACGGTCATCGACATCTCCATCGGCTGCGCGGTGAATCCGAGCAGGGAGGAGAAGGCGCCGTCCTGGAAGATCCAGGTCATCACGCCGAGGGTCGCCGCCAGGCTGACGATGTTGAGGACCAGGGCCCGCAGCGGCTGCACGACGCTGCCGGTGAAGAGGAAGAGAAGGACGAAGGTGGTGAGGGCGATCAGGGCCACGGCGAGGGGAAGCCGGTCGCCGATGGAGGTCTTGGAGTCGACCAGTTGGGCATCGGTCCCGCCCACCAGAGGGCTCACCCCGGTGGGCGCGTCGGCCGCCCGTACCTTCTTCACCAGGCTCTGGGCGGCGTCCGACTTCGGTTCCAGAGCGCTCACCACGGTGATCTGCTGGGCGTCGGACCGGCCGAGGGCGGGGTTGCCGGGGCCGGTCGCGGTGGTACCTCCCGCGGCATGACTTCCCGCGCTGGTCTCGACGCGTACGACGCCGTCGAGCGCGGACAGTCCGGCCGCGTACGACGCCAACGGGGCCTCGGCCACCGGCTTGTCGATGACGACGTGGAGGGCCGAGTCCGCGCTGCCGGCGAAGTTCTCCCGCAGCGCCGTGGCGACCTGACGGCTCTCCGCGTCCTCGGGCAGCACGCGCTCGTCCGGTGTGCCGAAGGTGATGCCGAGCAGCGGGCTCGCCGCCAGCAGCAGCACGGCGAGCGCGGGCAGGGCGGTGATCGCGGGCCGTCGCATGACGGTGCGGGCCAGCCGCCCCCACAGAGGCGCCCGGCCATCGACGCGCCGCCGCCCCGCCCACGGCAGCCGGCCACTGTTGACGCGGTGCCCCAGGACGACGAAGAGGGCCGGCATCACGAACAGGGTGCTGATGGCGGCGACGGCGACGACACCGACCCCGGCGAATCCGAACGACCGAAGGAAGTACTGGGGAAACACCAGGAGCGCGCCGAGGGCCGCCGCCACGGTCGCGGCGGAGAACGCGACCGTGCGGCCCGCCGTGCTCACCGTGCGCCGGACGGCGTCGTCCACGCTCGCGCCCGCCGAGAGCTGCTCCCGGAAGCGGCTGACCATCAACAGGGCGTAGTCGATGCCGAGTCCGAGGCCCAGGGCGGTGGTGAGGTTGGTCGCGGTGTTGGCCACATCGGTGACGCTGCCGAGGAGCGAGAGCTGGGCGAAGGAGCCGAGGATGGCGATGACGGCGATGGCCAGCGGCAGCAGGGCCGCGACCACACTGCCGAAGACGAACAGGAGCAGCACGAGGGTGAGAGGCAGGGCGATGGCCTCGGCCAGGACCAGATCGTCGACCACCTGCTTCGACAGATCGCTGCCCACGGCAGCGCCGCCTCCGGCCCGTACGGTGAGGGCACCCTCGTACGTACCGGTGTAGGCGTCGATGACCTGCTGGGCGTTCTCCTGCTGCTGTGTCTCGTCGCCGGTCACATGGGCGAGCACCAGGGCTTCCCGGCCGTCCTCGGAACGGAGGCCAGGACTGCCGGTGTCCCAGTACGAGACGACATTCGTCAGCCCCTTCTCCTCCTTGAGGTTGGCGACCAGGCTCTGCCCGCTCTGCCGTACTGCGGGTGCGTCGACGGCCCCGTCGGCGGCACGGACCAGCAGCACCAGGTTCGTCTCTCCCCCGAACTTCTCGTCGATGACCTCCGCGGCCCGGGAGGACGGGGAGGACGGGTCGTCGAAGCCCCCGCCGAGCAACTTGCCGAACGCGCCCGCGCCGACCGCGCCCATGAGCACGACGGCGACGGCGGCCACGACGAGTACCGACCGGGAACGGCGAATCGCCAGTTCGGCCAAGCGTTCAAACACGCCACATCTCCTTTGCGTCCAACGGTGAGAACGACGTGGGTCCGACCGGCCGGGTGCCGGTGCACAGAGGAGCCGGCGCAGTGCCCCGCGAAGCCCTTCTCCCCGGTGGGGAGGGGCGCGGTGTCGCACGCTTCGTCGCCGTGAACGACGTTAGTGAGGCAATGGATTGTTGAGCAGTGCGAGATTTACCTGACAGTGTCAACCTTTTCGCTCGGCAGCCGCTGGGTCTCCTCGGCACGACCGGGTCCGTCGTAGGCTCGGCCGCATGCCCGCAGACGAACACGCGCCGGCTCCGCCCTCCCTGCGACAGCGACGCCGGGCTGTCGCCACCCAGGAGATCGTGGACGCCGCGGAGCGCCACATCACCGAACACGGCCCCGCGGCACTGTCCTTGCGCGCGGTCGCCCGGAGCCTCGGCATGACCGTGCAGGCGCTTTACCACTACTTCCCGGACCGGGACGCCCTCGTCACGGTGCTCATAGCCAAGGCGTACGCAGACGTGGCCAACGCCGTCCGGGCCGCCGCCGAAACCGCCTCGCCGAACCCGGCCGTACCGCGCTTCGTGATCGCGGCCGAGGGTTACCGCAGGTGGGCCATCACCCACCCCGAACGGTTCCAACTCCTTTACGGAACACCGCTACGGAGCTATGAGGCCCCGGCCGACGGCCCGACCACCCGGGCGGTGCAGCAGATGAGCGCTGTCTTTCAGCGCGTGCTGTTCGACGGCTTCACGCCGGAACAACTGGCCGCGGCGGACACGCTCCCGCTCTCGCCCCCGTTCCGGGCCCACTTGGAACACCTGTCACCGAACGGACTGGCGGCCTTGCCGCCCCCGGCGACCGCGCTCCTTCTCAGCGGATGGGGCCACATGCACGGCCTCGTCGTTCTGGAGGTGTTCGGACACACCTCGTTCCTCGGCGACCACCAGGCCGAGGTCTTCCACATGGCGATGTGCGACCTGGTGACGGACATCCACCGTCGCATTCCGGCCGGACACGCGCACAGCCCCGGATGAGAGGTCCGGAGCCGATCGGAGCCCTTTCCGGGAACCAACGAAGAAGGCCAGGCCGTATTTGCCCTGGCCTGGCCCTTTTCGGGTTTCCTGCTGGTGACGCGCTGTGCCCCCGGCAGGATTCGAACCTGCGACACCCGCTTTAGGAGAGCGGTGCTCTATCCCCTGAGCTACGAAGGCTGGGATGCGACGGTGGCCCCGCCGTGCAGGCCGGGCTACCGCCGCCAGTGTAGCGGTTGGGTCGGCAGCGGCTCCGCGGGTTGGTGATCGCCACGCCCCGGCCCGGGCAGCCCGCGGTCGGTCCGGAGTTCGTTCTCCGGCACGGCCGTCAGGTCTTCAAGCGCCCCGGCGCCCAGGCGGCGTAGGGGAGGCGTAGGCGGCGCTGAGCCCCGACGGTCGGGGCCGGTTCAGTGTGACGAGCGTCACCGGAACCTGTCCGGGTGGGCGGGCGGACAGGTCAGGAGGTGGGCACTCGATGCGCGCGCGTACGCCGTCAAGCGACTCCCGGCCGCTTCGGCTCAGGGCGACCGGTCCGCACCGCCCGCTCCCACCCCCCTCCGCCGGGGCCTGACCCTCCCCGTGTCTCTCCGTGCCGTCCTCCCTGCCCGCTCCGGCGCGGGGAGACTGCGGCGGCGGGCACGGGCGGGCCCTGGCGGCTCCGGCCCGGCCCGCATAGCGTCTCGCGTAGCAGCCAGTTTCAGCGTCAGCGCGAGAGAGGCCGTCCGTGCCGCACACCCACCCGTCCCCGCCCCCGCACCCGGGCCCCGAAGACGCCGCGGCCCGGGCGGAACGCACCCGGCGTGCCGCACGCATCGAGGACTCCCTCACCGCGCCCGGCGCGCCCTTCGCCGTGGTCACCGGGGAGCGGGGGACGCCGGAGTACGCCGACGGGCCCCGTACGCTGCGGGAGTTCGTGGAAGCCACCTGGGCCTACGGGGACGCTCCGTTCCTGATCGCGGGGGAACGGACGTACTCCTACGGGGAGTTCTTCGCCGCCGCCTCCGCTCTCGCCGTACGCCTGCGGGAGCGCTACGGTCTGCGCTCCGGCGACCGGGCCGTGATCGCGATGCGGAACCATCCCGAGTGGCAGATCGCCTTCTGGGCCGCCCAGTTGGCCGGTCTCGTCGCCGTACCGCTCAACGCCTGGTGGACCGAGGGCGAGTTCGGCCACGCCCTCGACGACTGCGAGCCCGGCGTGCTCCTCGTGGACGGGGAGCGGCTGGGGCGGGTCGCCGGCTGGGCCCGGCGGACCGGGACAAGGCTCGTCCTCTTCCACGGCGCGGGGCGGACGGCGGAGGGCCTGCGCGTCGAGCGGTACGAGGAGTTCCCCGCGCCCGACCCGCTGGCCGCGCCGCCCGACGTGGAGCCCCGGCCCGAGGACGACGCCACGATCCTGTACACCTCCGGCACCACCGGCCGCCCCAAGGGCGCGGTGGCCACCCATCTCGCCCAGGCCGGGGCCGCCCTCAACCCCCGCTACCACGCGGCGGCCTCCGCGCTGGCGCGCGGCGTCATCCCGGGGCAGGGGCCCGCCCCCGTCTCCCTGATGACGTTTCCCTTCTTCCATGTCGCCGCGTTCACCGGCTTCTACGGGGCGATGGCGGCCGGCGGCACCCTCGTCCTGATGCACAAGTGGGACGCGGAGGAGGCGCTGCGGCTGATCCGTACGCACCGTGTCACGCACTTCGCCGGGGTCCCCGCCACCGGCCTCCACCTGCTGGAGGCCGCGGAGCGGACGGGGGACGGGCTGGAGAGCCTCACGCTGTTCAGCACCGGAGGCGCGCCCGCCCCGCCCGCCCTGGTCGCCCGCCTCACCGCCCGGTACGGGAAACGCGTCGAGCCCCGCAACGGCTACGGCCTCACCGAGACCAGCGGCGGCGTTCTCGCGCACTTCGGCGACGACTACCGCGCCGAGCCCGGCGGCGCGGGCCGCCCCACCCCGGTCACCGAGGTACGGATCGCCGGGCCGTCGGGTGAGGAACTGCCCGACGGGGAGCCGGGGGAGCTGTGGCTGCGCGGCCAGTCCCTGTTCCGCGGCTACTGGCGCGACGCGGCGGCGACCGAGGAGGCCTTCGGCGAGGGCGGCTGGTTCCGTACGGGGGATCTCGCCGTACGCCGCGAGGGGCGGGTCTCCGTCTGCGACCGGATCAAGGACGTGGTGATCCGGGGCGGCGAGAACGTGTACTGCGTCGAGGTCGAGGGAGTCCTGCACGATCACCCGGACGTGGCCGACGCCGCCGTCCTCGGCATCCCGCACCCGGTGCTGGGGGAGGAGGTGGCAGCCGTCGTCAGGCTGCGCGCCGGAGCTTCAGCCGGAGCCGGAGCCGGAGCCGGCGGTGGGGCCGGGGCCGGGGTCACCGCCGAGGCTCTGCGCGAACACGTCGCTGGGAAGCTCGCCGCGTTCAAGGTGCCCGCCCGGGTGCTGTTCACCGACGAGCCGCTCCCGCGCAACGCCACCGGGAAGCTCCTCAAGGACGAGATCCGGGCCTTCGCGGAGGCGTCCGCACCTCCCGCGGGGCGCGTGACCGGCACCCGCCGCGGCAGCCTCGGGGGCGCGTGACCCGGAGCCGTCCCGGCGGTCTCACAGGCGCGTGACCCGGAGCCGTCCCGGCGGTCTCACGGGCGCGTGACCCGTACGCGGTAGTTGCCGTCGCCGTCCTCGTCCAGCACGGATATCCGTACGCCGTTGGCCCGGTCGGTGAAGGTCTGGCCGGGGCGGAACGGGGCGTCGGACAGTTCCGCGTGCACGTTGGGGCGCCGGGTGCAGCCGCCGCTGTCCTCGGTGGCGTCGGCGACGGACACCGGCCCCTGGCCGGTGTCCACGTCGGAGCTGACCTTGTAGATCAGCACCCCGGGGCGGCAGACCGCCTCGTCGTTGCCGGCCGCCGTGCGGACCTCCACGGCGTAGCCGGACTGGGCGCTCAGCGGGACGAAGGCGAGCTTGGTGCCGCCCTCGGTGGCCAGCGGGCCGAGCGTGTGCTCGCTGACGCCGGCCTGCGACGCGCAGCTGATCTGCTCGTTGTCGAGCCAGCCGAGCTTCCACTTGTGCCAGGCCAGGAAGTCGTTGTTGGCGCCCCAGTCCTCGGACATGATGTCCCAGTGTCCGACCGAGCCGCCGCCCTCCATCGTGTAGAGGTCGGGCAGCCCGAAGACATGGCCGTTCTCGTGCGGCAGGACGCGGTAGCCGGTCTCGGCGTACGAGCCCGATCCGTCGTCCTGGCGGCTGTAGACGAAGGACGTGTTGGCGAGCGGGACACCGTCCGCCGTCGGTGCCTCGTCGTTGCCGGAGAAGGTCACCGAGAGCACGGTGTCCAGCGCGGAGGGGCCGGCGTTCGGGCTGACCAGCACGTTCACCAGGTCGTACGCGGAGAAGTCGACCCGGGGGTCGGCGGCCGCGACGATGTCCTTCACCAGTTGGCGGTAGCCCGGTTCGAACGGTGAGCCGCGCTCTATCCCGTACTCCGTGAACGGCATCGGCATCCGCAGCCAGTCCTTGAGGGGGGCCTCGGGCCGGTAGACGAGCCGGCCGTAGGAGCTGGTCCTGAACCACTCGGAGGTCTGCGGGAAGAACTCCGCGTACCGGTCCGTCGCGGGTTCCGTTCCCTCCGCGTCCGGGAAGTCGATCATCAGGTTGAGCGCCCTGATCTCGCCGGTCGACCGGGAGTAGCCGGGCGGCGTCGGCAGCCCCTCGGACATCTGTACGCCCATGGTGGCGGAGATCCGGCACGGGGCGAGCGCGGAGTCCTGGGCGGTGGCCGCCGGTCCGGCCGAGGCGCGGCCGGCGGTCGGCAGGGTGGTGCTGGCCGAGGCCACGGCCGCTATGACCAGCGCGGTCGCTCCGGCCAGGGCGACCGGGCGGCGGTGTCTGCGTATCCGGTGGCGGGGCTGCTGCATAGAGGCGCCTTCGGGGTCCGCGGCAGTCGGCCGACCCCTGACTGCGCTCTGGCGATCAGCCTGTGTCGGGTGGTCCGGGCCCGCTCGCTGGGTGCGCCGATCGGAGGGTTTTCCTCCGGATGGGATGTGACTCAGGTCACAAAGGGTCGGGAAATAAGCGGGGATCCTTTCCCCGTTTGCATACGTGTCCCCGCTAAACGGGGAAGGGGTCCCCGTTTACTGATGGGGATCGACCGGCTACACAGAGGGAAGGGTGGGAGAGCCGCCGTGAAGACCGTCGCCGGCAACGCCGGGAACGGCGTCGCCGAGAGCGCGGTGAAGCCCGCAGTCGGGAGCACCGCCGAGACCGACGCACCGGCAGCACCGTGCCGCGCGGCCCGCCCGCGGGCCGACGCGCTGCGCAACCGGGAGCGGATCATCGCGGCAGCCCGCGAGCTGTTCGTCGAGTTCGGCCCGGACGTCGCGCTGGACGACGTCGCCCGCCGAGCGGGCGTCGGCAACGCCACGCTCTACCGCAACTTCCCCGACCGCGCCGCCCTCACCCACGAGGTCGTCCTCGCGGTCACCTCCCGCACCACCCTGAGGGCCGAGGAGGCCGTCGCCGCGGAGTCAGACCCGTTCGCCGCGCTCAGCCGTTTCGTGCACACGGCCGCCGACGAACGGATCGGCGCCCTGTGCCCGATGCTCTCCGGGGTCTTCGACAAGGACCATCCCGACCTGCTCGCCGAGCGCCGACGCCTCGAAGAGGCCGTCGAAGGCCTCGTCGCGCGCGCCCAGTCCGCGGGGCGGCTGCGCACCGACATCGCCGTCGGTGACGTACTCGTCGCCCTCTCCCAGCTCACCCGGCCGCTCCCCGGCATCGCCTGCCAAGGCATCGACCGGTTCACCCACCGCCATCTGCAGTTGTTCCTGGACGGCCTGGAGACCCCGGCCCGCTCCGAACTGCCCGGCTCGGCGGCGACCCTGGAGGATCTGCGGCGCCCCTGACGCCCGCACCGCGCTGAAACTTCCGGGCGGCACATCACCGCCCCCGTACACGTAGTCGTCTCCGTCCGTCACGTTCCACTTCACCCGTCGCGCGTACACCCATACGTACCGCCGACGCCCATTTCGCGACGCCTCGGCGCCCTTTCACGTCCTTAGGTGGCCACACCCATGTCCAAAACGTCCGGCATGCCACGCCTGGCTGACACCGCCCTTCCCGATCCGAGTCGCTGGAAGGCCCTCGCCTTCATCGCGCTCGCCCAGCTGATGGTCGTCCTCGACGCGACCATCGTGAACATCGCGCTGCCCTCCGCCCAGACCGACCTCGGCATATCCGACGGCAACAAGCAGTGGGTCATCACCGCCTACGCCCTCGCCTTCGGTGGCCTCCTCCTCTTCGGTGGCCGGATCGCCGACCTCTGGGGACGCAAGCGCACCTTCGTCGTCGGTCTGATCGGCTTCGCGCTGGCCTCCGCGCTCGGCGGGGCCGCCCAGAACGAGGCGATGATGTTCGGCTCCCGGGCCCTCCAGGGTGTCTTCGGCGCCCTGCTCGCCCCGGCCGCCCTGTCCCTGCTCGCCGTGATGTTCACCGACGCCAAGGAGCGCGCCAAGGCCTTCGGCATCTACGGGGCCATCGCCGGTGGCGGTGGCGCGGTCGGGCTGATCCTCGGCGGTTTCCTCACCGAGTACCTGAACTGGCGCTGGACGTTCTTCGTCAACATTCCGTTCGCCATCGTCGCCGCCGCGGGCGCCTACTTCGTGATCCGCGAGCCCTCCGGCACCCGCAACCGCGCGCCGCTGGACATCCCCGGCGTCGTGCTCTCCACGCTCGGCCTGGTCGCCCTGGTGTACGGCTTCACCCGCGCCGAGTCGGCCGGCTGGTCGGACGTGCTGACCGTCTCCATGTTCGTCGCCGCCGCCGTGCTGCTGCTGGCCTTCGTCGTGACCGAGGCGCGCGTGAAGTCGCCGCTGCTGCCGCTGCGCGTCCTCACCGAGCGCAACCGGGGCGGGGTCTACCTCTCCCTGGGTCTCGCCATCATCGCGATGTTCGGGCTGTTCCTCTTCCTGACCTACTACCTCCAGGTCGTGAAGGGCTACTCCCCGGTCAAGACCGGCTTCGCGTTCATGCCCATGATCGTGGGCATGATCACCGGCTCCACCCAGATCGGCACCCGGCTGATGACCCGGGTCCCGCCGCGTCTGCTGATGGGCCCCGGATTCCTGGTCGCCGCGGTCGGCATGCTGCTCCTGACCCAGCTGGACCTGAACACCAGTTACGCGGCCGTCATCCTGCCCGGCATGCTGCTGCTCGGCCTCGGCATGGGTACGGCGTTCATGCCGGCGATGTCCCTGGCCACGCACGGCATCGAGCCGCGTGACGCGGGAGTGGCCTCCGCGATGGTCAACACCTCGCAGCAGGTCGGCGGCGCCATCGGCACCGCCCTGCTGAACACCATCGCCGCGAGCGCCACCACCGCGTACGTCGCCGATCACGCGGCCCGCGCCACGGACCCGCAGCTCCTGGAGCTCCAGGCCATGGTCAGCGGTTTCGCCGCCGCCATCTGGTGGGCGGTCGGCATCCTCGTCGCCGCGGCCGCCATCGCGATCGCCCTCATCAACACCGGCCGTCCCGGAACGGGATCGGGCGGCACGGAGGGCGCGTCCGACGCGGGCGCCGAGGAGGAGTTCAGGATCCCGGTCGTCGCCCACTGACGGAGGCCCGCGCCTTCGTAGCCGCTGCCCCGGGGGTCCAGGCTCTCCTGCCCCGGGGTTCTCGGCGCTCCGCCTGGTTCCGCTCGGCGACCGACCTGCCCTGGTCCCGCTCGGCGATCGATCTGCCCCGGTCTTCCTCGGCGATCGCGTCGCTCAGCGGAGCCAGGGCAGATCCGCGCCCGTGCCCTCCGGTTCCAGTCCGGTGGCGAGCACCCGCATGATCTCCCCGAGGCTGCTCACCTGCTCGGGCGTGAGCCGGTCGAACATCGCCTGCCGTACGGCCTCGACGTGGCCCGGCGCCGAGCGGCGGAGCATCGCGTAACCGTCGTCGGTGAGCACCGCGTTCTGGCCGCGCTTGTCGGAGGGGCAGTCCTCGCGGCGCACCCAGCCGTTCTTCTCCAGCCGGGCGATGGCGTGCGAGAGCCGGGAACGGGTGATCTTCGCGTTCCGGGCCAGCTCCGTCATCCGCATCCGGCGGCGGGGGGCCTGCGAGAGCTGGACGAGCAGCCCGTAGTAGATGTGCGGCATACCGGCATCGCGCTGCAACTGGCGGTCGAAGTGATCCTCCAGCAGCGTGGTGGCATGCAGATAGGCGCGCCAGACGCGCTGCTCCTCGTCGGTGAGCCAACGCGGTGCGCTGGTGGATGCCGTGGTCATGGACTCCACTGTACGACCTTTTCTTGAAAGTTTAACTAGATAGGGCTAAGGTCTCCAGGGGTAGGAGCTTGAAGTTTCAATAAACCTGCCCCAGGAGTCCCCGCAGGGGATCCGCAGGAATTCCCGCAGAGTTCCGCAGGACCCCTGAACAACGATCCCCCGGATGACCTCGGGGAACTCCTGCTCTGACGAACTCGTGACCGGATCCGGTGTCCTGTGCGCCCAGCGCGGCGCCCGTCGCCCCGGGGTCCGCGTCCCAGTGGATGGGGAGTGCCATGACAGCCACCGCGGAGCGCATGCCCGCCCTCTACCTCTCGCACGGCGCGCCGCCGCTGGCCGACGATCCCGTCTGGCCCGGTGAACTCGCCGCCTGGTCCGCGGGCCTGCCCCGCCCCCGCGCGATCCTCATGGTCTCCGCCCACTGGGAGGAGGCCCCGCTCGCCCTGGGGGCCACCGGGACCGTGCCGCTCGTGTACGACTTCTGGGGCTTCCCCGAGCACTACTACGCGGTGCGGTACGGGGCCCCCGGCGCGCCGCAGCTCGCCGACAGCGTTCGCAAGCTGCTGCGCGGCGCCGGTACGCCGGTCCAGGACATCCCGGACCGGGGCCTGGACCACGGGGCGTACGTACCGCTGGTGGAGATGTTCCCGGACGCCGACATCCCCGTACTGCAGATCTCCCTGCCGACCCTCGACCCGCAGAAGCTGATGGACGTCGGGCGCAAGCTCGCCCCCCTGCGCGACGAGGGCGTGCTCATCGTCGGCAGCGGCTTCTTCACCCACAACCTGGCCGCTCTGCGCCATCAGGGCGGCGGTGTTCCCGGCTGGTCGGCGGAGTTCGACGACTGGGGCGACCGTGCGCTGCGGGCCCAGGACATCGACGCGCTGATCGACTTCGAGCACACGTCCCCGGCCGGAAGGCTGGCCCACCCGCGCACCGAGCACTTCGCGCCGCTGTTCGTGACGCTGGGCGCCGCCGAGGACGAGCTCGACCGGGGGCGGAGCGTCATCGACGGCTTCTGGATGGGGCTGGCGAAGCGCTCGGTGCAGTTCGGCTGAGGGGCCCGGTACGTCCGGCGGGTACTGGCGCGGCCCTGAGGGCTTCGGTCCGGCGCGTAGCGGGCGCCCTGAACAACCCTGAGCAACCCGAACGCCCCCCAGGCCGTCTTCCGGAGCGGGAGCACGGCTCATAGGCGCACGGATTCCGGGTACTGGGCCGGAGAGCCGGAAAAGGGGCCGGATCGCCCCCAACACCGGCTCTGACCTGCGCGTCCGGCGGAATCCGGAAGCTGCGCCCGGCGGCCCGAGCCGGACAGGGTACTGCATGATCACGAAAGTGAATGTGCCGCATGGGAATTCTGTCCGGATTCCAGTCGTTGTTTCCATCGGATGCAGGGCACCCGAAAGGGTGTCGCGACCTACTCAGCAAGGGAGCACGCATGGCAACCCGTGCCGTCGCCCGTCGTACGTCCGCCGCCTCCGGTGGGACCGACCGGGCACGCAGTGTTCGCGCCGTGGGCGGGGAAATCGCCGATCGCGACCTGGTCGGCATGTACCTGGACGAGATCGCCCGCACACCGCTGCTCGACGCCGCCAAGGAAGTCGACCTCTCCCAGACCATCGAGGCGGGCGTCTACGCCCAGCAGATCCTCGACGGCGAGGTGGAGAGCGCCGTCGGTGACGCGAAGCGTGAGGAGCTGGAGGCGCTGGTCGCCGAGGGCGAGCGCGCCAAGGACATATTCATCCGCTCCAACCTCCGGCTCGTCGTCGCCGTGGCCCGCCGCTACCCGCGCGCGGGGCTCCCTCTGCTCGACCTGATCCAGGAGGGCAACGCGGGCCTGGTGCGCGCGGTCGAGAAGTTCGACTACGCCAAGGGCTTCAAGTTCTCCACCTACGCGACCTGGTGGATCCGGCAGGCCATCACCCGGTCCATCGCGGACCAGTCCCGCACGATCCGGCTCCCCGTCCACCTGGTGGAGGAGCTCGGCCGGATCCGCCGGGTGCAGCGCGAGTTCAACCGCGAGCACGGGCGCGACCCGGAGCACGCGGAGATCGCCGCCGAGCTCGACTCCAACGCCGAGCGCGTCGGCAACGTCCTGGACTGGGCCCGCGACCCGGTCAGCCTCAACATGTCCGTGGACGACGACGGCGACACCCAGTTCGGCGACCTGCTGGAGGACACCTCCGCCGTCTCGCCCGAGCAGTCGGTGATGACCCTGCTCCGCAGCGAGGAGCTGGAGGACCTGATCGGCAAGCTCGACAACAGGACCGCCTCGATCATCAAGATGCGGTACGGCATCGAGGACGGGCGCGAGCGGACCCTGACCGAAGTGGGCAAGCAGCACGGCCTCACGCGGGAGCGGATCCGCCAGATAGAGAAGCACGCCCTGCTCGAATTGAAGCGAATGGCTCACGACACGGGCTTTGACGCTGCGGCGTGAGCCAATAACCCGTAATCTCCCCATCAAGCCGGTTCGCACCGGCTGACCGACCGGGTCATTCCGGTCACCCGACCGGTTTTTCACCGGTCCACGAGCTGAGCCCCGGCGCCCACCCCCCCCGGCGTCGGGGCTCATCCCTGTTCAGGGGCACCGGTGAACGGGTCCCTTCCGGCCGGCCGCTCGCCTCCGCCGGGGCGAGGTCCGGCGGCCCGGGTCAGCCGGGCGCCGAGGCCTTCCAGATACGCCACCAGCTGCGGCGGCCCGTGCACGGAGAACTCGCAGTCCACCAATGCCAGCCGCAGTGCCACCCACTCCAGCGAATCGGTGCACGAGGTCCGCAGTCGGCAGCCCCCCTCCCCGTCCGGTACGGGCGCGCCGAGGATCCCGGGCAGCCGCGCCGCGACGAACTCCGCCGGCGCCCCGAACCACACATCGAGGCGCAGCTCCGGCTGCATCCGCCGTATCGACCGCGCCAGAAACCTCGCCGCGTCCCCGCCACCGCTCCCCGGGTCACGCCCCGCGCCCTCGCCGCCGGTGTCCGCGCCCCCGGCCGGCAGTGGCCTCGGCGCGAACCGGGCCCCCGTCGCGTACGGCTCGCCGACCCGGTCCACCCGGAACGTACGCCAGTCCTCCCGGCCGATGTCGTACGCCACCAGGTACCAGCGCTGCCCGGTGCTCACCAGCCGGTACGGCTCGACCTGGCGCTTCGTCCGGGTGCCGTCGCCGCTGCGGTACGTGAACCTCAGCCGCTCCCGCCCGGTGGCCGCCGAAGCCAGCGTCGTCAGGGTCCGCGGGTCGATCGTGGCGCCGTCGCCCCGGGTCAGCGGCACCGTGGCGTTCTGGAGCACGGACACCCGGTGCCGCAGCCGCGAGGGGAGCACCTGTTCCAGCTTCGCCAGCGCCCGTACGGAGGCCTCGTCGACGCCCTCGATCGCGTGCCCCGCCCCGGCCCGCAGTCCCACCGCGATGGCCACCGCCTCCTCGTCGTCCAGCAGGAGCGGCGGCATGGCGGCGCCCGCCACCAGCCGATAGCCGCCCACCGAGCCGCGCGAGGCCTCGACCGGATAGCCCAGGTCGCGCAGCCGCTCGACATCCCGGCGGATCGTGCGCGGGCTGACGTCGAGCCGCTCGGCCAGCTCGCCGCCCGGCCACTCGCGCGGCGTCTGGAGGAGCGAGAGCAGTTTCAGCAGTCGTGCGGGGGTGTCGGACATGGCTTCAGGATGCCGGGCCATCAGGTCACGATCTGGCCTAATGCCCGCATAGGTTCCTCGCATGCCTTCTTCCGCACCGCCGCCGCCCGCGGCATCGCACCTCGCACCGCTCACGACCCCCGCACCGGTGAAGACGCCGGTCGCACCCGTTCCCGACCCGGCCGACCGGCGTCGCTGGTTCGCGCTCGCCATTGTGATGACCGCGGCCTTCATGGACCTGGTCGACGTCACGATCGTCAACATCGCGATCCCCAGCATCACCCGCGAGACCGGGGCCTCCGTCTCCGCGATCCAGTGGATCACCGCCGGTTACGCCCTCGCGTTCGCGGCCGGGCTGATCACGGGCGGCCGGCTCGGCGACATCTACGGGCGCAAGCGGCTCTTCCTCATCGGCATCGGCGGGTTCACGCTCGCATCGGCCCTGTGCGGCTTCGCGCCCAACCCGGAGATACTGGTCGCCGCCCGCATCCTCCAGGGCGCGACGGCGGCCCTGATGGTGCCCCAGGTCCTCTCGATCGTGCACGCCACCTTCCCGGCCCACGAGCGCGGCAAGGTCTTCGGCCTCTTCGGCGCGGTCGTCGGGCTCGGCGCGGTCTCCGGGCCGCTGCTGGGCGCCCTGCTCACCGAGTGGGACCTCTTCGGGCTCGGCTGGCGGCCGATCTTCCTGATCAACCTGCCCGTCGGCATCGCCGGACTGATCCTCGGCGCGAAGTTCATCACCGAGTCCAAGGCCCCCAAGGCGGTCCGACTCGACCTGCCCGGCGTCGGCCTGATCACCCTCGCCATGCTGATGCTCATCTACCCGCTCACCCGGGGACACGAGCTGGACTGGCCGCTCTGGGGCCATCTGTCCATGGTGGGCAGCCTGTTCGTCTTCGCGGCACTGGTCTCGTACCAGCGGCGGAAGGCGCTGACCGACGGCTCGCCGCTGATCGAACTGACCCTGTTCCGGATCAAGAGCTTCGCCGCCGGCATCGCCGTGCAGCTGACCTTCGGCGTCGGCCTCGGCATCTTCTTCCTGGTCTGGACCCTCTACATGCAGATGGGCCTCGGCTGGAGCGTGCTGCGCGCCGGCACGACGGGCATCCCGTTCTCCGTCGCTGTCTCGCTGGCCGCCGGGATCTCCGTACAGAAGCTCGTGCCCCGCTTCGGCCGCAAGGTCCTCCAGGCCGGTGCGCTCCTCATGATCGCCGGACTGCTCATCTACCTCTGGGAGAGCGAGCAGTACGGCATGGGCATCACCTCCTGGCAGATGGCCGTCCCGCTGGTGGTCATGGGCGCCGGGATGGGGCTGATCGTGGCTCCGCTGACCGATACGGTGCTCTCCGAAGTGCCCCAGGAGCACGCCGGTTCGGCGTCCGGCCTGATCAACACCGTGCAGCAGATGGGGACGGCGCTCGGCCTCGGCCTGGTGTCCGTCGTCTTCTTCGGGGCGATCGGTGACCGGCTGGCTCCCGAGGCGGTCGGCCCGGCGTTCGTGGACGCGTTCCAGCAGTCGCTGTGGTGGGTGGCCGGGGTGCTCGCGGTGATCTTCCTGGTGATGTTCGCGCTGCCCGCCCGGCCGCGCGCCCATGTGGAGGGCGCGGCGAACGCGGACGGCGCCGCCCACGCGGAGGGCGACGCGAACTGACCCGCGTGGCGGGGGACCGGCCTCCGGGGCGGCAGCCGGACCTGACCCCGCTGTGACCGGCCCCCGCGGTTCGCCGCCCGGGCCGGTCACCGCGGTTCGGGTCAGCAGATCCGGGTGCGGCTCTCCATCGCGGCGCGGGCGGTGTGCTCGTCCTCGTACACCTCGCACATGTGGCGGCCGTCGGGCGTCGCCGTGTGCTCGACCTCCCACAGGCTCGTCTCGCTGCCGTCCAGCAGCAGGAACGCGTGCTCGTAGAGCGTGAACCCGGCGGGCCGGCCGTCGACGCGGCACTGACGCCCGAAAATCTGGGTGATGTGGTGGGCGAAGGCGGACCGGAGCAGCCGCGACTTCCGCTCGCCCGGCCGGTCGGCGTTCTCCGCGCGGCGCAGCACCCGGCGGGCGTGGTCCGCGGAGTTGTCGGGGGCGTACGTCCGGGGGAGCGGGGCCGGCGGGGCGGACATCAGGACCGTCAGCATCTCCAGCTCGCCCTGCGTCTCCTGCATCCCGTCGCCGAAGGCCGGGGAGTCGCAGAGGCTCCCGGCGAGCCGGGACGCGGCGATGCGGGCGTCGCCCTCCTCGTCGTACAGCTCGTGCCGACGCGGGGCCCGCACGTCCCGGCCTCCGCTGTGCACCAGCTCCCACAGGGTGAGGGCGGAGCCGTCGGCGAGCAGATACGTGTGACGGTAGGTCTCGCGGTGCAGCACGGAGCTGTGGTGCGACGAGTGCAGCGAACTGCTGTGGGCGAGCGCGGTGCCGAGGCGGTCGACCGTGCTGTCGGGAAGGTCGAAGGAGTTCAGGGCGCGTCGCAGGAGTCGGTCGAGGTGGTGCTCGGTTGTCTCGTACGGATCGCTCAAGGTGGTGTCTCCAGGCCGTCGCCGCGCGTTACTCGATGCGTGCTTAACGTAGTCCCTGGGTCCGACATCGTGACCGGGGTTGGTAAAAACGTAGGGCGCACGCAGAAAGTTCCCCGCCTGTTCCCAGCGCATTTCGGGCGGTTGGGGTGAACTCCCTTACGCGGACGACGAGTCGGCCGTCCGCGCGCCCCTCGCTCACGCCGCGCGCCCCCTGGGGCCTGTCGTCCGGATAGGGCGTCAGCCGCCGTACAACTCCGTGTACGAGGGGAACCCCCCGCCCGGCCCCTCGCTGCTCCGGGCCGCCCGCACCGCCTTGACGATGGCCCGGGCCAGGACGTCGGCGCCCGCCGCCAGGATCTCGTTGACGGCGGCCGGATCCCCGGGTGGCACCCGCACCTGCCCGGTGGCCAGCGTGAACACGGTGTCCCCGTCGGTCAGCAGGTGGACCGGGCGCACCGCGCGCGCCAGGCCGTCGTGCGCGGTGCCCGCCAGCTTCTGGGCCTGTGCCCGGGTCAGGTCCGCGTCCGTGGCGACGACCGCGAGCGTCGTGTTGAACGGCGGGGCCCCGCCCCCGGCCGCCTCCACCGCCTCCCGCTCCCGGGCCAGACGCCGCTCCGCCGCCGCGCGGACCTCGGCCGGAGGGTGGACCGGCGGTTCCCCGGCGCCGTACTCCCCGAACAGCACCCCGGTCCGGGGGTCGACCACGGAGCCCGCCGCGTTCACCGCGACGAGGGCGGCCACCGTGACCCCCGAGGCGAGGCGGGCGCTCGCCGTGCCGATGCCGCCCTTGAGCTGCCCGGCCACCGCGCCGGTACCCGCGCCCACCGAGCCCTCGGCCACGGGCTCCCCGGGCCCCGAGGCGGCCGCGGACTCCACCGCCGCGCGGCCGGTCGACGCGTCGGGCCGGGCCCGCCAGTCACCGCCCCGGCCGAGGTCGAAGAGGGCGGCGGCCGGCACGACCGGCACCACCTGTCCGGGCTCGGCGCCGACCCGGACGCCCCGGCCCTGCTCCTCCAGCCAGGCCAGCACGCCGGACGCGGCGTCGAGCCCGTACGCACTGCCGCCCGTGAGGACCACGGCGTCGATCCGTTGCACCAGATTGCGCGGGTCCAGCGCGTCCGTCTCCCGCGTGCCCGGCCCGCCGCCCCGTACGTCCACGGCGGCCACGGCCCCGCCCTCGGGCGCCAGAACGACGGTCGTGCCGCTCAACGCGCCGACGCCGGCGACCTCCGCGTGGCCGACCCGGATGCCGGCCACATCGGTCAGCGCGTCCAGAAGGGGCGGGAGGGCGGGGGTCTTGTCCTCGCGGGTCATGTGCGGCTCCTCCGGTCGGGATCGGGGCCCGCGGGGGAGCGCGGGCGATGCGCCTCGAACGTACCGGCGAGCCGGGAGCCGTGCGCAAGGCCCCGCACGGGCAGGATGCCCGGACCCGGCCGGGGCAAGGCGACCCTTGCGACTGTCCGGGCGACCCGCTCACCCTCTCACCCCCCAAAACGGGTTCAATCCGCCCAAACAGCCCTACGGTGGTCGGGTGACCGAGCCCTCAGAAGCCACCGCAGCGACCGAGCCCCCCGCACCCGGCGGCCCCGCGGCCACGCCTCCCGCACCGACCGGCCCCCGGTCCGTCACCACCCGGGCAACGCTCGCCGGAGTGGCTGTCTCCGCCCTCCTGATCCTCGCGATCGTGCTCGGCAGCCGCATGCTCCGGAACTTCGACTCGGCCCTCCTCCCCTACGCCGTGGCCACGGTCTTCCTCGCCTTCGGCGTCGCCTACCGCTACACCGTCTGGATTTCCGCCCCCGGCGCCCGACGACTCTTCAAACAGGGCTGGCGCAGCCTCTTCTCGCTGGAGAACTTCCGCAGGGCCCCCACCGCCCTACCGAAGATGACCGCCACCTATCTGGGCTTCCAGAAGTTCCTCGGGGCCCGCTCCCACGCCCGCTGGGCCGCCCACCAGCTGATCTTCTGGGGCTGCATCCTCGCCGCCCTGATCACCTTCCCGCTCACCTGGGGCTGGTTCACCTTCACCTCCGGCACCGGTTCAGGGCCCGGCTACGAGATGCGGATCTGGGGCTTCAAGATCATCGGCTTCGACTCCCTGAACCTTCTCGGCTGGCTGATGTTCCACGGCCTGGACATCGCCGCCGTCCTCGTCATCCCCGGCGCCTCGTACTTCCTGTGGCGCCGGATGAAGGACCGCGGCGCCGTCACCGGCCAGCGCTTCGCCTATGACCTGGTGCCGCTGATCGCGCTCATCGTCATCTCCGTGACGGGCCTGCTGCTCACCTTCTCCTCGGTCTTCCTGCACGGCGGCGGCTACCAGTTCCTGGCGATCCTGCACATGGTGTCGGTGGTCTTCACCCTCATCTACATCCCGTTCGGCAAGTTCTTCCACATCGTCCAGCGCCCGGCCGCGGTCGGCATGCAGCTGTTCAAGTACACCGGCCGCAAGGACGACGAGGTGTTCTCCTGCCGCCGCTGCGAGGAGCCCATCGACACCGGGCCCTACGTCGAGAACCTGCGCGGCACCATGCGCGACCTCCGCCTCGACTTCGACGCCTGGGCCGAATACTGCCCGCGCTGCAAGCGGGTGCTGCGTGGCAGCGCCTATCTCTCCCATGTGAAGAAGGGCTTCAATTGACCGCGGATCCGCGAGCTGCTGCCGACCGCCGCACCTTCATCCCCCTGGATCCCTCCCTCGCGCCGCCCGGCACCCGCGCCTTCCGGGACGCCGGCGGCATCCCGGCCGACCGGTGGCACGCCGACCAGAACGGCGAGACGCTGGTGCCCACCCACTGCTGCTTCTGCGGCGTCCAGTGCGGGATGTATCTGCGCGTGGACCGGGGCGGCAAGGTCTTCGGCGTCGAACCCCGCAACCACGACATCAACCGGATGCGGCTCTGCCCCAAAGGCATCAACGCCTACCAGCAGGTCAACCACCCCGACCGGCTCACCGCCCCGCTGATGCGCCGCTCCCGCGACGAGGAGTTCCGCGAGGTCTCCTGGGAGGAGGCGCTCGACTTCACCGTCTCCGA
Source organism: Streptomyces sp. NPDC058576 (assembly GCF_042718715.1). Classification (NCBI taxonomy): domain Bacteria; kingdom Bacillati; phylum Actinomycetota; class Actinomycetes; order Kitasatosporales; family Streptomycetaceae; genus Streptomyces; species Streptomyces sp. NPDC058576. The sequence continues at coordinate 61,016 of NZ_JBHXPF010000035.1, read as the reverse complement.
GGTCAAGCGCATCCAGCAGGCTTACGGCAACGACGCCTTCGGGCTCCTCGGCGGGGCCAGCCTGTTCTCCGAGAAGACCTACCTGGTGGGCAAGTTCGCCCGGGTCGCCCTCAAGTCCCGGCACGTCGACTACAACGGCCGTCTCTGCATGGTCAGCGCCGCCGGCGCCAACAAGCTCGCCTTCGGCATCGACCGGGCCGGCAACCCCTTCTCCGACATCCTGCTCACCGACTGCCTGCTCATCGCGGGCTCCAACGTCGGCGAGTGCTTCCCCGTGATGACCCAGTACGTCTGGGGAGCCCGGGACCGCGGGGCCAGCCTCATCGTCATCGACCCGCGCGAGACCGCCATCGCCCGGACCGCCGACATCCACGTCGCCCTCAAGCCCGGCACCGACTCCGCCTTCTTCACCTCCGTCCTGAACGTCGTCATCGAGGAAGGGCTCACCGACGAGAACTATCTCGACGCCCACGCCACCGGCTGGGCGGAGGTCAAGGCCAAGGCCGCCGAATACCCGCCCTCCCGCGCCGCCGCGATCTGCGGGATCCCCGCCGAACAGATCGTCCAGGTCGCCCGCGCCTTCGCCCGCGCGCCCAAGGCCATGGCCTGGCACGCCCGGGGCATCGAACACCACTCGCAGGGCGTCGAGAACTGCCTCTCCGTGATCAACCTCTGCACCGCCACCGGACACATCGGCAAACCCGGCGCCGGCTACGGCACCATCACCGGCCAGGGCAACGGGCAGGGCGGCCGCGAGCACGGCCAGAAGTCCGACCTCCTCCCCGGCGGACGCTCCATCATGAACGAGGATCACCGTCGCCAGATCTGCGAGATCTGGGGCATCGAGGAGTCCGAACTCCCGCCCGCCGGCACCTCCATGATGGAAATGGTCTGGCAGATGCAACGCCGTGAGATCCGCGGCCTGATCGGCATCTGCAACAACCCCTTCGTCTCCCTGCCCAACTACCGGGTGGTCAAGGAGGGGTACGACACCACCGAGTTCCACGCTCAATTCGACTTCTTCCTCTCCGAGACCGCCGCCAACGCCCATGTCGTCTTCCCTGTCACCACCTGGGCCGAGGACGAAGGGGTGATGGCCAACGCGGAAGCCCGCGTGGTCAAGCACAACAAGGCCCAGGACCCGCCCCCCGGCGTCCGGACCGACACCTGGGTGATGTGCGAACTGGCCCGCCGGCTCGGCGCCGGCGACAAATTCGACTTCCCCGACTCGCGGTCGGTCTTCGACGAGCTGCGCATCGCCTCCGCCGGCACGGTCAACGACTACTACGGCATCACCTACGAACGGCTGGAGGAGACCGGCGGAATCGCCTGGCCCTGCCCCACCACCGATCACCCCGGCACCCCGCGCCTCTTCGAGGACGGGAAGACCTACCACCCCGACGGCAAGATCCACCTTCAGGTCGTCGAGTGGCACCCGCCGATGGACCCGTACGACGACGAGCACCCCATGTCCCTCACCACCGGCCGTACCGTCGCCCACTTCCTCTCCGGCAACCAGACCCGCAGGCTCGGCGCCCTCGTCGAGCAGACCCCGCGCCCCTGGGCCGAGATCCACCCCTCGCACGGCTTCCGCAACGGCGAACCCGTCCGCGTCGTCACCCGACGCGGCAGCGAGGTCTTCCCCGCCCTGGTCACCGAGGCGATCCGCCCCGACACCGTGTTCGTCCCCTACCACTGGCCCGTCCCCACCGCGGCCAACGCCCTCACCATCGACGCCCTCGACCCCCGCTCCAAGATTCCCGAGTACAAGGTGTGCGCCTGCCGTATCGAGCATGCCGCGCGGATCGGCGAGGTCCCCGCCCCGCCGGTCGCTCCCGGCCATGTCGCCTACCCGGAGACCCAGGTCTCCCGTACCGACCCGCTGCCTCCCACGGCCCCCCAGGGCCGTGGCACCTCGGAGAGGAGCTGAGGCCCCATGATGGGCAGAACGATCTTCATCGACCCGGGGCGCTGCATCGGCTGCCAGGCCTGTGTCTCCGCCTGCCGCGAATGCGACTCGCACCGCGGAAAATCGATGATCCACCTCGACTACACCGACGAGGGCCGGTCCGTCGCCTCCCTCCCCACCGTCTGTATGCACTGCGAGGACCCGGTCGCCCCGTGCGCCGAGGTCTGTCCCGCCGACGCGATCCTGGTGACCGCCGACGGTGTGGTGCAGCAGGCCGACACCACCCGCTGCATCGGCTGCTCCAACTGCGTCAACGCCTGCCCCTTCGGCGTACCGAAGATCGACCTCCAGGCGAAGCTGCAGATGAAGTGCAACCTCTGCTACGACCGCACCGCCTACGGCCTCGCCCCCATGTGCGCCACCGTCTGCCCGACCGGAGCCCTCTTCTACGGAACCGTCGAGGAACTCCAGGCGGAGCGCCCCGGCGTCCAGGTCGCCGACACCTTCGTCTTCGGCGAGACCGAGGTCCGCACCGGCGTGGCCATGGTCGTCCCCGCCGAACGCGTCCAGTGGCCCGTGCCCGGCGGTCTTCCCGTCGTCGAGATCAACGGGAAGGACGTCCGCCGATGAGCGTCACCGATCAGCAGCCGGGTGGCGAGCACCCCGCCGGGGGCGACCCGCGCGAGGCACTCCAGGACCGGATCGCGGCCGACTCGCTCACCACCCGGCGGGACTACCTCCGGATCGTCACCACCGTCTCCGGCGGTCTCGCCGTCGGCGGCATCGGGGTGGCCGCGGGCATCCTCCACCGCCATGGCGACGGCGAGGAGGGCAAGGCCCCGGAGGCGAAGCGCATCGCCCAGCAGCTCCTGCCCGGCGAATCGATCGCCTTCCGCTACCCGGGCGAGGAGGACCGGGCCGTCGCCGTCCGGCTCGACGACGGCACCCTCGTCGGCTACTCCGCCGTCTGCACCCACCTCGCCTGCGCCGTGCTCTGGCGCCAGGACCGGGGCACCGAGGGCGAGCTGTACTGCCCGTGCCACGAGGGAGTGTTCGACGCCCGGTCCGGCGAGGTCACCGCCGGGCCGCCGCCCCGCGGGCTGCCCAAGGTCGTGGTGATCGAGCAGGACGACGGAAGCGTGTGGGCCGTGGGGACCACCCGCTCCGGCGAGAGCGTCGAGGAAGGGCTCTGCCGCCAGCTCGGCGGCGAGCGCCCCGAGCTCGCCGCCCGTATCGGCTGCCCGGGCGCCGACGGCGGAGCCGAGTCCCCACCCCGGGCCGCCACCGGGACACGAGCCCGGAACCGGACCACCGGCGTCACGTCCGCCGCCGAGAACGCGGGCGGGCGGGCATGAGCGACTCCGCGCACCCCGAGCAGCCGCTGCCGCCCCCGGGCAGCCACTACCCCACCTACCGCCCCGGCAGTGCTGACCCCGAGCTGAACCGGCCCGTCCACGAGCGGTATCCGCAGATCCGCCCCACCAGCGGATACGGGGACCCCCGCGTCCGGCACACCGGCCCCGGGCCCGGGGCGGGCACCGACCAGAACCCCGAGCGCTCCGCGAAACTGACCGCCCGCCTCGCCCTGGCCATGACCGTCGTCATCGGCCAGCTCTGGGGACTGACGGTCCTGATCGACGAGTGGATGGAGGGCAACACCGGCACGGCCTGGTGGGGGGCCGGCTTCCTCTGCCTGTCGTTCCTCGTCGTGCTCGGCCTGTGGCTCGTCGACCCGAAGGACCGCTGACGCCCGCCGCTCGGACCCTCGGCGGCTCACCCCCCGTGGTGAGCCGCCGTACCCTGGAGACATGAGCGCCGCCCCCGCCCCCCGCCCGCGTGATGCGAAGAAGCAGCAGCCACAGGAGCAGCCGCACCAGGAACCGAAGCCCAAGCCGGTTCTGATCTTCGACGATCCGCTGGACCGGCAGTCCGCGGACGATACGGACCAGGGGTGGGGCGAGCGGCCTCTCTCCGGCGGCAGCGCCGCGGACCTCGCGCGCTTCCTGGACGAGAAGCCGCCCCACCACATCTGAGCGATCGCCCGGAGCGCTACCGGTCCCCGCGCGGACCCGCAGCAGCCCCGCCGGTTCCGCCTGGGCCGTCGCCCGAGTCCGGCCCGTGGGAACCGGGCGCGCCATCGTTGCGCTGGGCGACGAGGGCGTCGCGGATCTCCTTCAGCACCTCCAGCTCGCTCACCTCGATCGTCTCCTGCACGCCTTCCTTGGCGGCCTGCATCGCCGCCCGCCTGGCCAGGTACTTGGCCATCGGCAGCACCATCAGGAAGTACACGACGGCAGCGGTGATCAGGAAGCTGAGCGTCGCGCTGAGCACCGAGCCCCACAGGATCTCGATCCCGTCCATCTTCCCGGTCTTCGGGTCCGTGGTGCACGGGCTCTGAAGGCAGGAGCTGTAGTTGTCCAGGTCCTGGGTGCCGAACGCGCCGACCAGGGGGTTGATGATGCCTTTGACGACCGCGTTCACGATGTTGGTGAAAGCGGCACCGATGACGACAGCCACCGCGAGGTCGATCACATTGCCGCGTGTCAGGAAGACCTTGAAGCCCTCCAGCAGACTGACCTTCTTCTCGCTCACGGGTGAGCCTTCTTTCGCATGGGCGGTGAGAGGAGCAACTTGCTCCGCCACCTAAGGCGGGAGAAGGCGAGACTGTCCAATCGGCCAAGCTCCACCGGCGATGTGAAAGGGCGTCAGTCCACATCGGACACCGCCACGGCCAGCCGCCCCGAAGCGCCCGCGCCGAGCAGCGCCGTGGCCGTCGTCCGCTCCACGGAGAAGACCACCAGCGCCCCGCCCCCCGCCCCCGGCCTCGCATCGGCACCGTCCACCGCGTGATCGCCGGGGCCTGCGCCGGTATGAGGCACCTTCGCCACGCGCGCACCTCGCGCCACCACGCGCGCGTCGCCGCCCGCATCGCCCACCGCGATCACATCGACCCGGTCTCCCGGTCGCAGCAGCCGTACCGTCTCCGGATCCGCGATCCGGACCGGCGCGGAGACCAGCCGCACCGACGGCCGGCCGGTCCCCGGCGGAGCGTCCGGCGGGCCGGCCCCTCCGTCGGCGCTGCTCAGGCCCGTGGTGGCCAGCGCCGCGCCGGCCAGCGCAAGCCCGGCGGCCGCCGCACGCCGTTGCCGACGCAGCATGCGCCGCAGCCGGTCCGCACCACCGCCCCGCACCCGCAGGGGCCCGAACGGCCCCACTCCGCAGGGCGCGGGCACCGGTGCCGGGAAAGGGGGAGCGGACGGGAATGCGGACGTGGACGGTGACCTGGCCGGGGGCGGGGACGGGGGAGTGGGCAGAGACGGGGACATGGCACCACCTGGGATCGGGCGGACGAGTGCGAGGGAGGAGCGCGAGCAAGCAGCGCAGGAGAAAGGGGAGTCCGGACCGGTTCGACCCGGCCGAACTCCCCTCACTTTCCACTCTCCGAGCAGATCCCGCCGAGGCCTGTGGACAGTCCCGGCGTTGTGGACAACTCCGTCCCCCGATCCGGTGAGACCCCCTGCCCAAGCGGCACTCGTCCCCGCTAGGGCAGCGCGATCCCCGTGTCGATCCCGTCCAGCGCATGGGCGCACGTGCAGTTGCGGCTCTCGCTCTTCGGCAGCCCGGCCACCGCGTCGAACAGCACCGAGCGCAGCCGGTCCACATTGGCCGCGAACACCTGGAGCACCTCCTCGTGCGAGACGCCCTCACCCGCCTCGGCCCCCGCGTCCAGGTCGGTCACCAGGGTCATCGTCGTGTAGCAGAGCCCCAGTTCACGGGCGAGTACCGCCTCGGGGTGCCCCGTCATGCCCACGACGGACCAGCCCATCGCCGCGTGCCAGCGCGATTCCGCACGGGTCGAGAAGCGGGGCCCCTCGACCACCACCAGGGTGCCGCCGTCCACCGGCTCCCAGTCCCGTCCCCGGGCCGCTGCGAGCGCCGCCCTGCGCCCCTCGGGGCAATAGGGGTCGGCGAAGCCCAGGTGGACGACGTTCGGCACGGTCCCGTCGGCCCGGGTCTCACCGTCGTAATAGGTCTGCACGCGGGCCTTGGTGCGGTCCACCAGCTGGTCGGGGACGAGCAGGGTGCCGGGTCCGAACTCCGGCCGCAGCCCGCCCACCGCGCACGGCCCGAGCACCTGCCGGACCCCGACGGAGCGCAGCGCCCACAGGTTGGCCCGGTAGTTGATGCGGTGCGGCGGCAGGTGGTGGCCGCGTCCGTGGCGGGGCAGGAAGGCCACCCGTCGGCCGCCGAGCTCGCCGAGGAAGACCGAGTCGCTCGGCTTTCCGTAAGGGGTGTCCACGGAGACCTCGGTGACGTCCTCCAGGAAGGAGTAGAAGCCCGAGCCGCCGATGACACCGATCTCCGCGGAACCCTCGGTCCCCGCCGTACCCGTACCGGAGTTCGTTTCCGTATGTGCGTTCACCATGCGGTCACCGTATCCGCAGGGGCAACGCCCGGACCCCGCCGAGTGGTCTCGGCGGGGTCCGGTGAAAAGCAGGTGGGGCGTACGCGGGCTCAGGCGGCCGACGTACCGCTCGACGAGGCCGGCGCGGAGGCCGACGACGAGGAGGAGGCGGACGAAGACGACGACGACGATGCGCCCGCCTTCGTGTCCGAACCCGACGACGAGGACGACGCGGAGTCGGACGACTTCGATGCCGCCGGCGCCGGCGTGCTGCTCGACGAGGAGCCGCGGCTGTCGTTCCGGTAGAAACCGGAACCCTTGAAGACGATGCCGACCGCGGAGAACACCTTCTTGAGGCGTCCGTCGCAGCTCGGGCACACGGTCAGGGCATCATCGGTGAACTTCTGCACCGCCTCGAGGCCCTCGCCGCATTCGGTGCACTGGTACTGATAGGTCGGCACTTGCTCCTCCTGGCACTCTCACTCAGTGAGTGCTAACGACGTTCCATACTGACGTATTCCGTTGAATCAGTCCACCGTGACCGGCTCGCGGTGACCGATCCCACGTGCCACGGTGCGTCCCGGGGACCTCGGAGTCAGCCGGGAGCGCAGGGCCAGCAGGGTCATCAGGGCCAGTGCGGTTCCGGCCAGGGGGACCAGGAATCCGGTGCTGGCGCCGTGGGCGTCGGCGAGCTGCCCCGCCACGGTCACGGCCGCCGCCTGTCCGAGCGCCACCGCGCCCGTCAGCCAGGTGAAGGCCTCGGTACGGGCGGTGGCGGGCACCAGCGCCTCGACCAGGGTGTAGCCGCTGATCAGCGCCGGGGCGATGCAGAGGCCGACCAGCAGGCCGAGTCCGGCCAGCAGGGGCACCGAGTGCACGGCCCACAGGCCGGACGCGGTCAGGGTCAGCGCCACGTACCCGACGATCAGCCGACGGCGCGGGCTGCTCTTCCAGGCGATGGCGCCGCAGGCGATGCCGGCGAGCATGTTGCCCGCCGCGAAGATCCCGTAGAGGACGCCGTTCACGCCGGGGTGGCCGATCTCCTCGGAGAACGCGGTCAGCGAGACCTGCATCCCGCCGAAGACCGCGCCGATGCCCAGGAAGGTGACGGCCAGGACGCGCACGCCAGGAATGGAGAGCGCCGAGGCGTGCGGTTCGGCTTCGGTGGCCGCGTTGCGCGGGGCGGGCTGGGTGGCGCGCTGCGCCGCGAAGAGGAGGCCGCCGACCAGGGTCAGGGCGGCTTCCGTGATCAGTCCGGCTGCCGGGTGTACGCCGGTGCACAGCGCGGTGGCGATCACCGGGCCGAGGACGAACGTGAACTCGTCCGTCACCGACTCGAACGCGGCCGCTGTGGACATCAGCGGGGAGGCGGGCCGGTCGGGGGTCGCCCCCAGCATCGCCGCCCAGCGGGCCCGCACCATGGGGCCGATCTGCGGGATCGAGGCACCGGTCGGCACGGCGGCGACGAACAGCGCCCACAGGGGGGCATCCGTCAGCGCCAGTACGGTCAGGGCGCTCACGGAGACGGCATGGAGGAGGACTCCGGGCAGCAGGACGGCGCGCTGGCCGAAGCGGTCGGCGAGTTTGCCGCTCTGCGGGGCGAACAGCGCCATGGAGACGCCGGAGACCGCCGCGACGGCGCCCGCGCTGCCGTACGAGCCGGTCGTGTGCTGCACGAGGAGGACGATGCCGATGGTGAGCATCGCGAAGGGCTGCCGTGCGGCGAAGCCGGGGAGGAGGAAGGTCCACACACCGGGCGTGCGCAGGAGTTGCCCGTATCCGGGGCGGTCGGAGACCGTGGTCGCCACGGTCCTTGCCTTTCTGCCGCCTGGTGGCCCTGCTTCCCGGCGCCCTTGTGGGGCGGGCCGGACGGAAGCGGCCGAGAGCTGTCCTCTTCGCGCGGAACTGCGGTAGATGCCGGGCGACTCGCTGCAATCGGCGAAGAAACGCCGGGCGAAGAGACACCACGACCGCCATACGGTCGCGCCAGCTCTGCATCAGACAGAGTTGGTCGATCAGGTTTGCCTTCATGCTACAGGCAGGGCGCCCCGTGCGCCTGTGATTGCGCACGAGGCTTCCGTATCAGCCTGTGATCTGCGACGCGTTTGCCGCTGACCGCCTGTGTTGTCGCCTCATGTGGGCTCAGGAACGTGCTTTTGCGCCACTTCCGCTTCCGCTCCCGTTGGCCCCGGCTCCGCCGAGTTTCTTGGCCAGCTTCATCGCCTGGGGGATGGCGGACCCGCCGTGGGGCCCCGCAGCGCCGGGCGTCAGGGAAGCGGGGGATCCGCCCGTGCCCAGCCAGCCGGCCAGCTTGCCGCCCTCGGCGACCGCCCGCAGCCGTTCCTCCGTCCGGTCGCGCACGGGGTCGGTGGCCACCACCAGCAGCTCGTCCCCGCGCCGCAGCACCGTCGCCGGGGACGGGACGAAGCTCTGGTTCTCCCGGACCACCAGCGTGACCGCGGCGCCGGCCGGGAGCCGCAGCTCGCCTACCTCGACGCCGTGCATCTTCGACTTCGTGGGGATGGCGACCGACAGGAGATGGCCGCGCAGCCGTTCCAGCGGGGCCGACTCGATGCCCAGGTCGTCGGCCTCTGCCGGGTCGTCGGCGATGTTCAGCTTGTTCGCGACCCAGGGCAGTGTCGGGCCCTGGATCAGGGTGTAGACGATGACCAGGACGAAGACGATGTTGAAGATTCTCGTACTGCCCTCCACCCCGGACACCATCGGAATGGTCGCCAGGATGATGGGCACGGCCCCGCGCAGCCCGGCCCAGGACATGAGGACCTTCTCGCGCGCCGGCATCCGGAACGGCGCGAGACTCAGGAAGACCGACAGGGGCCGCGCCACCATGGTCAGCACCAGGCCCACGACGATGGCGGGCCAGAAGTCGTCGACCAGGTCGTGCGGGGTGACCAGCAGACCGAGCAGCACGAACATGCCGATCTGGGCCAGCCAGCCGAGCCCGTCGGCGAAACCGCGCGTGGCGGGCCAGTGGGGCAGCTTGGAGTTGCCGAGGATCATCGCGGCCAGGTAGACGGCGAGGAACCCGCTGCCGTGGGCCATGGCGCCCGCCGCGTACGCCGAGACGGCGATGGCCATCACGGCGATCGGGTAGAGGCCGGAGGCGGGCAGGGCCACGTGCCGCAGTCCCAGGGACCCCAGCCAGCCCACCGCGATACCGATGGCGGCGCCGATGGCCAGCTCCAGGGCGATCTCCGCGACCAGGAGATACCAGTGCTCGACCGGGCCGACCGCGGAGAACGCGACGACCAGGATGACGACGGGAGCGTCGTTGAAGCCGGACTCGGCCTCCAGGACTCCGGTGATCCGGGGCGGCAGCGGCACGCGGCGCAGCACGGAGAAGACGGCCGCGGCGTCGGTCGAGGAGACGACCGCGCCGATGATGAGCGCCTGGCGCCAGTCCAGGCCGACGAGATAGTGCGCGGCCGAGGCGGTGATGCCCACGCTGATGGCGACGCCGATGGTGGAGACCACCGCGGCGGCGGGCAGGACGGGTCTGACCTCTTTCCACTTCGCCCCGAGTCCGCCCTCGGCCAGGATGACGACCAGAGCGGCGTAACCGATCACCTGCGTCAGTTCGGCGTTGTCGAACTTGACGTCGAAGATGCCGTCCTGTCCCAGGGCGATTCCGATGCCGAGATACAGGAGCAGGCTGGGGAGTCCGCTGCGCGAGGAGATCCGTACCGCCGCGACGGCGACGAGCAGGACGAGCGAGCAGACGAGCAGGAGTTCGTTGAGCGCGTGGACAGTCAGGGTCCGTTCCTTCCCTGCGTGCGCCTGCCGGATCGTCCTCCGGCAGCCAGGTACTTCGTTACCTTACCTAATCGTTAACGATTCCTTGACGGCTTCGAGTGTTCGTACGAGGAAGACGCAAATGGATGCATCCCTATACCGCGTCCGAGTGGCTTCTCCGCTGCGCCTATGGTTGCTCCTGCACTCCCAGGACCACCCTGCCCCTCGAAGGACAGCGATGCCCGCCAACACAACCGCCTCTTCCGGCCCTTCCGACGCGAAGAAGCCCGGCAGGAAGAAGGGGCGACGCGCCCGCCTGCTCGTGCTCGTCCTGGTGCTGGCGCTCGTCGCGGGTGTCGGATACGGGGCGTACTGGTCCGTATCCACCGTGCGGGCCTCGTACCCGCAGACCACCGGGTCGATGAAGCTCGACGGCCTTTCCGGTGACGTCGAGGTCAAACGCGACTCCTACGGAATTCCGCAGATCTACGCGGACTCCGACGCCGACCTCTTCCGCGCCCAGGGCTTCGTCCAGGCGCAGGACCGCTTCTGGGAGATGGACGTCCGGCGGCACATGACGTCCGGCCGGCTCTCCGAGATGTTCGGTTCCGGACAGGTCGAGACCGATTCCTTCCTGCGGACGCTCGGCTGGCGGCAGGTGGCGCAGAAGGAGTACGACGAGGTCCTGGACGAGGGCACCAAGAAGAACCTCCAGTCGTACGCGGCGGGCGTCAACGCGTATCTGAAGGGCAAGGAAGGCCGGGACATCTCGGTCGAGTACGCGGCGCTGGGGCTGACCAACGACTACAAGCCCGGCGAGTGGACCCCGGTGGACTCGGTGGCCTGGCTCAAGGCGATGGCCTGGGACCTGCGCGGCAACATGCAGGACGAGATCGACCGTTCGCTGCTGACCAGCCGCCTCGACCAGGACCAGATCAAGGACCTGTACCCCGGTTACCCGTACAAGCAGAACAAGCCGATCGTCGAGCAGGGGGCGGTCTCCCCGGTGACCGGGAAGTTCGACCCCGCGGCCACCCCGTCGGACAACGTCGGCTCCACGACTCCCGGGGGGGCCACCGACGGCCTCAACACCCAGCTCTCCGCCCTCTCCGACACCCTCGACGAGATCCCGGCGCTGCTCGGCCCGAACGGCAACGGCATCGGCTCGAACTCCTGGGTCGTCGACGGCAGGCACACGACGTCCGGCAAGGCGCTGCTCGCGAACGACCCGCACCTCGCGCCGATGCTGCCCTCCCTCTGGTACCAGATGGGCCTGCACTGCCGGGAACTCTCCGCGACCTGCCAGTACGACACGGCCGGCTACACCTTCTCCGGGATGCCCGGTGTGATCATCGGTCACAACCAGGACATCTCCTGGGGTCTGACCAACCTGGGCGCCGACGTCACCGACCTGTTCCTGGAGAAGGTCTCCGACGACGGCTATCTGTACGACGGCAGCACCAAGCCTTTCAAGACCCGCGAGGAGACCATCAAGGTCGCCGGCGGCCGGGACCGGACGATCACCGTCCGCGAGACGAACAACGGGCCCCTGGTCTCCGACCGCAGCAAGGAACTGGACAAGGTCGGCCAGAAGGCGCCCGTCAGCAACGCCGCCCCCGACCGTGCCGACGGCTACGCGGTGGCGCTGAAGTGGACCGCGCTGCAGCCCGGGAAGTCCATGGACGCCGTTTTCGCGCTCAACCGGGCCAAGGACTTCACCACCTTCCGGGCGGCCGCCGAGAACTTCGAGGTCCCCTCGCAGAACCTCATCTACGCCGACACCGAGGGCAACATCGGCTACCAGGCCCCCGGCAAGATCCCGGTCCGCTCCGAGGGCTTCGACGGCACGGCGCCGGCGCCGGGCTGGGACCCGAAGTACGCGTGGAAGGGGTACATCCCCTTCGACGAGCTGCCCTACGAGTACAACCCGGACCGCGGCTTCATCGTCACCGCCAACCAGGCCGTCATCGACGAGGAGAAGTACCCGCACCTCCTGACCAAGGACTGGGGCTACGGCGCCCGCAGTCAGCGGATCAACGACCTCCTGACCCAGAAGATCAAGGGCGGCGAGAAGGTCTCGACCGATGACATGCAGAAGATGCAGATGGACAACTTCAGCGAGATCGCCGCGCTGCTGGTGCCCGAACTGAAGAAGATCAACGTCTCCGACCCGAGCGTCCGCGAGGCCCAGAAGCTGCTTGAGGGCTGGGACTACACCCAGGAGCCCGACTCGGCCGCCGCCGCGTACTTCAACGGCGTCTGGCGCAACATTCTGAAGCTCGCCTTCGGCAACAAGCTGCCCAAGGAGATGCGGGTCAAGGGCGACTGCCTCAATGTGCCGCCGGCCAAGAACAGCGGCCCGGCCGACCAGCAGAAGAAGCTCGTCCGCGAGTGCGGCCAGCGCGACGGCGACACCGCGCAGCCGGACGGCGGCGACCGCTGGTTCCAGGTGGTCCGAAACATCGTGGGCGACCAGGACAACGCGTGGTGGAAGGCGCCCGCCCGGGGCCGCGAGGACGCTCTGGAGAGCCGGGACGACCTGTTCGCCCGGGCGATGGAGGACGCCCGCTGGGAGCTGACCTCCAAGCTCGGCAAGAACATCGACACCTGGAGCTGGGGCCGGCTGCACCGCCTGACGCTGAAGAACCAGACCCTCGGCACCGAGGGCCCCGGCCTGCTCCAGCGGGCGCTCAACCGCGGTCCCTGGAACCTCGGCGGCGGCGAGGCCGCTGTCAACGCCACCGGCTGGAACGCGGCGAGCGGCTACGAGGTCGTGTGGGTGCCGTCGATGCGCATGGTCGTCAACGTGGGGGACTGGGACAAGTCCCGCTGGATCAACCTCACCGGCGCCTCCGGGCACGCGTTCAGCGCGCACTACACGGATCAGACCGACAAGTGGGTCGACGGCGAACTGCTCGACTGGTCCTTCGGGGCCGACGCGGTCGAGGAGTCCACCGTCGACACGCTGACGCTGAAACCGTAGAGCGTAGAGCTACGAGGAGAGCTACGAAGGCGCTGCGAAGCGCCGCGCTCCGGCCGGGGTGACCACCGCGTCCACGGGGTGGTCGTGCGGTTCCGACGGGACCCGCGCGACCACCTCGTTCTCGTACAGGAGCACGACGAGCGACGGGTGCGCACCGGCGGCCGTCAGCCGGGCCAGTACCCGGTCGTAGCTGCCGCCGCCCCGTCCCAGCCGCATCCCGGCCCCGTCCACCGCCAGGCCGGGCAGCAGCATCGCGTCGGCGGTGAGGACGGCGTCGGGGCCCAGCCGCGGTCCGTCCGGCTCAAGGAGCCCCCGCCCGGCCGGCAAGAGGTGCGCCGGGCCCGCGTAGGCGGCCCAGTCCAGGTCGTTGTCGGCGAGGAGGACCGGCAGCAGCACCCGCACGCCGCGCCCGCGCAGCGCTTCCAGGAGGGCGCGGGTGCCCGGTTCGCGTCCCACGGAGACGTACGCGGCGACCGTACGGGCGTCGGCCAGTCCGGGCAGGCGCAGCGCCGCCTCGGCGAGAACCGCGGCGGCCCGGACAGCGTCCTCCTTCGTCAGGAGGGCCCGCGCGGCGAGCAGTTCGCGCCGCAGCGCGCTCTTCGCGGACGCCTTTCCGGACTTGTCGGTGTTCAATGGTCACTCGCACGATTCTCGTATGGGCATATTTAAGGACGAAGTTAACCGGAATATCAGCTTCCGGCCTTGTGCACCCGTTAAGGTCTGCTCATGACTCAGTCGCCCTCCAGGATCAGCAAGGCCGTCATCCCGGCAGCAGGTCTCGGCACCCGGTTCCTGCCCGCCACGAAGGCCACTCCTAAAGAGATGCTGCCTGTCGTCGACAAGCCGGCCATCCAGTATGTCGTCGAAGAAGCCGTGGCAGCGGGCCTGTCCGACGTACTGATGATCACCGGCCGCAACAAGCGTCCCCTTGAGGACCACTTCGACCGCAACTACGAGCTGGAGTCCGCGCTCACCCGCAAGGGTGACGCCGAACGCCTCGCCAAGGTCCAGGAGTCCAGCGACCTGGCCACCATGCACTACGTACGCCAGGGCGACCCCCGCGGCCTCGGGCACGCCGTGCTGTGCGCGGCCCCGCACGTGGGCGACCAGCCCTTCGCGGTGCTGCTCGGCGACGACCTGATCGACCCGCGCGACGCGCTGCTGGCCCGGATGGTCGAGGTCCAGGAGCGTGAGGGCGGCAGCGTCATCGCGCTGATGGAGGTCGACCCCGCGCAGATCCACCTGTACGGCTGCGCCGCCGCGGACGCCACCGTCGACGGCGACGTCGTCCGCGTCACCGACCTGGTCGAGAAGCCGGACCCGGCCGACGCCCCCAGCAACCTCGCCATCATCGGCCGGTACGTCCTGGACCCCGCGGTCTTCGACATACTGCGACACACCGAGCCGGGCCGCGGCGGCGAGATCCAGCTCACCGACGCGCTCCAGCTGCTGGCCGCGGACGAGAAGATCGGCGGCCCCGTGCACGGCGTCGTCTTCAAGGGCCGCCGCTATGACACCGGCGACCGCAGCGACTATCTGCGCGCCATTGTCAGACTGGCGTGCGAACGTGAAGACCTGGGGCCGGACTTCCGGACCTGGCTGCGCAAGTACGTCGCTGAGGAGATGTAACCCCGTGAGCAGCACGATCTGGTCGGTCGACGAGCACCTGGACGACATCCTCGCCGCGGTGAGGCCGCTGGAGCCCATCGAGTTGCAGCTGCCCGACGCCCAGGGCTGCGTCCTCGTCAAGGACGTCGTCGTGGAAGTGGCCCTGCCGCCCTTCGACAACAGCTCCATGGACGGTTACGCGGTCCGGATCGCCGATGTCGAGGGCGCGAGCGAGGAGTTCCCCGCGGTCCTCACCGTCATCGGCGACGTCGCCGCGGGCAGCGCGGGGCTCGCCGACGACCAGGTCGTGGGGCCGGGACAGGCCGCCCGCATCATGACGGGGGCCCCGCTGCCCGCCGGTGCGGAGGCCGTGGTCCCGGTCGAGTGGACCGACGGCGGCACGGGCGAGGGCCCGGCCGAGGGGATGCGCGCCCACGCCGACGCGCCGGAGGGCGCCACCGGCGAGGTCAAGGTGCACCGGCCCGTCGTGGCCGGCGCCCATGTGCGCGAGCGCGGCAGCGACGTCAAGCCGGGCGAGCTGGCCCTGGCCGCCGGGTCGGTCGTCGGCCCGCCGCAGATCGGGCTGCTCGCGGCGATCGGCTGCTCCACCGTGGTCGTGCGGCCCCGCCCCCGCGTGGTCGTCCTGTCCACCGGCAGCGAACTGGTCCAGCCCGGCGAGACGCTGACGGGCGGCCAGATCTACGACTCCAACAGCTTCGCGCTGACGGCCGCCGCCCGGGACGCCGGAGCCATCGCCTACCGGGTCGGCGCGGTGGCCGACGACGCCGAGACGCTGCGCGCCACGATCGAGGACCAGCTGATCCGCGCGGACATCGTCGTCACCACGGGCGGCGTCAGCGTCGGCGCGTACGACGTCGTCAAGGAGGCGCTGTCCTCCGTCGGGGACGAGGACGAGCCGGGCAGCGGGGTCGAGTTCCGCAAGCTCGCGATGCAGCCGGGCAAACCGCAGGGCTTCGGATCGATCGGCCCGGACCACACCCCGTTGCTGGCCCTCCCGGGCAACCCGGTGTCTTCCTACGTCTCCTTCGAGCTGTTCGTCCGCCCGGCCATCCGTGCCCTGATGGGCCTCCCCGACGTGCACCGCCCCACGGCCCGCGCGGTGCTGAGCGCCGACAAGGCGCTCAGCTCGCCGGAGGGCCGCCGTCAGTTCCTGCGCGGACGCCACGACGCGGAGGCGGGCACGGTCACCCCGGTCGGCGGCTCCGGTTCGCATCTGATCGCCGCGCTCGCGCAGGCGGACGTGCTGATCGTGGTGCCCGAGGACGTCACCTCGCTGGAGCCCGGCACGGAGACGGACGTGATCCTGCTCCGCTGACCGCAGCCCGGTGGCGGTACGGTATCTGCCGCCGTGCCTTCCGGGGGACCCCCTCCGGTTCCCCGAGGCGTAACCGGCGCCCCTAGCGCTAGGCGGAGTGAGTTGAGTACGCAGAACAGGCTGACGCACATCGACGAGGCGGGCGCGGCCCGCATGGTCGACGTGTCGGAGAAGGACGTCACCACCCGCGTCGCCCGCGCGGCCGGCCGGGTGCTCGTCTCGCCGCGCGTGATCGAGCTGCTGCGTGGCGAGGGAGTCCCCAAGGGCGACGCCCTCGCCACCGCCCGGATCGCCGGGATCATGGGAGCCAAGCGCACCCCGGACCTGATCCCGCTCTGCCACCCGCTGGCCGTCTCCGGTGTGAAGGTCGACCTGAGCGTGGCCGACGACGCGGTGGAGATCACGGCCACCGTGAAGACGACGGACCGCACGGGCGTCGAGATGGAGGCCCTGACGGCGGTGTCGGTGGCGGCCCTGACCGTCGTCGACATGATCAAGGCGGTCGACAAGAGCGCGGTGATCACCGACGTACGGGTCGAGGCGAAGTCGGGCGGCAAGTCCGGCGACTACCGGCGCACCGCGCCGGAGGGAACCCACTCGTGACGCCGCCCGGGCCCAGCGGAGCCGCAGGCCACGAACAGCACGCCCAGCCCCTCGCGCCCGCCGGCCACGATCGGCACCCGCAGGCCGCCGACCCCACCGGAGCCGCGCCGCGCGTCCCGTACCGCGCCCTCGTCGTGACCGCCTCCAACCGGGCCTCCGCCGGGGTGTACGCGGACAAGGGCGGCCCGCTGATCGCCGAGGCGCTGACCGGCCTCGGCTTCGCGGTCGAAGGCCCGCAGGTCGTCCCCGACGGGGATCCGGTCGAGGCGGCCCTGCGCGCGGGCGTCGCCGCCGGGTACGACGTGATCGTCACCACCGGCGGTACGGGCATCTCGCCCACCGACGCCACCCCCGAGGCCACCCGCAGGGTCCTCGACCACGAGATCCCCGGCATCCCGGAGGCGATCCGCGCGGAGGGCCTCGCCAAGGTCCCGACCGCCGCCCTCTCCCGGGGCCTCGCGGGCGTCGCCTCCCGCACCCTGATCGTCAACCTCCCCGGCTCCACCGGCGGGGTGAAGGACGGGCTCGCGGTCCTCGGCCGGCTCCTGGTGCACGCCGTCGACCAGCTGCGCGGCGGAGATCACCCCCGACCGGGGAGCCCGAGCTGAACATCGCGACCTGGCCGGTGACGCTGACCGACGGCGAGATCGTCCTGCGTCCGATAAAGATGCGTGACCAGCGGATGTGGCGCGAGGTCAACCGGCGCAACCGCGACTGGCTGCGCCCCTGGGAGGCCACCGTCCCGCCGCCCGCCCCCGGCGGCCCGATGGCGCAGCGCCCGACGTACCGGCAGATGGTCCGCCACCTGCGCGCCGAGGCGAACGCGGGGCGGATGCTGCCGTTCGCCATCGAGTACGAGGGCCGCCTCGTCGGCCAGCTCACGGTCGCGGGGATCACCTGGGGCTCGATGTGCTCCGGTCATATCGGCTACTGGGTCGACCGGGGCGTCGCCGGGCGCGGGGTCATGCCGACGGCCGTGGCGCTCGCCGTGGACCACTGCTTCCGTTCGGTGGGCCTGCACCGCATCGAGGTGTGCATTCGCCCGGAGAACGCGCCCAGCCGCAGGGTGGTGGAGAAGCTCGGCTTCCGTTCGGAGGGCGTGCGCCCGCGCTATCTCCACATCGACGGCGCCTGGCGCGACCACCTGATCTTCGCCCTCACCGCCGAGGAAGTGCCCGAGGGGATGCTCCGGCGCTGGCGCCGGTCGCGCCCGGTGGCGCCGAGAGGCCCCGGACCGTCCGACGAAATAAAATAAGTGTTCGAATTTGATCGCCGGGTGACCGCAATGGGGCGGGCTATCGGTGGCTGTTGATCCGAACAATCACAAAAAAAGTCCGTGATATCAGCCGGATCGTGCGACACACCGGGCCAATTGGCGGATCCTTCCGCGCAAACCCCTCTACGGTGTGAGCGTGAGCAGCAGCGGCCTCATCTACGCAGTCATCGTCGGGGCCTGGGCCGCCTACTTGGTGCCGATGTGGCTCCGCAGGCAGGACGAGCTCAACGAAGCCCGTCCGACGGAACGCTTCAGCACCGCCATCCGGCTGCTGTCCGGACGGGCGGCGATGGAGCGCCGTTACGCCAAGGAGCTGCGGGAGCGCACCGCCGAGGAGGCGGGGCCCGACGTCGACCCGGACAGGGAAACGGACCGTACGGAATCCGTGGACGTCCGGGCCTTTGCCGCGCCTCCGGCGCACACGGAAGCCAGAATGAGCGACCCCGCGCACGCTCCCGAGCGCGCACCGGGCCACCAGGCGTCCGACCGCCCGGCGCACGACCGGCGGGCGGGGCATCAGCCCCCGGACCGTCAGCCCCCGGACCGTCAGGCGCACGAACGCCGGTCCGGCGAGCGCCCCGCGGAACACGTGCCCCCCGCGCAGCGACGCCCGCGCTCCGGCGCGGCCGACGCCGAGCGGGCCCGGCGTGCCCAGCGCTCCCAGGTCCTGGCACGGCGCAGGCGGACCACCGTCGTCCTCTTCCTGGCCTTCACCCTCGGGGCGATCGTCGCGGCGGTCGGCGGCCTCGGCTTCCTGTGGGCCCCCGCCGTCCCCGCCGTCCTGCTGAGCACGTACATCGTGCATCTGCGCTCCCAGGAACGCCGACGGTTCGCCTTCACGATGGACCGCCGTCGGGCCGAGGACGCGGCGCAGCGGCTGCGCGAGAACCGCCCGCGCAGGCACCAGCCCACGGCCCCGGCTCCCGCCGAGCCCGACGACGACTCCGAAGCCCACCACCCGGAGCCGGAGCCGACCCCCACGGTCTCCCCCCAGGAGGCCGGGCGACGCGCCCTCGTCGAGCAGACGGACCACGCGGAGTGGGTGGACCAGCAGCGCGAACGCGGCCGCGTCCAGGGCGACAGCTGGGAGCCCGTTCCCGTACCGCTGCCCACTTATGTCACCGCGCCCGTCGCCCCGCGGGCCACGGGCGGGGTGGAGGTCGGTGATCCGGAGACCTGGAGCGCGGCCCGCTCCAGCACCGCCGAGCCCTCCCAGACGGGCACGTCGCACCCGACGGCCCCGGCGGTCGACCCGGCCCCGCGCCAGCGCACGAACCCGTCCCGCCGCAACCGCGACCGGGGCCGGACCCCGCTCTTCGACCAGTACGACGACGAGGACCGGCCCCGTGCGGCCAATGAGTGAGACCGCGGGGGGCCGGGGGCGCCCGGGGGTCCGGGAGACCCGACACCGCTGACCAGCGGAGGAACGGATTTCCAAGCACCCCCGTGAGGGTGCTAGAGTTTCACACGTCGCAAGGGCCTGTGGCGCAGTCTGGTAGCGCACCTCGTTCGCATCGAGGGGGTCTGGGGTTCAAATCCCCACAGGTCCACAGCGAGCCGTTCACGAGCCAGCTCGGGGGCGGTCGACGAAATCCCGTCCGGTCATCTCGACCGGGCGGGATTTCGTGGTTTCAGGCTTCGCGCGATGCGGATGCGTGAAGCAGCGGGTGCCCAGAAGCCAGAGCGGTGTGGGTCAGAGCGGTGTGGTGTCCGTGGGCAGCCGCAGATAGCGGCCGTAGGCGTCGCGGCTGTCCGAGACGAACTTCCAGCCCGTCATCGCCTGCTTCAACTCGGTGCCGGACAGCCAGCCGTGCCAGGCCACTTCGGCCACCCGCGGAGCTACCCGTTCGTGGTTCACGGTCGTTTCGTACACCGCGAACCAGTAGGGGCTCAGCTCGCCTCGGCAAAGGAACTTGAACAGCGGGCGGACCGGTGCCCGGACTCCCATTTCCTCATGGAGTTCACGGCCGGCGGCTGCCTCGTACGATTCGCCCGCCCCCACGGCACCGGCCACCAGCCAGCTGTACTCGCCGGGAAAGCGCGAGCTGTTCTCGGGCCGACGGTGTACGAGATAGCGGCCGGTCTCGTCCCGGCACAGCACCATGGACATGCGGTACAGCAATCCGTTGGCCACAGCTTCGTTTCTGCGCACCACGCCGATGACCCGGTCGTGTTCGTCGACATGGTCCACAAGTTCGCTCATGTGCTTGATACTTCATCACCCGCTCCGTCCGGTGCCAGCGATTCACGCGGTCGAAGGCCGCCCGTATCGTCGTGGCGGCCGTCGAGGGGGGTTGCGCAGGTCCGGCTGGTTGCGGTGCCGTGAACGGCCGGTCGATTTTTCTACAGTTCTCGGCCAGTTCTGTAGAAAAAAGCCCCACCGTCGCTTCTTGTCGCGGCAGTTACGGCTGCGCCAGAGTTCGAGGCGCGGCGACAGGAACATGTCATCGCCGCCGGGCAGTGTCCATGGAACACATCGCGCTTCCCCAGGCGCGGTGTGGCCACCCCCCCCATTGTCTGGACGCTCGCCTGCGTAGCGGAAGGAATCGCGTGAAGCACGGAAAGAAGAACGCGCGCAGATACATCGTGGCCGCCTCGATCGGCGCCCTTCTGTCGGCCGGAGTCGCCACAGGGGCCTACGCCGGTACGACGGAGGATCCTTCGGCGCCCGCAGCGGCTCCGGCGTACCAGCCGGAGATGGTCAAGGCGCTCGCCACCACCCTGGGCGTCAGCGAGAAGGCCGCAGTGCAGCGGCTGGACCGCGAGGCCGAGCAGCAGGACCGGTTCGCGGAGCTGCGGAAGGACCGGGTCGAGACGCTCGGGGCCTTCTTCGCCAAGGACGGTTCGCTGGTCGTCAACGCCGCCGACGCCGAGGCGGCGAAGGACGTCCGGGCCGCGGGTCTCAAGGTCCGGGTCCCCGAGCGTGGCGAGAGCGAGCTGGACCGCATCAAGGCCCGGCTCGACGCCAAGGCGCTCAAGAGCGCCCCGGCCGGGGTGTCCGCGTGGTCCGTCGACCTCGCGTCGGACACCGTGACCGTCGAGGTCAACGGCGATTCCGACGCCGCAACCCGCAGCTTCCTCAAGGCCGCCCAGAGCAACGGCGACGCCGTGCGCGTCGTGAAGGGCCAGGAGAAGCTGGAGACCCAGGCCGTCGTTCCGCCCGGCAGCCGGATGACCTTCAACGGCTACCTCTGCTCCGTCGGCTACGGCGCCAAGGACCGCAGCGGCAAGCAGGTGCTCGTGACCGCCGGGCACTGCATCGAGGACCTGCCCGAACTGGCCTACAACGGCACCCGGTTCGCCAAGGGCACCGACACCCGGTTCGCGCTCGGCACCCGCAGCGTCGACATGGGCATCGCGGCCGTCGACTCCGGCAACTCGATCGGCCTCGACGTCACCACGTACGGCAAGGCCGGCACCGTCCCGGTCAAGGGCAGCAAGCGGGCCCCCGCCGGCGCGGCGCTCTGCAAGTCCGGCCAGACCACCAACTGGACCTGCGGCAAAGTCGGTTCGTACAACGTCAGCGTCACCTACACCGACCAGAACGGCGGCCCGGACACCGTCGTGACCGGGCTGGCCAGCTCCAGCGTCTGCACCCAGGGAGGGGACAGCGGGGGCGCGTACATCTCCGGTGACCAGGCCCAGGGCATGACGTCCGGCGGTCCCAGCAACCAGCGCTGCAACGGCCAGGTCAACTCGCCCGGCTCGTCCTACTTCCAGCCGCTCGACGACGCCCTCGCGTACTACGGGCTGACGCTCAACACCAAGTAGCCCCACCGCAGGAACAGACCGGCAGAAAAGGCCACCCCCCAGACGCGGGAGACCGTCCACTCATCCTGGGCGGTCTCCCGTTCCACCTGTTCCCGTTCCGTACTCCCACGCCACCCCGTGGACGCCGGGCTTGCACCGGGAGGTCAGCACATGGACGTCGTGCGCGTCGCTCAGCGGGATGCGCCGCCGGCCGCGGGGCGGGGCGCCGACCTTCTCCCGGACGTAGCGGTGGCAGTCCGCCGGCAGGGCGCCGGGGTGGAAGAAGACCTGCTGGAGGTATTCGTGGAGGTTCGTCCGCGACCAGCGCTCGTAGTGCGTGGCCGGCGTCTCGGAGGGGCTCACCTCGACCGCGTAACTGACCACCGTGGTGTCCAGCTTGGCCAGCTCCCGGCCGAAGTGGATCTCCAGCACCAGGGACTTGAGCCCCTTCAGGTACGTGGCATCGGCGAGGCGGCCGCAGGTGACCTTGATGTCGACGGGCTCGGCCGCCTCGTCGTCGAAGCTGAGCACGAAGATCGCCCGGTCGGCCCCCGCCCGGCTGGCCCGCAGGACGTTCGTGGTGGAGATCCCGCTCAGCGTGCCGCTCTCGCCGACCCGCACGATGTCGTGGACCATCAGCGAGCTGGTCTCCTGGTTGAAGTGGCGGAAGCGCGCGCCGAGCGCCTTCTCCACCACCGAGTCCTCCCCGAGGATCTGGAGCGCCGCCCCCTCCGCGCCGGGTGGAGTGATCCGGCCGCGCGGGCGGCGCGGGCCGAGCAGCGAGCGCAGGGCTCCCGCGGGCAGCTCAAGGATCTCCTCCAGCACGTCCACGGCCCGCAGGGACCGGGCCCGTTCGGGCTGGCTGCGGCCGCGCTGCCAGCTGCTGAGGGTGGCCTGGCTGATGGTGATGCCGCGCACCCTGAGCCGTTCGCTCACCCGCTCCAGGGAGAGCCCGCGGCGGTTCAGCGCCTCCCGCAGGACGCCGGGGAAGGTGTCGGCGCCGGTCGCCGCCGCGTGCAGGGCCGAGGTGGTGATGGCCTCGCCCGTCCGCGCCGCGGTGACGTGTGCCTCGGCGTGCCGCGCCGGGGTGGTGATGGCCTCGGCGTGCTGCGCGGGGGTGGCTTGCGCCTTGGTGGTCTGCGCTCCGGTGGAGCCCGGACCGGTGGCGCGCGCCTCGTCGGTGTCCGTATCGCTCGACATGTCCCTCCCGTTCCCGGCACTCTCTCGGCGGGACGGCCTGCCGGCCCCCGCATACTGGTTGACCACCGGACCGGGGGCGGATAACAAAACCCCCAGGGGTGACCTGTCCCACATTCCGGTGGCGGACCGAACGAAGGGCGTGAACGGCGTGGACAGCACCGCTCTGGTCATCGCGGCGAGGAACGGCGACCGGGCCGCCGGGGACCGGCTGGCCGCCCAGTACCTGCCGCTCGTCTACAACGTCGTCGGGCGCGCCCTCAACGGCCATCCGGACGTGGACGACGTGGTGCAGGAGACCATGCTCCGCGCGCTCTCCGGCCTGCCCTCGCTGCGCGATCCGTCCCGTTTCCGCTCCTGGCTCGTCGCCATCGCCATGAACCAGGTCCGCAGCCGCTGGTCCCACCTCGGCCACCGCCCCGCCCCGCTGGAGGCGACCGAGGAGCCCGCCGACCCCGCCGCCGACTTCGTCGACCTGACGATCCTGCGCCTGGAACTCTCCGGGCAGCGCCGCGAGACGGCCGAGGCGACCCGCTGGCTGGACGGAGCCGAGCGCGATGTCCTGTCCCTGTGGTGGCTGGAGACGACCGGCGACCTCACCCGGTCCGAGCTGGCCGAGGCGCTCGGCCTGTCCCCGCAGCACGCCGCCGTTCGCGTCCAGCGGGTGAAGAACCAGCTGGACGTCGGCCGCGCGGTCGTCCGGGCCCTGGCCTCCGACCCCCGCTGCCCGGCCCTGGAGGACCTGCTGGGCGACTGGGACGGTACGCCGACGCCGCTGTGGCGCAAGCGGATCGCCCGCCATGTCCGGGGCTGCGCCTCCTGCTCCGACGGCAGTGCGGGGCTGGTGCCGCCGGAGGGCCTCCTCTCCGGGCTCGCGCTCGTGGTGCCGCTCTACGACAGCGGGCAGCAGGCGGCGGTGGCCGTCGCCTCCTCGGCCGCCCCGGCCACCGCTTCCTCGGCCGCCGCCCACTCCGCCCCGGCCGCGTTCTCGGCCGGGAAGGCGGCGGGGCTGATAGCCGGGGCGGCCGCCGTGACCGCCCTCGCCGTACTGATCTGGCCCTCCGCCCCCGCCCCGACCGAATCCCGGGGCGGGGGCGTCACGTACAGCCCCGCGCCCCCGCCGCCCGCGGCCGCCCCGGCCGAGCCGCTGCCCACGCCGTCCGCGACCTCGCCCTCCCCCTCGCCGAGCCGTACGGCCGCCTCCCGGCCGCCCGCCGCCTCCCCGGAGCCCTCCGCACCGCCCGCGCCCGAGCCCGCCGAAGCGCGTCCGGGCCCGGACGCCCGTGTGGTCACCCGGGTCAACACCCTGCGCGCCGCGAACGGCTGCCCGGAGCTGGAGACCGACCCCCGGCTGACCGAGGTCGCCCAGCGGCACTCGGAGGACATGGCCGCGCGGAACTACTTCGACCACACCGACTCCTCGGGCCGGGGCGCGGGCGACCGGGTGGGCGCCACGGGCTACGACTGGTCGGCCGTCGGGGAGACCATCGCGACCGGCATGAGCGATCCGGCCGCGGTCGTCGAGGAGTGGCGCAACAGTCCCGGCCGCGACGACGACATCTTCAACTGCGACTTCGTCCACGTCGGCGTGGGCATCGCCGACTCCCCGCGCGGCCCCTACTGGACCCAGGTGCTGGCCACCCCGAGGTGAGCGAACGGGCCGATTGTCAGTGGCGGGTGCCAGACTCGGTCGGCATGGGAGACAGCGCGCAGTTCACGGATGTCGTGCTCAGGGATGTCGTCGCAGCGGACCTGGAGGCGTTTCTCGCCTACGAGCACGACCCGGAGGCGGTCCGGAGATCGCGCTTCACGCCGCGGGAGCGGGACGCGTTCATGACGCACTGGAAGACGCGGGTGCTGGGGGATCCCGCCAACTTCGTGCAGACGGTCGTCGTGGACGGAGAGACGGCGGGGAGCATCGTGGCCTGGTGGGAGGAGGACCGGCGCTTCATCGGCTATTGGTTCGGCCGCGCGTACTGGGGCCGGGGCATCGGAACGCGGGCGCTGACCGCGTTCCTGGAGCGGGAGACGGCCCGCCCGCTGTACGCGGACCCCGTTGTCGGCAACACCGGCTCGGTACGCCTGCTGGAGAAGTGCGGGTTCACGGCGACGGGCACGGTGCGGCACGGCGAGGACGAGCACGTGGTCCTGGTGCTCGGCCGGAGTGGGTGACCAACCGCCGCGTCCGGGTCCGGTGACGTCCGCCGCGCGGCGCGCCCCGATCGACACCAGCAGGCCCCGTCCCGCGCCCGCCCAGCAGTGCAGCGGGTTCTCCGCGGGGGTCGCGCGGGTGCGCTGACCCCCGCCCGCTACGGCTGCCGCAGCGGCTTGGCCATGCAGATGCTGCTGTCGTACGTCCGGTAGTGGCCGAACTTCACCTCGCAGACGGTGTAGCCGCACGAGGTGTAGAGCGCGACGGCCTCGGGCTGCTGGTCGCCGGTCTCCAGGACCATCCTGGTCCGGCCCGCGTCCCGGGCGCTCTCCTCCAGGGCGGCGAGCATCCGTCGGGCCAGGCCCCGGCCTCGGCCCTCGGGGATCACGAACATCCGCTTGATCTCGGCGTCGCCGTCCTCGTAGCCGTCGGCATTGAGGTTCTGGGTCCGCCAGCCGCCGGTCGCCACCGGGCGGTCCCGCTCGTCGTAGGCGAGCAGATACAGACCGTGCGGCGGGACGAACATCGACGGGTCGAGCGGTGTGACGTCGCCCTCGTCGCCGTAGCGCTCGGCGTATTCGAGCTGCACCTGGTCATTGAGTTTGACGGCGTCGGGGTGGTCGAAGGGCCGAGAATGAATAAGCATGCTGAGTATCGTATATCTGTGCGTGGGGGCGGAGTAGGTACTGTTCGGGGATGCTGACCGTTACTTCTGTGAATGTTAATGGGCTCCGCGCCGCCGCCAAGAAGGGCTTCGTCGAGTGGCTGGCGGGGACCGACGCCGATGTGGTCTGCCTCCAGGAAGTGCGGGCCGAGCTCGCCCAGCTGCCCGAAGGCGTGGGCACCCCCGAAGGGTGGCACACCGTCCACGCGCCCGCCGCCGCCAAGGGGCGCGCCGGGGTCTCGCTCTATTCGCGGCAGGCCCCCGAGCGGGTTCAGACCGGCTTCGGCGGGTTCGGGATTCCCGGCGCTGAGGAGTTCGACGCGAGCGGCCGGTATGTCGAGATCGACCTTCCCGGTGTGACCGTCGCGAGCCTGTACCTGCCCTCCGGCGAGGTCGGCACCGAGCGGCAGGACGAGAAGGAGCGCTTCATGGCCGCCTTCCTGCCCTACCTCCAGGGTCTGAAAGGCCGGGCGGCGGCGGACGGGCGCGAGGTCGTGGTCTGCGGCGACTGGAACATCGCCCACCAGGAGGCCGACCTGAAGAACTGGAAGGCCAACCGCAAGAACTCCGGCTTCCTCCCCGAGGAGCGCGCCTGGCTGACCCGGGTCCTGGAGGAGGCCGCGTACGTGGACGTCGTGCGGGGGCTGCACCCGGATGCCGAGGGCCCGTACAGCTGGTGGTCGTACCGGGGGCGCGCCTTCGACAACGACAGCGGCTGGCGCATCGACTACCAGATGGCGACCCCGGGGCTGGCCGGGCGTGCGGTGAAGGCCTGGGTGGAGCGGGCGGCCACGCACGGCGAGCGCTGGAGCGACCACGCGCCGGTGACGGTCGTCTACGAGCGGTAGTCCCGGGAGCCCAGGGGGGCCCGGGCGGGTGGCCCGGGCGGCCTGGGCTGTTACGCCTTCGGAGGCTGTGTGCCGTCCTCGCGGCGCAGTCTCCGGTCCAGGGCCATCGACAGCTCGGCGTCCACCACCGCGCGGGCCAGGGGCCGCAGTTGGGCGGGTTCGGTCTCCTGGGTGTGGGCATGCAGTACGCGTACGAAGATTTCGGCGAGCGCGTCCGCGTGCTCGCGGACGCGGCGGCCCGAGGAGAGCACCGTGGACAGCGGCACCCCTTCCCGTACGAGCTCGGCCGACACCTCCAGGAGGCGGCGGCTGATGTGCACGATCTCGTCCCCGTCGGTGGCGAGATAGCCCAGGTCCAGTGCGGTGGCGAGGTTCTCTGGCGTGACCTCGCCCTCGAAGTAGTCCGCGAGCTGCTCCGGGGTGAGGCGGACCGGGGTCTCCTCGGTCGGTTCGCCCAGGCCCAGCACCTCGGCGACATCGCGGCCGCTCTCGAAAGTGGCCGCCAGGTCGGCGATGCCGTTGAGGGTGTGGCCGCGCTCCAGCAGGCCCGCGATGGTCCGCAGCCGGGCCAGGTGGTGGTCGTCGTACCAGGCGATGCGGCCCTCGCGGCGAGGTGGCGGGATCAGTCCGCGCTCGCGGTAGAAGCGCAGGGTCCGCACGGTGATGCCGGCCTCCTTGGCCAGCTCCTCCATGCGGTATTCGCGGTGCTCGCGTCCTTCAGCCACAGGGGCACCCTATGTTGTACCGCCGGTAACTTTCCTCGGTCCGCCCCCTACCCATCAGTACGGTCCTGCTCTACTCTCCGAACCATGCCAGTGATTGCTGGCGGAGTCGCGTGACGTACCGCGGGAGGCGGCAGCATGGCCCAGCAGGAGCACGTACGTGTGGCGGTGATCGGAACCGGATTCGGGGGCCTGGGGGCCGCTGTCCGGCTGCGCCGCGAAGGCATCACCGATTTCGTCGTCCTGGAGCGCGCCGACTCGGTGGGCGGCACCTGGCGCGACAACAGCTATCCCGGCTGCGCCTGCGACGTACCGTCCCACCTCTACTCCTTCTCGTTCGCGCCCAACCCGGACTGGCCGCGCACCTTCTCCGGCCAGGAGCACATCCGGGCCTACCTGGAGCACGTCGCCGACACCTTCGGGCTCCGCCCGCACATCAGGCTGAACCACGAGGTGAAGCTGATGAGCTGGGACAAGGAGAACCTGTCCTGGGTGATCGAGTCGGCTGACGGCTCCGTCCTGCGCGCGGACGTCGTCGTCTCCGCCACCGGACCGCTCTCCGACCCCAGGACGCCCGACATTCCCGGGCTCGACTCCTTCCCCGGCAAGGTCTTCCACTCCGCGCGCTGGGACCACGACTACGACCTGGCCGGCAAGCGCGTCGCGATGGTCGGCACCGGCGCGTCCGCGATCCAGATCGTTCCCGCGATACAGCCGAAGACCGCGAAGCTCACGCTCTTCCAGCGCACCCCGCCGTGGGTCATGCCGCGGATGGACCGCACGATCAGCAAGGCCGAGCGTGCGCTCCACCGGGCGATACCTGCCACGGGCACGGCTCGCCGTGGACTGCTGTGGGGCATACGGGAGTTGCAGGTCAGCGCCTTCACCAAGCACCCCGACCAGCTGGGCCTGGTGGAGACGGTGGCCAAGTCCAACATGGCGCGGGCCATCAAGGACCCTGCTCTGCGGGCCAAGTTGACCCCCGACTACCGCATCGGCTGCAAGCGGATCCTGCTCTCCAGCACGTACTACCCGGCGCTCGCCCAGCCCAATGTGGACGTGGTCGCCTCCGGGCTGAGCGAGGTCCGCGGCTCCACCGTCGTCGCCGCCGACGGCACCGAGGCCGAGGTCGACGCGATCATCTTCGGCACCGGCTTCCATGTGACGGACATGCCGATCGCCGAGCGGGTCGTCGGCGCGGAGGGCCTGACCCTCGCCGAGACGTGGAAGGACGGGATGAACTCGCTGCGCGGCGCGACCGCCTCCGGGTTCCCCAACTGGATGACGATCATCGGCCCCAACACCGGGCTCGGCAACTCCTCCATGATCCTGATGATCGAGTCCCAGCTGAACTACATGGCCGACTATCTCCGGCAGTTGAACGTGCTGGGCGGCCGCGCAGCGCTCGACGCCCGGGCCGTCTCCGTCACCGCGTGGAACGACCGGGTCCAGCAGAGGATGAAGCGCACGGTGTGGAACACCGGCGGCTGCACCAGCTGGTACCTGGACGCGGCCGGCCGCAACACCACCGTCTGGCCGGGTACGACGGGGGAGTTCCGGCGGCAGACCCGGTCGGTGGACCTCGCGGAGTACGACGTCGTCCGGGCGGGCGTCGCGGGCGGAGCACAGCGGGCCGCCGGGACCGGACGCGTCCCCGAGCAGCCCGGCCGCACCGACCGCGAGACCGTGACCGCCGCCGCATCGGAAGCCGGGCCCGTCGCCGAGGAGGCCGCACGATGAGCCGCCTCCTGCACCGCGACGTCGTTCCGCCCGTGCCCGCCGCCGAGTTGACCGTACGGTCGGCCGACGGCGCGCGGATCCACGTCGAACTGCACGGCCCCGAGGACGCGCCCGCCGTCGTCCTGGCCCACGGCTGGACCTGCAACATCCGCTTCTGGGACGCCCAGATCCGGGACCTGGCCGCCGACCACCGCGTCATCGCCTACGACCAGCGCGGCCACGGGCTCACCCCCGAGCCCGGCCCCGGCGGATACAGCACCAACGCGCTCGCCGACGACCTCGAAGCGGTCCTCACCGGGACGCTCGCCCCGGGCCGCAAGGCGGTGCTCGCCGGGCACTCCATGGGCGGAATGGCCGTGATGGCGGCCGCCGCCCGTCCCGGAGTGCGCGAGCACGCCGCCGCCGTCCTGCTCTGTTCCACCGGCAGTACGCGGCTGACCGCCGAGGCCCTGGTCCTGCCGCTGCGCGCGGGTGCGCTGCGGACCCGGCTCACCACCGCCGTACTGGGTGCGAAGGCACCCCTCGGGCCGGTGAACCCGGTCTCCCGGAAGATCCTCAAGTACGCGACGATGGGGACGGGTTCGGCTCCGGACCGGGTCGACGCCTGCGCCCGGATCGTGCACGCCTGCCCGCGCCGCGCGAGGGTGGAGTGGGGCCATGTGCTCTCCGACCTGGATCTCGCGGCGGGCGTACGGCAGTTGCGGGTGCCGACCGCGGTCATCGCCGGCACGGACGACCGGCTGACCCCGCCGGTCCACGCGCGGGCCATCGCCGCCGCCCTGCCGGTCGGCCTCGGCCTGACCGAGCTGACGGGCACGGGGCACATGACGCCGGTGGAGGCCCCCGAGGCCGTCACGGCGAAGCTCAGGGAGCTGGTCAACCGGTACGTCGCCACGGGGGCGGCCGCCACGGCGCAGAAGGAGGATGTCGCATGAGCGGCAAGCGGAATCTGGAGGGCCAGGTCGTCGTCGTCACCGGCGCGGCCCGGGGCGTGGGCGAACTGCTGGCCCGCAAACTGTCCGCGCGCGGGGCGACCCTCGCCCTGGTCGGCCTGGAGCCGGACGAGCTGAAGCACGTCTCCGAGCGGCTGCACGGCGAGAGCGACCACTGGTTCGCCGACGTCACCGACCACGAGGCGATGGCGCGGGTGGCGCGCGAGGTCAAGGAGCGGTTCGGCAAGGTCGACGTGGTCGTCGCCAACGCGGGCGTCGCCTCGGGCGGCCCGTTCGTCGACTCCGACCCGGACGCCTGGCGCCGGGTCATCGAGGTCAACCTCATCGGCGGCGCGGTCACCGGGCGGGCCTTCCTGCCGGTGCTGATGGAGAGCCGCGGCTACTTCCTCCAGATAGCGTCGCTGGCCGCGATCACCCCGGCTCCGATGATGACCGCGTACTGCGCGTCCAAGTCGGGCGTCGAGGCCTTCGCGCACAGCCTGCGCGCGGAAGTCGGCTACAAGGGCGTCAAGGTGGGCGTCGGCTACCTCTCCTGGACCGACACCGACATGGTGCGCGGCGCGGACGAGGACGAGGTGATGCGCGAGCTGCGGCAGCGGCTGCCGTGGCCGATGAACCGCACGTACCCGCTGGGTCCGGCCGTCGACCGGATCGTGGACGGCATCGCGCGGCGCTCCCCGCATGTGTACGCCCAGTGGTGGCTGCGCGGGATGCAGTCGGTCCGGGGCTATCTGCCCTCGGTCATCGCGATCGGCGGACAGCGCGAGATGCGGCGCTTCGAACCGCGCCTGCACACCGTGTCCAAGGGGCTGGTGGGGGCCGGTGGAGCGGCGGACCAGGACGTGCGGGCGGAGCGTGCGGACCGGGCGTAGTGGGGGTGGGCGGGCCGCGTGTCACGGTGGGTAGCGGTCCGAAATGCGCGGGATGTCGGGGCGTGTAACGCTGAGCACGGCCCCGCTGGGGGCCATCCCCACACCCACCACAGGAGTGAACAGCATGGGTATCGCAGACCAGTTCAAGGACAAGGCGCAGGAGCTCGCCGACCAGGCCAAGCAGAAGGCCGGTCAGGGCAAGGACGAGGCTCAGGACCGGGCCTCCCGGGCTCGCGACCAGCGGCCGGACTCCTCCTCGGGCATGAAGGACCGTGCCCAGGGCGCGAAGGACCAGGCGCGCGAGCGTTTTGACCGTTGACGGTCGTTGAGGTGTGACGCGTGCGGGCTGCGGTTTGCGCGTGCGTGCGCGTCGCGTCAGGAGGCGTACCCGGGTTGCCGGGTACGCCTCCTTCTTGTGCGGTCCGGTCCCGCCGGGGCGAGGTCGAAAGATGTCCTCAAGCGCCGGACGGGCTGGAAGGGATGCCCTCAAGCGCCGGGCGGGCTGGGAAGGATGCCCTCAAGCGCCGGGCGGGCTGGGGGTGTCGGGCGGGGTGAAGGGTGTCGGGCTCGGGCTGGGAGGGGAGTCCTTAAGCGCCGGACGGGCTGGGAAAGATGGCCTCAAGCGCCGGACGGGCTCGATAGGGCCCCGCGCGGTCCGGGTCAGGGCATCAGGTCCTCGCTCGTCCGGCCCTCGCAGAGGCGGGAGTTGGCCGAGGGGCGGGGAGCGAGCGGGACCCCGTTCGTGCGGAGTACGTCGCGGACGTCCAGGATCAGGGAGAAGACCTCGTGGTTGCGGTCCTCGCCCTGCTCGTCCCAGGCTCGCTGTTCGGCTTCGACGGCCGTGCGGTCCTCCGCGAAGACCCGTTCGGTGAAGTGCCGGATGAACGGCCAGGCCACGTTCAGGGCCACGGGAATCCTCGGCTTCTCGATCATCAGCAAGCCGTAGGCGTGGCAGACGCGTTGCTCCGCGTCCTCGGGGACGTACACCGCCCAGAGGCGCAGCGCCGGGTGGTCGGCCTTCTCCGGGACCAGGTCCAGCGTCTGGTAGGGGTACGCGGTACGGATGGTCATGACGTCGCTGGAGGCCTGGCCGCCCAGGCCCTCGGCGGCGAGCAGGCTCGCGCTGCGGTTGCGCTTGCCGCCGGTGTGGGTGAACAGGTAGCGGGCCTCCACCGACGTCGGGCCGCTCTCGTATCCCAGCAGCTTGGGCTGGAGCTTGCCGACCACGCCCCGGTGCAGGAACTGGTGGTTCATGTCGAGCAGGTTCTCGTGCATGAACGAGTAGTGGCAGCGCACGGTCCGGGAGAACGTCATCGTCCTGTACGCCGGCGAGGCGAAGGCGGGCACGTCGGGCAGCGCGGTGACCTCGGCCTTCTCCGGGGCGCCCGGAAAGACGAACACCAGGCCGTACGCCTCGCGTACCGGGTAGGCGCGCACGCCGCGCGGCGGCCGGGCGTCGCCCTTGGAGAGGTACGGGATCTGCGAGATGCGGCCGTCGCCCCGGTAGGCCCAGGCGTGATAGCAGCAGCGGAGCGTCTCGCCGTCCACGACCCCCATGCTCAGCGGCACCTGCCGGTGGGCGCACCGGTCCTCCAGCGCATGGACGGCACCGCTTCGGGCGCGGTAGAGCGCGATGCGCTCGCCGGCGAACACGGCCGCGGCCACCTGCCCGCCGCGCACGCTCCGGGAGAGGGCGACCGGGTACCAGAAGTCCGGGTTCGCCCCGACCCGCCGCAGGTCGGGCCGGCCGGAGAGCGGATGCGGGTCCTCCCGGGGCCGGCCGTCCGCGACCTTGTCCGAGCCGTTCTCGGTCATACCACTCCCTCGTCCGTGGGCAGCCCCTTCCATCCTGGCCGCCGCCGGAGGACGGGCGCCCGCCCGGGACGACCGGACGGGTGCTTTACCCGCGCGCCCGGGGGATTCCGGGGCCGGCTCGCCCCGCGGTCACCGCGGCGGCAGCGGCGGCCTGCGCAGATCCGGGGCCGTGTCGTACGACGGTGGGGTCGCCGCCGGGTGCGCGGCCAGCAGCTCCAGTGCCAGGCGGACCGCGTCGTCCAGGACCGCGTACCGGCCCTCCGCCCAGTCCAGCGGGGTGCGCAGGGCCTCCACGTCCGGTTCGACGCCGTGGTTCTCCACCGACCAGCCGTACGTGTCGAACCAGGCCGCGTTCATCGGCACCGTGATCGACGTGCCGTCGCCCAGCCGGTGGCGGCCGGTCATGCCGACCACGCCGCCCCACGTGCGCTGGCCCACCACCGGCCCCAGCTTCAGCAGCCGGAACGCGGCGGTGATCATGTCGCCGTCCGAGGAGGTCGCCTCGTCGGCCAGGGCGACCACCGGGCCCCTCGGCGCGTTGGAGGCGTAGCTGACCGCCTGCGCGTTGCGGGTCAGGTCCCAGCCCAGGATCGTACGGGTGAGCTTCTCCACGACCAGCTCGCTGATGTGGCCGCCCGCGTTGCCCCGTACGTCCACGATCAGCGCGGGCCGCGCCACCTCCAGGCGCAGGTCCCGGTTGAACTGGGCCCAGCCGGAGCCGCCCAGGTCCGGGATGTGCAGGTAGCCGCACTTGCCGCCGCTCAACTCCCGTACGACGTCGCGGCGTTTGGCCACCCAGTCCTGGTAGCGCAGCGGGCGTTCGTCGACCAGGGGCATGATCGCCACCCGGCGTGACGGGCCCCCGCCCGCCGGGGAGAACGTCAGCTCGACCGTGGTGCCGCCGGCCGCCGTCAGCAGCGGGTACGGGCCCGCCACCGGGTCCACCGGGCGGCCGTCGACGTGGGTGAGGACCGCGCCCTCCCTGATCCCCGTGCCCGCCAGCGGCGAACGCGCCTTGGAGTCCGAGGAGTCGCCGGGCAGGATGCGCTGGATGGTCCACGCCCCGTCCCGGCAGACCAGGTTGGCGCCCAGGAGGCCGATCGCCCGCTGGTAGTGCGGCGGGCCCTCGTTGCGGCGGGCGGGGGAGACGTACGCGTGCGAGGTGCCCAGCTCGCCCAGCACCTCGCGCAGCAGATCCGCGAACTCGTCGGGGGAGGCGACCCGTTCGACCAGCGGGCGGTACTGGTTCAGCACCCCGTTCCAGTCGATGCCGCACATGTCCGGCTCCCAGAAGTAGGCGCGGATGATGCGGCCCGCCTCGCCGTACGCCTGCCGCCACTCCGCCCCGGGGTCGACCTCGTGCAGGATGCGACGCAGGTCCAGGAAGACCGTGGTGTCGCCGTCGCCCGGTTCGGTGGCGGGTACGGCGCGCAGTTCGCCGTCGTCCATCACGACCAGGCGCGAGGAGTCGCCGCTGACCGCGAACCAGTCGAGGTGGTCGACCAGTTCGGTCCTGCGGGCCTTCGCGATGTTGAAGTGCTCCAGGGTGGGCCGCCCCGACATGTCGGCCGGGTTCGCGAACGTCTCGCCCAGCGCCCCCGAGATCGGCCAGCGCAGCCAGACCAGCCCGCCGCCGCTCACCGGAGCGAGCGCCGAGTACTTGGAGGCGGAGACCGGGAACGGCGTCACCCGGCTCTCCAGGCCCTCGAACTCCACCATCACCGTGGACCCCTCCGACGTACCTCCCTCCGGCACGTCCACCGGGTCCAGGCCGCCCGCCGCCGGGCGGCCGTCGGGCGAGAGGGCGAAGGGGGAGGGGGTCGCCGAGGAGAGCGGGACCAGGTACGGGCGGCAGCCGAGCGGGAAGGACAGGTCACCGGTGTGGACGTCGTACACCGGGTCGAAGCCGCGCCAGGAGAGGAAGGCGAGATAGCGGCCGTCGTCGGTGAAGACCGGGTTCTCGTCCTCGAAGCGGCCGTTGGTGACGTCGACGATCGTCGGGGCGCCGGGGCCGGAGATCCGGGCCAGTTTGATCTGCCGCAGCGAGCGGCCGACGCCCGGATGCGACCAGGTCAGCCAGTCGCCGTCGGGGGAGAAGGCCAGGTCGCGGACCGGGCCGTTGACCGAGCGGATCAGCTCGGTGAGTCCGGGGTGCTCGTCGATCGGCACGGCACTGCCCGGGGTCGCCGCGCCGGTGGCCGCGTGCAGGTCGACGCGGGTCGAGCCGCTGGGCGCCTTCGCCTCGGATTCCCAGGGCTCCGTCTCCGGCTCCGCCGTGTCCAGGAGCAGCAGGCGGCCGTCGTTCGACGCGACGGCCAGGCGCTCGCCGTCCGGGTCGGAGATCATCTCCTGCACCCGGCCCAG
This sequence comes from Streptomyces sp. NPDC058576, assembly GCF_042718715.1. NCBI lineage: Bacteria > Bacillati > Actinomycetota > Actinomycetes > Kitasatosporales > Streptomycetaceae > Streptomyces > Streptomyces sp. NPDC058576. Next base: position 26,066 of record NZ_JBHXPF010000035.1, on the reverse strand, counting down.
CAGCCCGGAGGCCAGCCTGCGCGGGGGCCGGTCGCCGCTGGCGCGCGGCAAGTAGGCGATCTCGACCGCGTCCGGGCCGTCCGCGTCGGTGACGTACGCGACCTGCCCGCCGCTGCCGAGCATCTCCGGCAGTCGCACCCGGACACCGGGGGTGTCGGCGATGGTGCGGGCGGGGCCGTCGCGGTGGGTGAGCCAGTAGAGGCTGCCGCGTACGGTGACGGCGCTGGCCCGGCCCGTCTCGTCGACGGAGAGCGAGTCGACGTTGCTGGCGGCGGGCACCTGGTGGACGCGCCGGCCGGTGCGCGGGCCCCCGAGGCGTACCTCCAGCCTGCGGGGGGTGGCGTCGGGCGACTCCAGGTCCTCCACCAGCCACAGCTCGCCCGCGCACTGGTAGATCACCCGGTGGCCGTCGCTGGAGGCGTTGCGGGCGTAGAAGGCGTCGTGGTCCGTGTGCCGGCGCAGGTCGGTGCCGTCCGTCCGGCAGGAGTAGAGGTTGCCGACGCCCTCGTGGTCGGAGAGGAACGCGATCCGGCGGCCGACGAACATCGGGTTGGCGAGGTGACCGTCGATGTCCGGGAGCAGGCGCTCGCCGTGCAGCCACAGGCGGCCCATGGCCCCGCCCCGGTAGCGCTTCCAGGCGGCCGGTTCGTGCGGGGGCGTGCCGGTGAGCAGCAGCGTGCGTCGTTCGCCGTCGATGTCGGCGACCGCGATGTCGGAGACCGGGCCCCAGGGGAGCCTGCCGCCGGGGCTTCCGTCGGTGGGGACGCTGTAGGCCCAGGAGAAGTAGGAGAACGGCTGGTTGTGCGAGGACACGGCGAGGATCTGGCAGGCCTCGCCCGGATCGGGGCTCCAGCCGCAGACCCGGGCGTCCGTCGAGCCCCAGTGGGTGAGCCGGCGGGCCGGGCCGCCGGCCACCGGGGCGAGGTGGATCTCGGGGTCCAGGGTGCGCCAGGTCGTGTAGGCGATGGAGGCGCCGTCGGGCGAGAAGCGTGGGTGGCTGACCCGGGTCCGGTCGACGGTCACCCGCCAGGCCCGTCCCGGGCGGTGCCCCGCGGCGGCCAGGGGGGCGACCCAGAGGTCGTCCTCGGCCGCGAAGCACAGCAAGTCCTGGTGGAGGTGCGGGAAACGGAGATACGCGACGTCGTCACTCACCCCCCAATGTTTTCGGTGCGCGGGGCCCGGGGCAACTTGTGGTGCAGGACACAAGCGAAACGATTTCGTTTCGCTGGGAGGTGGGGGTACGGTTCAGGTGTACGAAACAGTTTCGTTCGATGCTGAGCGGGGCTGCTGAACAGGACACCGGACAGGTGAAGCGAAGGAGGTCGGCATATGGCACGCACCAGGCTGACCCCCGAGCGTGAGGGCGAGCTGTACGAGGCCGTCCTCGACCTGCTCCGCGAGGTCGGCTACGACGCCCTGACCATGGACGCCATCGCCGCCCGTACCCGGTCGAGCAAGGCCACCCTCTACCGCCAGTGGGGCTCCAAGCCCGAGCTGGTCGCGAAGGCGCTGCGGCACAACAAGCCGGGGAGCCTCTCGGACATCGACACCGGATCGCTGCGCGGTGACTTCCATGCCGCGCTGAGCCGGACCGACGACTGCCAGATGGAGAAGGACGCCGCGCTGATGCGGGGTCTGAGCCATGCCGTCCATGAGTACCCCGAGCTGCTCCAGGCCCTGCGCGAGCTGCTGATCGAACCTGAGATGACCGGTCTCGACCAGCTGCTGCAACGGGCGGTGGACCGGGGTGAACTGCGCCCGGACAATCCGGCGCTGAAGTACATCCCGCACATGCTGGTCGGCGCGCTGGCCGCCCGGCAGCTGATCGAGGACCGCCCGCTGGACCAGGCGTTCCTCATCGATTACGTGGACTCCGTGATCCTCCCCGCTCTCGGCGTCTGACGTCCCCGCCCCACCACCCGTACGGCCCTCTCCCCGACGCCCCACCTGACACGCCGCTCTCGTCGTCGGGCTGGTTCCTCACGCCCTGTTTCCACTCATACGACCTGACCGGGAGTACGCCCCCGTGGCCACTTTCCTCTACAAGCTCGGACGGCTCACCTTCCGCCGCCGCCGCTTCGTCGCCCTGATCTGGGTGGCGTTGCTGGCGGTCGCCGGAATCGGTGCGGCCACCGCGTCCACCGCCACCTCCAGTTCCTTCTCGATCCCCGGTACGGAGGCGCAGCGCGCCTTCGACCTGTTGGAAGAGCGCAACCCCGGCGGCAGCGCCGACGGCGCCACCGCCCGGGTCGTCTTCAACGCCCCCCAGGGCGAGAAGGTGACCGATGCCGGGAACAAGGGCGAGATCACCGGCATGGTGAAGGAGCTGCAGTCCGGCTCCGACCAGGTCGCCAGGGTCGCCGACCCGTTCCTGAGCAAGGCCGTGAGCCAGGACGGCTCGACGGCGTACATCTCGGTCACCTACAAGGTCAGCTCCATGGAGCTGACCGACAAGACCCGGGACGCCCTGGAGGACGTGGGCAAGGACGCGCAGAACAGCGGCATGAAGGTGGAGATCGGCGGTGACGCGCTCCAGGTCATGCCGCACACCGGGACCGCCGAGATCATCGGTGTCGTCATCGCCGTCGTCGTCCTGGTCATCACCTTCGGCTCGCTGATCGCGGCGGGGCTGCCGCTGGTGACCGCGCTCGTCGGGGTCGGCATCGGGGTCTCCACGATCACCGCGCTGGCCAGCGTGATGGACCTGGGCTCCACCACCTCGATCCTCGCCATGATGATCGGCCTCGCCGTCGGCATCGACTACGCCCTCTTCATCGTCTCCCGCTACCGCGCCGAGCTGGCGGAGGGCCGGGAACGCGAGGAAGCCGCCGGGCGCGCCGTGGGAACCGCCGGTTCCGCGGTCGTCTTCGCGGGCCTGACCGTGGTCATCGCCCTGGCCGGCCTCGCCGTCGTCAACATCCCGATGCTGACGAAGATGGGCCTCGCCGCCGCCGGTACGGTCGCCATCGCCGTCCTCATCGCGCTCACCCTGGTCCCGGCCGCCCTCGGCTTCGCGGGCAAGCGGATCATGGGCCGGAAGGCGCGCAAGGCCGCCGAGGCGGAGAAGAGCCCCGAGGCCAAGCCGAACATGGGCACCCGCTGGGCGCGGTTCGTGCTGCGCAAGCCGGTCTGGGTCATGCTCGTCGGCGTCCTCGGCCTCGGCATCGTCGCCGTACCGGCCGCCTCGCTGGAGATGGGCCTGCCCGACGACGGCGCCCAGCCGAAGTCGACCACGCAGCGCCAGGCGTACGACATGCTCTCGGACGGCTTCGGCCCCGGGTTCAACGGTCCGCTGCTGACCGTCGTCGACACGAAGAACAGCTCCGACGGGAAGGCCGCCGCCAACCGGGTCGCCCAGGAGATCGAGGCGCTCGGCGTCAGCGCCGTCGTCCCGCCCGCCTTCAACAAGGCCGGCGACACCGCGACGATCACGGTCTTTCCGAAGGACCGGCCGTCCTCCCACGCCACGGAGGAGGTCGTCCACGACATCCGTGACGCGGGCAAGGACATCAAGGCCGACACCGGGGCCGAGGTCCTGGTCACCGGTGCCACCGCGATGAACATCGACTTCTCGCAGAAGATGAACGACGCGCTGCTGCCCTACCTGGCGCTCGTCGTCGGCCTCGCGTTCCTGCTGCTGATGCTGGTCTTCCGCTCGGTCCTCGTCCCGCTGAAGGCGGCCCTGGGCTTCCTGCTCTCGGTGGTCGCGGCCCTCGGCGCGGTCGTCGCGGTCTTCCAGTGGGGCTGGCTCGGCTCGGTCTTCGGCGTCGAGCAGACCGGTCCGATCATGAGCATGATGCCGATCTTCATGGTCGGTGTGGTCTTCGGTCTCGCGATGGACTACGAGGTCTTCCTCGTCACCCGGATGCGCGAGGCGTACGTCCACGGCGAGAGCCCGGGCCAGGCCATCGTGACCGGCTTCAAGCACGGTGCACGGGTGGTCACGGCCGCGGCCGTGATCATGATGGCGGTCTTCTCCGGCTTCATCGGCTCCAGCGAGCAGATGATCAAGATGATCGGCTTCTCGCTCGCCATCGCCGTCCTCTTCGACGCCTTCGTGGTGCGCATGGCCATCGTGCCCGCGGTCCTCGCCCTGCTCGGCAAGAAGGCCTGGTGGCTGCCGCGCTGGCTGGACCGGGCGCTGCCCAACGTGGACGTGGAGGGCGAGAAGCTCCAGCGGCAGCTGACCGACGAGTCCGGTTCCGCCGGGCCCGGGGACGGCGGCGGCGAGGGTGAGCGTGAGCTCGTCCGCGTGTGACCCGTCCGTCCTGACGGAGTCCTCCCAGCTCCGGGTCCGCGTCTGAGCGGAGCGCGGCCCCGGAAGCGCCGGTTACCTGTGGGGACGGGGACCGGGGCACAGCGAAAGCCCCCGTGCGAACAGCACGGGGGCTTTCCTCCTGCGTACGGGCGAGGCGCGGGCGGGGCGCCGCACGCGATCAGCGCGACGCCGGGTCGCGGCGGAACAGCGACTGCGACCACAGGTGGCCGAGCACGATCAGGGCCAGGCTCCAGCCGACGGCGAGCCAGCCGTTGTGGTCGATCCCGGTGCCGAGGAGCAGGCCGCGCAGGGTCTCGATGACGGGGGTGAAGGGCTGGTACTCGGCGACCGGCTGGAACCAGCCGGGCATGGTGTCGGCCGGAATGAAGGCGCTGGAGATGAGCGGGAGGAGGATCAGCGGCTGCGCGCTGTTGGCGGCCGCCTCCGCGTTCGGGCTGGCCATGCCCATCCCGACCGCGATCCAGGTGAGTGCCAGGGCGAACAGCGTGACCAGTCCGAAGGCGGCCAGCCACTCCAGGGCGGTGGCGTCGACGGAACGGAAGCCGATGGCCACGGCGACCGCGCCGACGACGACCAGGCTGACGAGGATCTGCAGCACGCTGCCGACGACGTGCCCGATGATCACGGAGCCGCGGTGGATCGCCATGGTGCGGAAGCGGGCGATGATGCCCTCGGACATGTCGGTGGCGACGGACACCGCGGCCCCGATCACGGTGGAGCCGATCGTCATCATCAGGATGCCGGGAACGATGTAGGCGAGGTAGTCGGAGCGGTCCCCGCCGCCGATGCCCGCGCTCATCACATCGCCGAAGATGTAGACGAAAAGCAGCAGGAGCATGACAGGTGTGAGCATCAGGTTCAGCGTCAGGGACGGGTAGCGCCGGGCGTGCAGGAGGTTGCGGCGCAGCATGGTGGTGGTGTCGCGGGCGGCGAGGGCGAGCGAGCTCATCGGAGGTTCTCCTTGGGCTGGTTGTTCTGGGCGGGGACGGCGGCGGCGGGGACGGTGGAGCCGGTGAGGGCGAAGAACACGTCATCGAGGTCGGGGGTGTGGACGGTGAGCTCGTCGGCCTCGATGCCGGCGGCGTCCAACTGGTCCAGCAGGGAGCGCAGTTCACGCTGGCTGCCGTCGCTGGGGATGTGGAGCGTCAGGGCCTCGTCGTCGGAGGCGGCCCCGGTCAGGGCGGAGGCGGCGGTCCGGTGGGCGTCCGGGTCGGTGAAGCGGAGCCGGATGTGTCCGCCGGGGACGATCCGCTTGAGCTGCTCGGCCGTGCCCTCGGCGGCGATCTTCCCGTCGTTGAGGACGGCGATGCGGTCGGCGAGTTCGTCGGCCTCCTCCAGGTACTGGGTGGTGAGGAAGACGGTGACGCCGTCGGCGACCAGGGCGCGGATGATGCCCCACATGGTGTGGCGGGAGGTCGGGTCGAGTCCGGTGGTCGGCTCGTCGAGGAAGATGATCCGCGGGGAGCCGACCAGCGTCATGGCGATGTCCAGGCGGCGCTTCATGCCGCCGGAGTAGGTCGAGGCGGGCTTCTTGGCCGCGTCCACCAGGTCGAAGCGCTCCAGGAGTTCGGCGGCGACCCGCCGCCCCTCGCGCTTGGGCAGGTGGTGCAGGTCGGCCATGAGGAGCATGTTCTCCTCGCCGGTGATCAGCCCGTCGACGGCGGAGAACTGCCCGGTGACGCCGATCGCGGCGCGGATCGCCTGCGCTTCGGTGGCGAGGTCGTGGCCGCCGACACGGATCTCGCCGGAGCCGGCGCCGGGGGAGACGAGGGTGGAGAGAATCTTGACCGCGGTGGTCTTGCCGGCGCCGTTGGGGCCCAGCAGTGCGAAGACGGTGCCCGCGGGGACGGTCAGGTCGATGCCGTCCAGGACGGTTTTGTCTCCGTACGACTTCCGCAGCCCGTTCGCCGCGATGGCCGGATGGGTCATGATCGTTGCTCCTCTGAGGGGTGTTCGGCGGGTGTCTTCGGCGGGTGTGTTCGGGGGGCGTGGGGGCTTGGGGGCGTTCAGAGACTGCGGGCGGCGATGTCGCCGTGGGACGTGGTGGCGCGGATGTCGAGTTCGGCGGTGCCGCTGTTCCTGAGGGCGTTGCTGACGCGCCCGTGGCCGGTGCCGGCGTCCAGGGCGGCCGAGACTCCGGCGGCGGCGGTCACCGAGATGTCGCCGGACTGGGTGTGGAGCACGACCGTGCCGCGCGTGGCTTCGGCGATCCGGATGTCGCCCCGCGTGGTGCTGATCTCCGCGGGACCGCTCAGCCGGCCGATCTCGACGTCGCCCTCGATCGCGGTGAGGCGGACGCTCGCCGCCTCGTCGATCTTGATCCGGCGGTAGGCGCCGTCGAAGGCGACATCGCCGAGGCGTCCGACGCCGCGGAGTTCGGCGGCGGCCGAGCGGGCCTCGACGCGGGACCCGGCGGGCAGTTGGACGGTCACCTCGACGGAGCCGGAGTTGCCGAGGAGCCGGTTCTCGGCCGCCTGGGCCGCGATGCGCAGGACGCCGTCGCCGTAGGCGACCTCGATCTGCTCCGCGGCCTTCACGTCCCGGCTCTTGGAGGCGTCGGCGGGCCGGACCTCGACGGTGGCGTCGGCCCGGTCGGCGGCGATGAACTGGATGCGTCCGGCGGGGATCTCCAGGACGGCGGTGACCGGGGTGGTGGTGGCGAACTTCTGCATCGTGCTCTCCTTGCGCTCGTCGTTTCCGATGAGAGAAAAGCTACGTTGCGTTTGCGGATTCATCAAGAGGCTAGTTGCGGATGAACCCTTTATTCGCAGGTCATTGCCGCAAATTCGTTGCAATGTGTCTCGGGCTTAACGCAACGTCAGATGGCGTTGCGTTGCAATGGGGTGAGAGTGAACGCTAGAGTGCGGACTCCGTGGACCACGAAGGAGAACCGCGATGCCGGGAGGCAGGCTCACTCAGCAGGAACGTCAGCAGATCGCGCTGGGGCTGGCCGACGGCCTCGCCTACGCGGAGATCGCCAGGCGCCTGGACCGTCCGACCTCGACCATCACGCGTGAGGTGCTGCGCAACGGCGGCCCCACCGCCTATCGCGCCGAGCCAGCCCACCGCGCCACCGAACGCCGTGCGCACCGGCGGAAGCAGGCCGCCCCCCGGGAGCCGCAGGTGTCGGTGCAGCCCTACGGGCGCGACGCCGAGGCCGTCCGCGAGTTCGAGGAGCTGTACGCCACCGTCATGATGGCGTCGGGTATGCCCTTGATGATGGCCCGGGTGCTGGCCTGTCTCACCATCACCGACTCCGGCAGCCTCACCGCGCAGGAGCTCGCCCAGCGTCTCCAGGTCAGCCCGGCGTCCATCTCCAAGGCGATCGCGTTCCTCGACAGCCAGGGCATGGTCCGCCGTGAGCGCGACGAGAGCCGCCGGGAGCGCTACACCGTCGACGACGACATCTGGTACCAGTCGATGATGGTCAGCGTCCGGACCACCACCCAGCTCGTGGAGACCACGCGGCAGGGCGTCAATGTCCTCGGCAGCGGCACTCCGGCCGCCGCCCGCCTGGAGAGCGTCGCCCGCTTCCTCGACTTCGTCGCCGAGGGCATAGCCCGCGCGGCGGAGCAGGCCCGCGACATTCTCCACACGTCATCGCAGGCGACGCCCGGCGCGCCGGTGGCGACCGCGGGCTCGCCGGAGGCGGCTGCGGGTATGCCGGAGGCGGCCTCGGGCGGCGGCCCCGCCGAGCCGGGTCCGGGCCGCGGGTAGGCGGCCCTGCCGGGGGTCGCGCCTCAGCCGCGGGCCGGCTGGGCGCCCCGCTCGGGGCGGGCCGTGGCGGTGTTGGCGGCGCCGGTGTTGATCGTGGTGGTGCGGGACGGCGGCTGGGGTTCCCGGTCTCCGTCCGACGGTGTGGCCGGCGCCTGCGCGCGGGTGCGGGCGAGGAAGCGGATCAGCGTCCGGATCTCGAACTGGAACACCTCGACCCCGTCCGTCGAGTGCAGTTCCACGATGAGCTGCGTCCGGCCGCACGGCCAGACGCGGACGGCGCCGCGCTCGATCGGGGTGCGCAGGCCGCGTTCCAGGAGGTCGCGGCCGAACGCCCAGTCGGTGCCGTCGGGCAGTCCTATGTGGACGGTGCGGCGTTCGTCGGCCGGGTCGTAGCGCAGGTCGACCGGGACCGGACGGGTCAGAGGGCCGTCGGTGATGAGCCGGGCGCGGGCATGTACTTCGATCACAGGGGACATGGGCCGGCTCCTCCTATATGTGTCGCTCTGTCCTCTAATGTCCCATATTTCGCGGAAGCGGCACGGTGAGCGTGTGCTCGCTCGACGGCGGTGCGCCCCCGACGGTGCCCCAAGCGGTTCGCGAGCCAAGCGGTTCGCGAGCCAGGCGGTTCGCGAGCCAGGCGGTTCGCGAGGCACATATGTCGGGCCGCCGCTCTTGCGCATCATTCGCAGGAAGGAACTATTATTGATGGGTTCATGACCCCGCCCGCAGGACCGCGTCCGCACGGGCGCGGAGACCGTGCGGACCCCGCCAAGAAGCGGAGCCTCCTATGCATGTACCCGATGGTTTCATCGATGCACCTGTCTCCGTGGCCGCCGGGGTGTTCGCCGCCGGCGCGGTCGCCGTCAGCCTGCGCGGGGCGCGCCGCGAGCTGGACGAGCGCACCGCCCCGCTCGCCGGGCTCGTCGCCGCCTTCATCTTCGCCGTGCAGATGCTGAACTTCCCGGTCGCGGCCGGCACCAGTGGGCATCTCATGGGCGGGGCGCTGGCCGCGATCCTCGTCGGGCCCTATACCGCGGTGCTCTGTCTGTCGGTGGTCCTGCTGATGCAGGGCATCTTTTTCGCGGACGGCGGCCTCACGGCCCTCGGCGTCAACATCACCGTCATGGGCGTGGTCACCGTCGTCGTCGCCTACGGCCTGTTCCGGCTGCTGACCGGGGTGCTCCCGCGCACCCGCCGGTCGGCCACCGCCGCCGCCTTCGTCGCCGCCCTGGTCTCCGTACCGGCCGCGGCCGCCGCCTTCACGCTCCTCTACTGGATCGGCGGCACCACCGACATCCCGATCGGCAAGGTCCTCACGGCCATGGTCGGCGTGCACATCCTGATCGGAATCGGCGAGGCGATCATCACCGCGCTGACCGTGGGCGCGGTCCTCGCGGTGCGCCCCGACCTCGTCCACGGCGTCAGCGGACTCGCCACCCCCCTCAAGCTCCGGGTCGACGGCGAACTGGTCGACGCCCCCGCCGCCACCCGCGAGCCCGAACCGGCCGCGCCCCGCTCCACCCGCGGGTTCTGGATCACCGGACTGGTCTCCGCGTTCCTGCTGGCGGGCTTCGTCTCCTTCTACGCGTCCGCCAACCCGGACGGCCTGGAGAAGGTCGCCGCCGACCAGGGCATCGACGAGAAGGCCGAGGAGCACGGCGCGGCCGACTCCCCCCTGGCCGACTACGGCGTCGGCGACATCGCCGACGCCCGGCTCTCCGGCGGCCTCGCCGGAGCGATCGGCGTCAGCGCCACCGTCGTCGTCGGCACCGGGGTGTTCTGGGTGGTCCGCCGCCGCGAGGACGAGCGCGGCAGCGCCTCCCGCGACCACGAGAACGCCTGACATGGATGCGGGCCACGCCCACAAGCTCTACCGGCACGGACACTCGCCGGTCCACGAACTGCCCCCGCACTGCAAGCTCGCGGCGGTCTTCTGCTTCGTGCTCGTGGTCGTCTGCACCCCGCGCGAGGCGATGTGGGCCTTCGGCCTGTACGCGGCGCTGTTGGCCGCCGTCGCCGCCGTGGCCCGCATCCCCGCCGGCTTCCTGCTGAAGCGGCTCGTCGTCGAGGCGCCGTTCGTCGCGTTCGCCCTGCTCATGCCGTTCGTGGTGCCGGGTGAGCAGACGGCCGTGCTCGGCGTCTCCGTCAGCGTCCCCGGCCTCTGGGGCGCGTGGAACGTGCTCGCCAAGGCCACCCTCGGCGTCGCCGCCTCCGTGCTTCTGGCCTCCACCACCGAACTGCGCGCCGTCCTGCTCGGCCTCCAGCGCCTCAAACTGCCGCCGCTGCTCGTCCAGATCGCCTCGTTCATGATCCGCTACGGGGACGTCGTCACGGATGAGATGCGGCGCATGGCGATCGCGCGCCGCTCCCGGGGCTTCGAGGCGCGCGGCGTACGGCAGTGGCGGGTGCTCGCCGCCTCGGCGGGCGCCCTGTTCATCCGCTCCTACGAGCGCGGCGAACGCGTTCACCTCGCCATGGTCAGCCGCGGCTACGCGGGCACGATGCCCGTCATCGACGAGGCGACGGCGGACCGGACCCAATGGGCGTACGCGGCGACGCTCCCCGTACTGGCGCTCGCGATCTGTCTGCTGGGATGGACCCTGTGACCCCTTCCCCGCAGGACGCCGAGACCACCGCCCCGTCGCTCGAAGTCAGCGGCCTCGCCTACGCCTACCCCGACGGCCACCAGGCCCTCTTCGGAGTGAACCTGACGGTCGGACGCGGCGAACGCGTCGCGCTCCTCGGCCCCAACGGAGCAGGCAAGACCACGCTCGTCCTGCACCTCAACGGCATCCTGGAGGCGGGCTCCGGCACGGTCCGCGTCGCCGGGCTCCCGGTGGTCAAGCGGAACTTCGCGGAGATCCGCCGCCGCGTGGGCATCGTCTTCCAGGACCCGGACGACCAGCTGTTCATGCCCACGGTCCGCGAGGACGTCGCCTTCGGGCCCGCATCCGCCGGACTGCGCGGCCCCGAGCTGGAGGAACGCGTCCTGCGCGCGCTGCGGCAGGTCGGCATGGAGGAGTACGCCGCCCGCCCGCCGCACCACCTCTCCTTCGGGCAGCGCCGCCGCGTCGCCGTGGCCACCGTCCTCGCGATGGATCCGGAGATCCTCGTCCTGGACGAACCCTCGTCCAACCTGGACCCGGCCTCCCGCCGCGAACTGGCCGACATCCTGCGCTCGTTGGACGTCACCGTGCTGATGGTCACCCACGACCTGCCGTACGCCCTGGAGCTCTGCCCGCGCGCCGTCATCCTCAGCGAGGGCGTCATCGCCGCCGACGACCGGACGCAGGACCTCCTGCGGGACGAGGAGCTGATGCGCTCCCACCGGCTGGAGCTGCCGTTCGGCTTCGACCCGAGCAGGGGTACGCCCCGGAATCCCGCCGCGGGGGTCAGCCTCCACCACCGTGGCCTGGGCGGGTGATCCGACAGCGCCGTACTCCCGAGGGATATCCGCGCTGTTCTGCCGGCGGCAGAAGACCGACCGGACCGGGCCCGACGATCCCTACAGTCGCTTCTCATGACGACGATGACGACGGTGACGACGGTGACGGTCGCGTATCCGGCCGACGGTCTGACGATGATCGGGCACCTCGCGCTCCCGGCCGGTGCCGGCCGCCGGCCCGCGGTGCTGCTCGGGCCGGAGGGCATGGGGCTCAGCGACGTCGAGCGCCGGCGGGCCGATGCTCTCGCCGGGCTGGGATATGTGGCGCTGGCCTTCGACCTTCACGGCGGGCGCTATCTGGGCGACCCCGAGGAGATGCTGGCCCGTTGCCTGCCGCTGCTCGCCGACCCCGACCGGATGCGGGGCATCGGCCGTGCGGCGCTCGACGTGTTGCGCGCCGAACCGCGGACCGACCCCGACCGGACAGCCGCCGTCGGCTACGGCACCGGGGGCGCCGTCGCGCTGGAACTCGGTCGCGACGGCGCCAACCTGCGCGCGATCGGGACGGTCAACGCGACGACCACGGGCCGACCGGGCGAGGCGGCGCGCCTGCGCTGCCCGGTGTGGGCCGGGGTCGGCTCGGAGGACCCGATCATGACGCCCGCGCAACGGGACGCGTTCACCGCGGAGATGCAGGCCGCGGGCGTCGACTGGCGTCTCACGGTCTACGGGGGCGCCTTGCACGCCTTCCACCACCCACCGGTCGACCACCCCACGGTCCCGGGCGTCGGCTACCACCCGCGGCACGCGCAGCGCGCCTGGCGCGACGTCGTCGACCTGCTCGCCGAGTGCCTGCCCGTGACGGAGGCCCCCGGGGCATGAACACGCTGCGCCGGGCGTGCTCGGCGTCGGGCACCGACTGACAGCCCCCTCCCCTCAAGTCCGCACAGCGGAACCGCCCGCTGCCCGCCACCGCACCTGAATCCGAGTGGGCCAGGGCTTCACCGTGGACAGATTCCGTCACCGTAAACAGATGGTGACAGCCGGGTGGTCACGGCGACCCGCCCCCCGAACACCCCGCCGGGACGTGCACCATGGGGGGATGAGCGGGAGCGCGGGAGTGAGCACGGCGGGCGCGGAAGCGGGACCGGACGACGGAGCGGGAGCAGGCCCAGGGGCAGGAGGAGGCGCGGAGGCGGCCGAGGCCGTGAGCGTGTCCGTGGACGTACGGGGCACGGTGGCGCCCGGATACGAACCGGTCGCGGACGCCTTCGTCCGCAACTTCGAGCAGCGCGGCGAGCGCGGCGCGGCCGTCGCCGTCTACCGCCACGGGCGCAAGGTCGTCGACCTGTGGGCCGGTACGAGGGACGTCGACGGCACCGAACCGTGGGCCGTCGACACCGTCCAGATCGTCCGCTCGGCGGGCAAGGGCATCGCCGCCGCCGTCCCGCTCCTGCTCCACCAGCGCGGACAGGTCGACCTGGACGCCCCGGTCTCCACCTACTGGCCGGAGTTCAAGGCGAACGGCAAGGAACGCGTCCTGGTCCGCGACCTCCTCGCCCACCGGGCCGGGATCCCCGCCCTGGACACCGCCCTCACCCCCGCCGAGGCCGCCGACGGCGTCTCCGGACCCGCCGCCGTCGCCGCCCAGCGCCCGCAGTGGGAGCCCGGCACCGACCACGGCTACCACGCCCAGACCTACAGCTGGCTGATCGGCGAACTGGTCCGCCGCGCCACCGGCCGCACCATCGGCCGCTGGATCGCCGAGGAGATCGCCCGCCCGCTCGGCCTCGACTTCTGGTTCGGGCTGCCCGCCGACGAGGCCCACCGCATCGGCCGCATCGGCCCCGTGGACCCCCCGGCCCCCACCGGGGCCTCGGGCGCCCTGCGCGTACGCCCCAAACGCTCCGTCGTCGAGGCCTACCGCGACCCGGACTCCCTCACCCGGCGGGCGTTCGGCGCGATCGACCCCTTCCCCGACGAGAACGACCCCGCCTACCGCGCGGCCGAACTCCCCGCATCGGGCGGCATCGCGACCGCCCGGGGCCTGGCCCGCTGCTACGCCGCGATGATCGGCCCCGTCGACGGCCACCGCCGCCTGTTCGCCCCCGCCACGCTCACCCTGGCCCGTACGGAGGAGTCGGCGGGCCCGGACCGGGTCCTGGTCGTCAACACCCGTTTCGGCCTCGGCTACATGCTGCACGGCCCGGCCGCCCCGCTGCTGGGCCCCGGCTCCTTCGGCCACCCCGGACGCGGCGGCTCCCTCGGCTTCGCCGACCCCGAGTCCGGCATCGCACTCGGCTACGTCACCAACGGCCTCCAGAAGGGAGTCACCGCCGACCCCCGTGCCCAGGCCCTGGTCAGGGCAGTACGGTCGGCGCTATGACACCACCCCGCTTTGACGGTCACAGCGTCCTGATCACCGCCGCCGGCCAGGGCATCGGCGCGGCAACGGCCCACCGCCTGGCGGCGGAAGGAGCCTCGGTGCTCGTCACCGACCTCGACGCGAAGCGCGCGTCGGACACGGCGGAGGCGATACGCGAGGCGGGCGGCACCGCCGCGTCCCTCGCCTGCGACGTGGCGGACCGGACGGCGGTCGAGGCGGCGGTGGCGTACACGGTCGAGACCTTCGGCCGGCTCGACGTCCTGGTCAACAACGCGTACGCGGCGGGCGAGGACGAGGCGCTCTTCGAGGACGAGACGGACGAGATCTGGGAGCGCGACCTGGACGTCACCCTCTCCGGCCCGTTCCGCTGCTCCCGAGCCGCCCTGCCGCACCTGGTCGCCTCGGGCCGGGGCGCGATCGTCACCATCGGCTCGGTCAACGGCGAACAGTCCTTCGGCGGCCACGCGTACAGCGCCGCCAAGGCGGGCCTGACCAGCCTGACCCGTACGCTCGCGGGCCACGCGGGACCGCGCGGCGTACGCGTCAACCTGGTCGCTCCCGGCACGATCCGCACGGACGCCTGGGCGGGCCGCGACGCCGAACTGGACCGGGCCGCCGCCCTCTACCCGCTCGGCCGCGTCGGCACCCCCGAGGACATTGCCGCCGCAGTCGCCTTCCTCGCCTCCGCCGACGCGGCCTGGATCACCGGGACGACGCTGCGCGTGGACGGCGGGATCCTCGCGGTGAACACGGGCTTCCGGCAGGCGATGACGCAGCCGTAAACCCGTGGCCGCGCATCGCCCGGCCGACCTACCCTGCGCGGATGATCAGCCACGGACACATGGACAGCACCGGCCGTCCCGTCACCCTGCACGAGGTGGACGCGGACAACTGGCGGGCGGTCGCCGACTGCGCGCCCCGCGACGACCAGCGCGACTGGGTCCCGGCCCTGGCCGCCCGCTACCTCGTCCTGAGCAGCCGCGAGGACACCTGGAACTCCCTGGCGGTCCTGGCGGCCGACGAGGCGGCCGGCCACATCATGTGGGCCCGGGACGAGGACGGTTCGCACTGGATAGGCGGCATGCTGATCGACGCCGCCCACCAGGGCACGGGCATCGGCCGCGCAGCCGTACGCACGCTGGCGGCCTGGCTGTCGGCCCGGGAGGACGGCACCGTCGTCCGTCTCTCGTACGCTCCGGAGAACGAGGCGGCCGCGCACCTGTACACGTCGCTCGGCTTCCGCCCGACCGGGGTGGAGGAGGACGGGGAGGTGGTGGCGGAGCTGGCCACCGATTCCGCCGGGTGAGGCCGGCCGGCGGGGCGTGGCCCGTTGCCGGACGGGCCGGCGCGGCGTGGATCCCTTGCCGGGCGGGCTGTCGCGGTGTGAGGGGCCGCCCGGCACGTGATTCCCGGGCCAGTCAACTGTGCCCTTCAGGACCTGGATCCGGAGCCGTGCGGCCGCGTATGAAGGGAAGGGCCATTCCCTCAGCCGTGAAGAAGGTCTCCATGTACAGCCATGAAGATGCCCGAGAGGCCGGCGCGAAGAAGAGCCAGGACCGGGGTCCGGCCCGCAAGCCCGTGGAGGCTGCCGGAGCGGCGCTCAGCGGCCCGATCGCCCTGCAGAGCAGGATCGGGAACGCGGCCGTGGTCCAGATGCTCCGGAGGTCCGGCCGCCTTGAGGACCAGCACCAGCATGGCGACGGCTGCGGTCACGGACAGGACGGACAGGCCGCCCCTGTGCAGCGCTCCGCCGTCCACGACGTACTGCGCGGCGCGGGCCGGCCGCTGGACAGCGCCACCCGCACCGACATGGAGTCCCGCCTCGACGCCGACTTCTCCGACGTCCGCATCCACAACGACGCCGCCGCCAAGGCCTCCGCCGCCGAGGTCGGCGCGCGCGCCTACACCTCCGGCAGCCATGTCGTCATCGGCGACGGCGGATCCGACAAGCACACCCTCGCCCACGAACTCACCCACGTCATCCAGCAGCGCCAGGGGCCCGTCGCGGGTACCGACAACGGCAGCGGGCTGCGCGTCTCCGACCCCTCCGACCGTTTCGAACGCGAGGCCGAGGCCAACGCGCGCCGCGTCATGAGCGGTGCCGCGCCGCGGGAGCGCGAAGAGGCCGGGAACTCCGAAACCTCCACGCGGTCGGCCGACGCCCAGGCTGTGCAGCGCTGGGCGTCGCAGGACAACGCCGCGAGTGAGGGCATGTCGGTGTCGGCGGGCGGCGTGTTCGCGGTCAGTCAGGACGCCACCTCGATCTGGGTCCGCGAGGGCACCCCGAACGGCGCTCTCTCGCCCGCCCTGCGGCCGACGACCACAGCGGCCCAGAATCTCTTCGGTACCGGCAACTACCAGGAGTACGAGCTGGCCCGGCAGGTTCTCGACGACTGCCTCCACACGGCGGAGGAGATCATGCACAACGCTGTGGGTGAGCTGGACGACGGCGCGAACAGCAACATCCGTACGAACGCCGGGACCAAGGCCTTCGGCATGTCGGACGAGTCGAACCGGGAGCGTGCCGCCGACTTCCGGGGCAGCGCGAACCGCGACGCCGACCCGGTCGTCGGCCAGGCGTACGTCATGGTCGCCCTGAACCCCGGTGAGACGGTCATGTCGCAGTACCACGCCGCCGCCGTGGTGGGCCGCGACGGAGACGACACGGTCACCATGGAAGCCTTCGCGGGCAGCGGTCAGACGGCCCCGGACCCGCGTACGTACACCATCGGCACGGCCGCCAGCTTTCACGACTACTGGACCGGCGGCTACTACAGCGCGAACTACCCGAACGTCACCATGAAGACGGTCGTCCTCGGCAAGCGGGGACAGGGCAAGCGGGTGCCACCGGGCGAGGAGCGGCCGGTCAACCCCAACGTGTGAGGCCCCGCCGGCCCTCTGGGGGCCGGCGCCTGCGGCCGACCACGCGCCCGTTCAGCGACAGCGGAACTCTCGACTCCTCGGGCGTGAGAACCGCGGAGCTACTGCGTCGGGCCCAGGACCATCAGCATCTTCGGGTCGGGTACGGGGACGAATCCGACCTTGGCGTACAGCTCGTGGGCGTCGAGCGTCGCGAGGAGCGTCCGCTTCAGCTCGTACGGGGCGAGGTGGTCGCGGACGGCGGTCGCCAGGCGTACGCCGAGGCCCCGGCCGCGGTGGGCGGAGTCCACGTAGACGTCGCAGAGCCAGGCGAAGGTGGCATGGTCGGTGACGACGCGGGCGTAGGCGACCTGCTTCCCCTCGCCGTCGTACACACCGAAGTTGAGCGATCCGCGCAAGGACCGCTCGACGAGGTCCCGGCTGCGGCCGAGCGCCCAGAAGGCGTCGGTGGAGAGCCAGTGGTGCACGAGGTCGATGTCGATGCGGTCCGGGTCGGTGTCGATCGCGTACCTGTCTTCGCCGGGCCGTGCGCTCGTCGTAGGGGTCATGGATCCGGATGGTAGTTCCCAGGGAAGGAAGTCGTTAGATCGTGTTGGCTGTTCACGAGGTCCCGCAGCGCCTGTCACAGTCCTACGCCACGAGCTTCGGCGAGGAGGGGAGAGCCTGGATCGCCGGACTCCCGGCCCTCGCCGCCGAAACGCTGGAACGTTGGGAGCTGCGGCGGGACGGTGCGGTCAGGTCCGGCAAGGCCTCGTTGGTGCTGCCGGTAGTGCGCCACGACGGCACGCGCGCGGTTCTCCGACTCCAGATGCCCAGGGAAGAGACCGCCGCCGCGCTGATCGGGCTCCGCACCTGGAACGGCGGGGCAATGGTCCGGCTGCTCGAACACGACCCCGTGAGCGGCGGCATGATCCTGGAACGGCTGGACGGAGCCCGCACCCTGGCCTCGGTCGACGATGACGACGTGGCGATGGGCGTCCTCGCCGGACTGCTCGCGCGGCTGGTCGCGGTCCCCGCGCCGCAGGGACTGCGCGGCCTCGGGGACATCGCCGCCGCGATGCTGGAGCAGGTCCCGCAGGCGGTCACGCACCTCGTCGATCCGGCCGACCGCCTTCTGTTGTCGGGCTGGGCGTCGGCTGTCGCCGAACTGGCCGAAGACCCCGGAGACCGCCTGCTGCACTGGGACCTCCATTACGACAACGTCCTGGCCGCAGAGCGTGAACCGTGGATCGCCATCGACCCCGAGCCGCTCGTCGGCGATCCGGGGTTCGACCTGTGGCCCGCCCTGGACAGCCGGTGGGAGGACGTCGTCGCGAAGGGCGAGCCGCTGCGTGTGGTGCGACGCCGGTTCGACCTGCTCACCGACGTCCTCGGCCTGGACCGGGAGCGGGCCGCCGGCTGGACGCTGGGGCGGCTGCTGCAGAACGCCCTCTGGGACATCGAGGACGGCGAGCCGCGGCTCGCCCCGTCCGCCGTCGTCATCGCGGAGTCCCTGAACGACCGGTGACCCCGGCTCGCAGCCGCTCAGGCGGCGGCGGGGGCGCATCCTGCCCGGTGCTCGCGGCAGTCGCGGCAGTGCCCGGGGGTGGGGGAGCGGAAGGCCCGGTCGCAGTCGTCGCAGGTCTGGAAGGGGGTGACGGTGATGCGGGGGCGGGCGAGCGCGGCGAGGTCGTCGACACCGGGGGGCGGTGGCGGGAGCAGTTCGGTGAGCCGGTAGGTGAGGAGTTTGGCCGGGTGCTTGAGGGGGTGGGGCGGGTCGTCGGTCAGGGCACGGCGGATGGTGTCCGGACGGGCTGCCCGTTCGAGCCAGGCCGCCACGCCGGGGACCAGCCGGCGGACGTCGTCCTCGGAGAGGGTGAACTGCGGGGCGTGATGGTGCAGGTCGCTGAGGAGCGCGGTTGCTGCGCGGTCGAGTTCCGGGGTGAGCTCGCCGGGCTGCGGGAGAGGCCGGCGAGGCGGCTTGGGCGCGGTCGGGGGCGGCACGCGCGGTACGAAGAGCGGGGCCGGTGGCGCGGACGGCGCGGGTGGCGCAGCCGATGGTCCGGGGGCGGGTGCGGGCACGGGCACGTGTACCGGTACGGGTGCGGGCACGTGTACCGGTACGGGTGCTGGCGTGGCGGGTTGTGGGGAAGCCTGCGCCGCCTGGTGGCTGGGGCCCAGGAGCGCGGTGGGCTGGTTGCAGAAGAGGGTGCGGGTGATGATCCGGCCGCTGGGCAGGCGGTCGCGGACGCGTTTGAGGTAGCCGTGGGTTTCGAGTTCGCGCAGGGCGGCGGCGATGCGCTTTTCGCCTTCCTTGCAGCGGGCGGCGAGGGCCTTGATGCCGACCTTGGCCCCGCGTGGCAGGGACTGGATGCGTACGGCGATGCCGATGGCGGTGCAGCTGAGGTCGGGGTGCTGGGCGAGGTGGTTGCCGACGACGGTGAAGCGGTCGGTGTGCGGGATGGTGATGTGGATGACGCCGGAGGTGGGGAGAGGTCCGGGAACCTCCGCCAGGGCGCGGGTGAGGGCAGTATTCTGATGGGTATCCATCGGGAAGGGTCTTCTTCCTTGGTGGCTAGGCCCTCGGTTGGGATTGCAGTCCCGGTCGGGGGCCGAAGTGTGTTGGTTGCGGTCTGGCGTGAGCATATGCCGGGCAACCGGGCCAAAAGCGAGCTGAGTTGGGAAATGTCACCCGTGTGAGTGACGGGGCCGCGAAGCCCCCCCTGGGGTCTGTCAGGTGGCTGCCGGGGGTGGGTCGGGTCGGGTTATTTCTCTTGGTTCTTTGAGTAGTTGATGTCGCGCTGCACCGGGTCCCGGTGGCGAGCGATCCGGTCGGGGCCGCACCGGGTCGTCCGCTGCGCGACCCGGTGGGAGCCGTCACCGTACGAGGTCGATTTCCGCCCACACCGTCTTGCGCGGGACCGGTCCGGGGACCACGCCCCAGTGGTCCGCCAGCGCCTCGACGATGAGCAGTCCGCGCCCGGTCTCCGCGTCGTCCTCGGGCGGCTTCACGGCACCGGGGCCGGGCGGGGCGCTGTCACCGCGCGTGTCCGTGACCTCGATCCGCAGCCTGCTGCCCGTGACGGTGAGGCCGAGTTGGAAGTCCCGGCCCTTCACGCGGCCGTGGACGGTGGCGTTGGCCGCCAACTCGGCGACGATGTGCGCGGCTGATTCCGACGGGAGCCCCCACGCGCCGAGATGGGCGGCGGTGAGCAGCCGGGCGAGCCGGGCTCCTCGGCGGGTGGGGGAGAGCAGCACGGTGAACGACCGGTTGGCAGAGACTCGTTCGGCGTGAGTGATTTCTTGGTTCATGTCACTCAGCGTGGCCGTTCCGGCGTACCTTTCCCAGTGATGCAGCCGTTGCGTACGGTGACTGTCCGAGGCTTGTCCGGCCTTGTCCGGGCTGTCGCCAGTGACGTGCGGGGAACGGAAGCGGTTGAGGCCGGAACGGCACGCACGTCGGAAGCGGGGGCTCGCATGAGCATGGTCGATGACGGTACGGAGCGCAGGAACGACGCGGTGGACGAGCCCGGTTGGGAGGTCGACCCGGACGACGAGTCGGGGACGGCGGTCGTAGCGGCGGTGGGCCGCCAGATCAAGACCTGGCGCGAGGCGGCGGGCCTGCGGGCGGGCGAGCTGGGGTCGCTGCTGGGGTACGGCGAGGACCTGATCTACAAGGTGGAGGGCGGTCGGCGCATCCCTCGCCCGGAGTTCATCGATGCCGTGGATGTGGCGGTGGGGGCGGGCGGGAAGCTCGCGGCGATGAAGCCGGATATCGCGGAGGTCCGGTACCCGAAGAAGATCCGGGAGCTTGCGAAGCTGGAGGCTGCGGCGGTGGAGGTGCTGGCGTACGGCAACAGCAGCGTCCACGGCTTGTTGCAGACGGCCGAGTACGCGCGAGCGCTGTTCTCGATGCGTCAGCCCGCCTACCCGCAGGAGGAGATTGAGCGTGGAGTAGCCGCACGTATGGCTCGGCAGGCCATCTTCGATCGGTCGCCTGCCCCGACGCTCGGATTCGTCCTGGAAGAGGTGGTGCTCCGGCGTCCGCTCGGAGGCAGGATGGTGTTGTGTCGACAGCTCGAACACCTCTTGGCGGTCGCTGAGTTGCGCAACGTCACCGTGCAGGTGATGCCGATGGGCCTGGAGGAGCACGCAGGAATCGATGGGGAGATCCAGGTGCTGAAGTTCAAGGACGGCACGGCGGTCGGGCGGTCCGAGGGGGCGTTCGGCGGGCGGCCGGTCTCGGATCCGAAGCAGGTCCGAATCCTTGATTTGCGGTGTGGCATGATCCGGGCCCAGGCCCTCACCCCTCGGGAATCGACGGCCTTCATCAAGCACGTGCTGGGAGAGACATGATGGGCAAGCCGCTTGCTGAGGGCGCAGCCGGGCTGCGCTGGTTCAAGAGCAGCTACAGCGACAGCAGTAACGGCAGCGAGTGCGTCGAAGTCGCTGCCGCGTCCGACGCCGTCCACGTACGCGACTCCAAGAACGCGGGGGGTCCTCGTCTCGCGGTCGCGCCTGCCGCGTGGGCGGGCTTCATTGCTTACGCCGCAGCACGCTGACTTTTTCAGGAGTGACGTGATCCAGGAGACCACAGGCGGGAACGCCTCCGCGCTGCACTGGTTGAAGAGCAGCCACAGCGACAGCAGCAACAGCAACGAGTGCGTCGAGGTAGCTGCCGTCCCAGGCACCGTCCACGTACGCGACTCCAAGAACACGTCCGGGCCCCGCCTCACGCTCCCCGCCGCCGCGTGGGCGGCCTTCGTCCCGTACGCGATCAAGGTGGACGAAGGCCGCTGATACCGGCCGCAACCCGGCGCGGAATCACGCCGGTACGACGGGCGTCACTTCACCACGACGGTGTCCCCGGACGACGTGGACGCCCCCGTGGTCGTGTTGCCGTAGTACGCCCAGCGCCACGTGCCCGTCTTGGAGGCCTTCACCGTGGTCTTGAGGGCACCCGAGCCGTTCGCGTACACCTTCTTCACCGTGGTGTAGGAGGTGGCGCCCGCAGGCTTGAACTGCAGGCTCACATGGCGGCCGCCGTACGAGGCGTACTTCCTGGTCTCCCAGTTGGCCCGCGTGACCTTTCCGGTCACGGTGATGGTCTTGCCCTTGGCCACCGGTTCGGGCGAGGCGTTGACCGTCAGGCGGGAGTTGCGCTGGACGTGGACCGTCAGGCCCGTGGCGTCGACGTCACTGGTCCCGTCCTGGAAGTGCGCCTCGCCCGCGACCTTCCAGACCCCGGCCTCACTGTTGCGCATCTCCCACTCGCTCGGGTCGAAGTACATCGTCTCCTCGATGTCGCAGGTACCGACCCGGTAGGGGCAGTCGTTCCCCCCGATGGAGTGCCACAGCTGGTCGTCCGCGTTCTTGCGGTACAGGAACACCAGCGGCAACCACTTCCACTTGCGCGTGGTCGTCACCCGGAAGGAGGCCGGTACCGCGACCTCCTTCGACGTCCCGATCACGATCGGCTTGCCGCCGTTCACCTGGACACGGGAGAACGAGGCCCCACCCTCGGCCGCGCCGGCCGGTACCGCGGCCACGGCCGTGAACACCGCCGCCGCACCGCCGGCCACGACGGCTCTCCAGACCTGCTTTCCCACCTGATCCCCGATTCTCCGTACGGAAAGGCGCCGGAGGTTCATCCCTCCAGCGCCTAGGAGACAGTCTTGGGCCACCCGGGGTTGTGCACCTGTGGATCACGATGAGACATCGGGGCCCAGCCCCGCCTCAACTCGTGTGCAGCATCAGCCCGATGCCCACCACCATCAGTCCCGCCGCCGCGATCCTCGGAGCCCCGAAGCGCTCCTTGAAGAACAGCGTGCCGATCGCCGCGCCCACGATGATCGACGACTCCCGCAGCGCCGCGATCGGGGCGAGCGGGGCCTTCGTCTGGGCCCAGAGGACGAGCCCGTACGCGACCACCGACAGGGCCGCGCCGAGCAGGCCGCGTGCCGCGTACGGCCGCAGTTGCGGGAGCAGTTCGGACCGGCGGCGGTAGTACGCGTACGCCGGGATGGCCAGGCCCTCCAGGACCATCAGCCACGCGACGTAACCGAGCGGGGTGCCCGAGGCGCGGACCCCGACGCCGTCCACCGTCGTGTACCCGGCGATGGCCAGGCCCGTGCCGAGGGCCGCCACGATCGCCGGCCAGTGCGGGCGCTTCCCGGAGCCCCGGATGCCCCACAGGGCCAGGCCGACCAGTCCGGCCGAGGCCACCGCCACGCCGGCCGTGGCCCAGGCGTCGGGGCGCTCGCCGACGAACACCGCCGCCAGGACCGTCACGACCAGCGGGGCCGTGCCCCGGGCGATCGGGTACATCTGGCCGAAGTCGCCCAGCGTGAAGGAGCGCATCAGCAGCAGCATGTACGCCACGTGCAGCGCGGCCGAGACCAGGAGGTACGGCCATGCGCCCGCCGCCGGGATGGGGGCGAACAGTGCCATCGCCGCGCCGATCAGCAGGCCGCCGCCGGAGATCAGCGTGAAGGAGAGGAGCTGGTCCTTGATCGCGTGGGCGATGGCGTTCCAGCTGGCGTGCGTGATCGCGGCTATGAGGACCGCGAGGGCGACCAGCGGGGTCACTTGGCCCGCTCGCGCACATCCGCGACCGTCGCGCCCGCGTGGGCGATCAGCGTTTTCGGGTCGAGCGGGAACACGGTGTGCGGGGTACCTGCCGCCGCCCACACCACCGCGTGGTCCAGGAGGCGCCGGTCGGCCAGGACGCGGGTCCTGGTGGCGTGGCCGAAGGGGGGTACGCCACCGATCGCGTAACCCGTCGTCTCGCGGACCAGGTCCGCATTGGCCCGCGCCACCTTCTGCGCGCCCAGTTCGCGGCGTACCAGCTCGACGTCCACCCGGGACGAGCCGTCCATCAGGACCAGTACCGGCACGCCGTCCGCCGTGAAGACCAGGGACTTGACGATCTCGCTCAGCTCGCAGCCGACCGCCGCCGCGGCCTCGACGGCGGTCCTGGTCGCGTCGGGGAAGCGGCGTACCTCGACCTGGAGGCCCAGCTCGGCCAGCGCCTCCGCGAAACGGGGGTGCGCGGAGGAAACGGGAGCGGCCGGAGCGGCGGGAGTGGTTTCGGTGGGTTCGGGAGTGCTCATGGCTGCACGCTAGCGGTCCGTGCAGGATGCACGCGAGGGGGTTCCTCAGCCGCCCGCCTTCAGCACCTCCGCCACGACCGGGCCCGCCGCGTCGCCGCCGTGGCCGCCGGTCTGGACGACCGCCGCTGCGGCGAGATCGTTGCTGAAGCCGGTGAACCAGCTGTTCGACGTGTCCTGCCCGTCGACCTCCGCCGAACCGGTCTTCGCGCCCTTGTCGCCGCCGACCGAGGCCATCGCCTTCGCGCCGGTGCCCCAGGCGGCCGTGGCGCGCATCATCGTCTTGAGCTGCTGGGTGACGGACGGGGACAACGAACGGGCCGCCCGCGCCAGCTCCCGGTCGTCCAGGGGCTGCGGGACGATGACCGGCTGGGTGAACGTGCCGGTCATGGCCGTGGCGGTGATGGACGCCATGTTGAGGGCGTTCATCTGGACGGTGCCCTGCCCGATGTACTGGGCGGCGGCCACGCCGCCCACCTCCTCCGGCACGCTGCCGTCGGTCGTGACGACGCCCGTCTTCCAGTCCAGACCGATTCCGAAGACGTCCTTGGCGATCTTGGGGAGGGCGGCGTCGTCCTTCGTGTCGTCGATCAGCTTGATGAAGGCGGTGTTGCAGGACCTGGCGAAGCTCTGCGTGAAGGTGGAGCCGTCGGGCAGAGCGAAGTTCTTCAGGTTGTGGAACGAATTCCCCTCGTACAGGACGTCCTTGGGGCACTCCGTCGCCCCGTTCGCCGTGACGAGCCCCTTCTCCAGCAGCAGCGCCGCCGTCATGATCTTCAGCGTCGAGCCGGGTGCCTGCTTGCCCTGCAACGCCGCGTTGAACTCGGTCACCGGGTTGTTGGCCACCGCGCGGATCGCCCCCGTGGACGGCTTCACCGCGACCACCGAGGCCTCCGCGTACTTCTTCACCGCCCGCTCCGCCGCCGCCTGCGCGCCCGCGTCCAGGGTCGTCTGCACCTTGCCCGGCTTGCCCTTGGCCAGGGTCAGCAGGCTGACGTCCGGCTGGGTCTCGTCGGCGGGCTCGATCCAGGTCTCGATGCCGGCCGAACCACCCGAGGTCGCCCCGTACTTCTGGCGCAGGGTGTCCAGGATCGGTCCCAGCGAGGGGTACTTCTCCTTCGTCAGCTCCTCGCCGTTGCGGTCGACGGCCTCGATCGTCGGCGTCGAGGACTCGCCCGTCCTGAGCGTCGCGCCCTCGGTCAACTGCGGGTGCACGACGGTCGGGGCCCAGTCGACCAGGGCCTTCCCCGTCGTCAGGCCGCGTACGACCGTCAGCTCCGAGGCGTACGACAGGGGCTTCGACTTGCCGTCGTACGCGACGGTGGCCTTGACCGTGTACGGCACCTTCGTGCCGACCGCCGGGCCGGGGGTGATCTTCACCTTGCCGATGCGGGCGTCCTCGCCGTACGAGGCGAGCACCGGCTCCGCGCCCGACTCGTTGTTGGTCAGGAGGGCCGCCGCCGACGCGTCCCCGGCCGCCCACGCCTCGAAGAAGCCCTTCGACGTCTCCGCTATCTCCTCCGCGCTCGGCGGCCCCGTTCTCACCTTCGACGACTCGGACGCGCTCTGCGTACCGCCGCCCCCGCCGCCCGAGTCTCCGAGCATGCTGTACGCCCCGTAGCCGATCCCGCCGGCCACCAGCACGAACGCTCCGCCGACCACGGCGACCTTCGCTCCACTGCGCATCTCGCAGTCCCCCTCCCCAGGAGAGCCCCACGAACACGTTCAAGGGGCAACTGTCAGGAACCCTAAGGTGTGGTGGCAGGCGGTGAGGGCGTTGTTACCGGACCGGAATGCTGGGCCGGAAAGCGCTCTCCGTCCCGTGGCGGAGGTGGCGGATCTGCCGACGGGCAGTCCTGCTCGCCCGGGTGTGGGGCGGAGTCGCCCTGCTCCTGGTGCTTTCGGCGGTGGCCGCGATCTTCCTGGCGCGACAACGCCGAACATGATTTCGATGATGTGTGTAAGCGACGTGTGAGTACGGAATTGCCGGGCACTAGGACCTTCGCAACGAGGTCCAGGCGACTTTCGGAGCCGGGACCTGCCGGTGAGGTGCACTGAGACCGTTGTGAAGTGCAGGCGCATAAGCGTCTGAACCGACTTGACGATGGGAAAAGAAAATGATCGTCCTTGGACTTATTCTGCTGATTATCGGCCTGCTTGTCGGTATGGGGCTGCTGACGACCATCGGCGGCATCCTCATCCTGGTGGGTGCCATCCTGTGGATCCTGGGTGCGACCGGGCGCGCGGTGGGCGGACGAAAGCACTTCTTCTAACCTTCGGGTCCAGGAGAGGGAGCAGGGAATTCTGTCGACCTGGCAGATCCCTCTGAAA
>NZ_JBHXPF010000034.1:0-85379 GCF_042718715.1 Streptomyces sp. NPDC058576 | reverse complement strand
TCCGGGTACTTCGTGGGGGAGGCCGTGCCGCTCGGGCACGGCTACTGGGCCCCGATGACCGCCGTGATGGTGATGCGGCCCGAGTTCTCGCAGACGTACGCCCGTTCCGTGGCCCGCTTCGGCGGCACCCTGGTCGGCGTCGGGCTCGCCACCGCCGTCGTGCAGACCGCCCACCCCGACGCCCGGCTCTCCGCGCTCCTCGCGGTGGTCTGCGCCGGGCTGATGTACCTGCTCATGCGCACCGGCTACGCGGTCGGCCAGGTGTGCGTCGCCGCGTACGTCGTCTTCCTGCTCGGCATGGCCGGCGACGACTGGTCCCAGACCGTCACCGAACGCATCGTGCTGACGCTCGTCGGCGGACTCCTCGCGATGATCTCGTACGCCGTGTATCCGGCCTGGGAGACCCCGCGGCTGCGCAACCGGCTGGCCGAGTGGCTGGTGGCGGACGGGCGGTACGCGGCCACGGTCGTCGACCGGTACGCGGACCCCGCCGACCGGGACAACGAGGACGTCCGGGACGCGTTGATCGCCACCCGGGAGGCCCGCGTGGCGTGGCAGGAGGCGCTGGCGACCGCCCAGCACGAACCCGTACGCCACCGGGGCATCTCCCGGGCCGCCGCCACCGACGCCCAGCACGCGCTGGCCCAGCTGGGCCGGTCCGCGATGGTCCTGGAGGCCCATCTGCCCGCCCGGTCGGCCGACCCGGTGCCCGGCGCCGCCCAGCTGGCCGAGGCGTTGCGCCGGGCCACCGAGAAGGGCGCCAGGGCGGTACGGGAGCGGCGGCTGCCCGACTGGCAGCCGGTGGTGGACGCGGTGGCCCACTGGGACATGCCCACGCCGACGGACGACGGCACGACCCCGGTCGGCGACCCGGTCGTGCGCCGGGGCGCGGCGCTGCTCCTGGACGCGCTGGAGGAGTTCACCCGCGCTCTGGACGAGCGCGGCGGCTCCACCCGCGTCAGCAGCACCCTCGCCGAGAGCTGAGCGCTCCCGGCGAGGCCGGGGCGGCGGCCCTACGGCGCGGGAACCTCGGGCAGGTCCGGGAGGTCGGGGAGCGAGGGCATGCCGCTCGGCAGCTTGCCCGCATCCGCCTTGGTGAGGGTGTCCTTGACGCCGCCGTCCCACGAGACGACCAGCTTCGAACCGTCGACGGAGTCGATCGCGCCCATCGTGCGGTCGGTGGAGCCGCCGGTGCACTTCAGCGCCAGCATCGGTTCGCCGCCCATGTCCTTCACCTCGCCCTGGCACACGGACTGGTCGGCGACCAGGGCGACCTGACGGGAGGCCACGGACACGGTGACGTTCTTGCCCTCCGTCAGCCCCACCCAGGTGCCCTCCAGCGCGGCGGCGTCGACGGCCCCGCTCCCTCCGGACTCCTCGCCGCCACCGGCGCCGGGCGTCGCGCTCGCCGAGGCTTCCGCGCCGGAGTCCTTGTCCGCGTCGTCGCCGCCGCAGGCGGTGAGCGCGAACGATGCCGCCAGAGCGGCGACCGCGATGGCGCCGGTGCGTAGAGACCTGGTCACGTGGAGTTCCCCCTTGCTGTTTTCCGGTCGAAAGACCGCGCCACGTTACCAAGGCCCGTACGCGTCAACTCCGGTAAGCGGGAGCGAAATAGGCGTGCCGTTCGTCTCTCTTCCCGGAAGGGGCGGCCGGAGCGCCGAGCTTGTAATCAAAGGAACACCCCGCGTGCACGTGCATCTGCTCATGCATTGGCATATGAACAGAGCTATGATCCGAGCTAGTTGACACTTGCACCTTGCAACTCGGGGAGCGTCCTGTGCACCACGTGTACAACGGCATGGCGGCCACAGAGCTTCGCGGAGTCGTCTGGCAGAAGAGCAGGCACAGCAACTCCCAGGGATCCTGCGTGGAGTTCGCGCGGCTGCCCGGAGGGAATGTGGCGATGCGGAACTCCCGTCACCCCGACGGGCCCGCCCTCGTCTATACGCCGGCGGAGATCGAAGCGCTGCTGCTGGGCGTCAAGGACGGCGAGTTCGACCACCTCGCGGCCGGCGCCTGACGCCGGGTCCGGCCCGCGAGGGACCGGACCGGGGCTCTTCGCGAGCCCTACTCCGTCTTTTCCGCCAGCCGGAAAAGGGCCCAGACCACCTTGCCGTACAGCGGTCCCGAAGGCAGTTCTCCGAGCTGTACCGGAGAGGGGTGCCAGCCCCAGCTGTCACTGACGCATTCCACCAGGAACAGCCCGCGGCCGGATTCGGCGGAATCCGCCGCCTCGCCCGCCACCGGGCTCTCCCGGCTGGGGTCGCGCACCGCGCACACCAGCCGCGAGGTCCACCGCATCAGATGCAGGCGCACCGGCGGGTCCTGGAATTCCCGGGGCGGATCATCGGGCAGCGCGTGGCGCAGGGCGTTGGTGACGAGTTCGGACACCACCAGGGCGACATCGTCGAACCGGTCGCCCAGCTCCCACCGCTCCAGCGTCGACCGGGTGAACTTCCGTGCACCGCCGACCGCTTCGTAGCGCGCGGGCAGAGCGCAGGACGCCGATCCGGCAACCCCTGAGGGGTCGGTGGGGGGAAGCCCCTGCCGTAACGGCTCGAGCATCGTCGATCCATTCGTCCCCATACGAGGCACTCCCGGGATTCGCGGCTGTAGCGGCACTGCCTGTAGCGGTACTGCGGGGGGTACAGCGGCACAACACGAGCACGCAGGTGCGCGGGGACCATGGTTCCGAATGCGCACAGCAGATGCAAGGGCAGATGCACGTGCACGCGCCGGACCTGCCCGATACCGTGGTGGTTGCGGGGCATTTCTTCCCGGGGTCAGTTTCGGAGCTTTCCGGACGTCTTCCCATTTCCGTAATCGAATGAGTACGGGCTGAAGCGTTTTGGTGGCAGAATCCGGCACTCGGGGTTCCGGGGGGCTCCGGGTGCCAGGGAAGGCGATGGGGAGGGTCGGACCAGTGTCGGCAGGCGAGTCGAGTGGATCGGTGGTGCGGCGCATCCTCCTGGGCTCTCAGCTCAGGAGACTGCGGGAGTCGCGCGGAATCACCCGTGAGGCGGCCGGCTACTCGATCCGGGCCTCCGAATCGAAGATCAGCCGCATGGAGTTGGGACGGGTGAGCTTCAAGGCCAGGGACGTCGAGGACCTGCTCACGCTCTACGGAGTGGCGGAAGAGGCCGAGCGGGACTCCCTTCTCGGTCTGGCCCGCGAGGCCAACGTGGCGGGCTGGTGGCACAGTTACGGAGACGTGCTGCCCGGCTGGTTCCAGACGTACATCGGCCTCGAAGGCGCCGCCTCCCTCATCCGTATCTACGAAGTCCAGTTCGTGCACGGGCTGTTGCAGACCGAGGCGTATGCCCACGCCGTCGTCGCGCGCGGGATGCGCGGCGCCTCGCCCGCCGAGATCGACCGCCGCGTCGCCCTGCGCCTGGCGCGCCAGAAGGCCCTCGTCTCGGAGCGCGCCCCGACCTTCCACGCCGTGCTCGACGAGGCGGCCCTGCGCCGCCCGTACGGCGAACGCGAGGTCATGCGCGCCCAATTGCGGCATCTGATCGATATGTCGGAGCAACCGAACATCACGCTTCAGGTCATGCCCTTCAGTCACGGCGGCCATGCCGGTGAGAGCGGCTCATTCACGATGCTGCGTTTCCCGGAATCCGACCTGTCGGACATTGTCTATTTGGAGCAGCTGACGAGTGCGCTCTATCTGGACAAGCCCGAGGAAGTCGCCCAGTACGAAAAGGCCATGGCGGGACTCGCCCAGGACAGTCCCGCGCCTCAGGAGAGCCGGGATCTTCTGCACGGCCTACTCCAACTGACTTAATTTCTCGTTACGATGACGTGGCATCAGGAGTCTGCGAACGCCTGCAGTAAGGGATTGCATGTCCTTCTTCCATGAACTGGCCCACCAGTACATCGACGGCGAGTGGCTGACCGGCAGCGGCTCGTGGGACATCATCGATTTCAATCCCTACAACGGTGAGAAACTCGCCGCCGTCACCGTGGCCACCGCGCTGGAGGTCGACCGGGCCTATCGAGCGGCCGAGCGGGCGCAGGAGGAGTGGGCCGCGGTCAACCCGTACGAGCGGCGCGCCGTCCTCGAACGCGCGCTCCGGATCACCGACGAGCGCGCGGAGCAGATCGCCGAGGCGATCATCGACGAGCTGGGCGGCACCCGGCTGCGGGCCCGGTACGAGGTCCTCAGCGCGACGGAGTTCCTGAAGGAGGCGATCCGCCAGGCGCTCCGGCCCACCGGGCGGCTGCTGCCCGCCGTGGGGGACGGCCGGGAGAACCGGCTCTACCGGCTGCCGGTCGGCGTCGTCGGCGTCATCAGCGCCTTCAACTTCCCTTTCCTGGTGACGATGAAGTCCGTCGCGCCCGCCCTGGCGCTCGGCAACGCGGTCGTCGTGAAGCCCCATCAGAACGCCCCGGTCGTCGGCGGCGGGCTGATAGCGAAGATATTCGAGGACGCGGGGCTGCCCGCCGGGCTGCTCAACGTGGTGATCACCGACAGCGCCGAGATCGGCGACGCGTTCATCGAGCACCCCGTGCCCAAGGTGATCTCGTTCACCGGCTCCGACCGGGTCGGCCGGCACATCGCCGCCACGGCGGCCGGCGCCTTCAAGCGGACCATCCTCGAACTGAGCGGGAACAGCGCCCTGGTGGTGCTGGAGGACGCCGACATCGACTACGCGGTCCAGGCCGCCGTCTTCAGCCGCTTCCTGCACCAGGGGCAGGTGAGCATGGCGGCCAACCGGATCCTGGTGGACCGGTCGGTGGCCGCGGAGTTCACCGAGCGGTTCACCGCCAAGGTGGCCGCCCTCCGGGCGGGCGACCCGAGGGATCCGGAGACCAGGATCGGGCCGGTCATCAACGCCTTCCAGGCCGACGCGCTGGACGCCCTGGTGGACCGGGCGATCGCGGACGGCGCGAGCGCCCTCGTACGGGGCCGGACCGTCGGCAACGTGGTCGGGCCGACCGTCCTCACCGGCCTCGCGGAGGACTCCCCGCTGCTGCACCAGGAGATCCTCGGACCGGTGGCCCTGCTGATGACGTTCGACGGCGAGGAGGAGGCCGTACGGATCGTCAACGAGGGCCCGTACGGTCTCAGCGGCGCCGTGCACACCCGGGACGCGGAGCGCGGCGTGAAGTTCGCGCAGCGCATCGTCAGCGGGATGTTCCACGTCAACGACTCCACCGTGCAGGACGATCCGCTGGTCGCGTTCGGCGGTGAGAAGACGTCCGGGGTGGGGCGGCTGAACGGCGAGGCGGCGGTGGAGGCGTTCACCACGCAGCGGTGGATGTCGATCCAGCACGGCCGCTCGGTCTTCCCGTACTGACGACACGTCACAAAGGCTGCGCAGGGCCTCGGAACGTGGTGCGGTAGGCGCTCGGCGAGACGCCCAGCGCCGCGTGGAAGTGGTGGCGCAGATTGGCCGCCGTGCCGAGCCCGGCGCGGGCGGCCACCTGCTCCACGGGCGCATCCGACTCCTCCAGCAACTCCCGTGCCAGCTCGATGCGTTGCCGGGTCAGCCAGGCCATCGGCGTCATGCCGGACTCCTCCCGGAACCGCCGGGTGAAGTGCCGCACGCTCATCGACTCCCGGGCCGCCAACTGCCCCAGTGTGATCGGGTCCTGGAGCCGTCGCAGCGCCCAGTCGCGGGCGGCCGAGGTCCCCGGGGCCGACCGTCCGGCCACCGGCCGCCGGATGTACTGCACCTGGCCGCCCTCGCGGTGGGGCGGCACCACCGTGCGCCGGGCCACGTCGCCCGCGACGGCCGTCCCGTGGTCGCGCCGGATCATGTGCAGGCACAGGTCGATCCCGGCGGCACAGCCCGCCGAGGTCAGGACGGACCCCCCGTCGGTGTAGAGCACGTCCGGGTCCAGCTCGACGCGGGGAAAGAGCCGGGCGAACAGCTCCGTGTACCGCCAGTGGGTGGTGGCCGTGTGCCCGTCGAGCAGTCCGGCCGAGGCCAGCACGAACGCGCCGGTGCAGATCGAGGCCACCCGGACGCCGGGCCGGATCAGCGCGAGCGCCTCCGCCAGCGGGGCCGGGAGCGCGGGCGTCTCCTGGACGTAGTCCTCGTACGACGACAGCACGATCACCGTGTCGGCCTCGGCCAGCGCCTCGGGCCCGTGCGCGACGGCCACGGTGAAGTCGCCGTCCGTGCGCACGTCGCCGGGCGTCGGCGAGCAGGTGGCGACCTCGTACAGCGGCTCCCCGTCCGCCGACGCCCCCTGCCGGGCCTGGCCGAAGAGCTGGTGGACGATGCCCAGCTCGATGGGGAGCAGGACCGCGCGGGCGAGCACGGCGACGCGGTGCCGCCCGGGGTGGAGGAAGACCGTCATGGCCATATCCTTGCGCACCTGGTCCATCGGGACACTCGTGAGGACGGGTTCCGCTCGCCAGGCTGCTCGTATGGCCCCTTCGACCTCGACCTCCCCGTACGTACCGCCGGCTCGTCGCCCGCCCCGGGTCCACCGCGCTTGGCTGATGGCCGCCGTCGCGGCCGCGGCCATCGTCACGGCGGGCGCGTTCACCACCGTGCCCGGTCTGCTGGTGACGCCCCTGCACGAGGAGTTCGCCTGGGAGCGCGGGCAGATCGCGCTCGCCGCCGCGGTGAACATGGTGCTCTTCGGCCTCACCGCCCCGTTCGCGGCGGCGCTGGTGGACCGGATCGGGGCCCGCCGGGTGGTGATGGGCGCGTTGCTGCTGGTCGCGGCGGGGGCGCTGCTCACCGGCGTGATGACGCGGCCGTGGCAGCTGGTCGCGTACTGGGGTGTGCTGATCGGCCTCGGCAGCGGCTGTCTGACCATGACGTTCGCCGCCGGGGTGACCGCCCGCTGGTTCGACCGGCGGCGCTCCCTGGTGACCGGTGCGCTCAGCTCCTCCAGCCATCTGGGCCAGTTGCTCTTCCTGCCGCTGCTGGCCTGGTCCGTGGGCCGATTCGGCTGGCGTCCGCCGGTGGTGACGCTCGCGCTCGTGGCCTTGGCGGTGGCCGCCACGGTGTTCCTGCTGCTGCGCGACCATCCGGCCGACGTGGGAGTGAAGCCCTACGGGGCACGGGAGTTCGTGCCCCGTCCGCCCCCGGTCGCCGGAGCGGCGACGCGCACGCTGAAGGTCCTCCTGCGGGCGGTGCGCACCGGCCCGTTCTGGCTGCTGGCCGGGGCGTTCGCGCTCTGCGGGGCGTCCACCAACGGCATCATGTGGTCCAACTGGGCGCCCGCCGCGCACGATCACGGCATGCGGGCCACGGCGGCGGCCTCGCTGCTGTCCCTCGTCGGGATCTTCTCCGCCCTCGGCGCGCTGCTTGCCGGCTGGCTGACCGACCGGTTCGACCCGCGCCGCGTGCTGACCGTCTGCTTCGCCGTCCGCGCGCTCACCCTCCTCGCGCTGCCCCTGGTGTTCTCCTCCACGGTCACCGCCCCGATGCTCCTGTTCGTGGCGGTCTACGGACTCGTCGACGTCGCGACCGTGCCGCCCGTCATCGAGCTGACCCGCCGCGTGTACGGGGAGGACGGCCCCATCGTCTTCGGCTGGACGAACGCGGCCCACCAACTGGGCGCCGGCGCCTCGGCGTTCCTCGGGGCCACCGCGCGGGACGTGTTCGGCGCGTACGACGTGGTGTGGGCCGCGCTGGCGGCCGGGTGCCTCGTCGCGGCGCTGCTGGCCCCGGCCGTACGCACCCGGGGACACCTGCCGCCCGGACGCAAGCGGGCGGGGCTACCCTAGTCAAAGTTGAATACGAAGGAGTGCCATGTCCGCGATCCGGCTGCTGGTCCTCGGCGCCGTGCGCATGCACGGCCGGGCGCACGGCTATCAGGTCCGCAACGACCTGGAGTACTGGGGCGCGCACGAGTGGTCCAACGCCAAGCCCGGGTCGATCTACCACGCCCTGAAACAGATGGCGAAGCAGGGACTGCTCCGCGCGCACGAGACGGCCCCCTCCACGGTCGGCGGCCCGCCGCGCACCGAGTACGAGGTCACCGACGAGGGTCTTGAGGAGTATCGCGCCCTGCTGCGGGACGCCATCCGCTCCTACGACCAGGGTATGGACGTCCTCTCCGCAGGGGTCGGCTTCATCGTCGACCTGCCCCGCGATGAGGCGGTCGCGCTGCTCAAGGAGCGGGTCGAGGCCATGAAGGGGTGGCGGGACGGGGTCACCGAGTACTACACGCCCGAGGACGGCCCCGAATCCCTCGGCCACATCGGCGAGATCATGAACCTGTGGGTGCACTCGGCCGACGCCGGCGCGGAGTGGACCCGGGGCCTGATCGAACGCATCGAGGCCGGCGCGTACACCTTCGCGGGCGAGGGCGACCCGTTCGTCGGGGTGCTCGCCGAGGGTGAGGAGAACCCCTACGCCACCGGAGTGCCCGACCCCGGGGACCACGACTAATCAAGTTTGACGAATGCCGTCGACGGGTTTACCTTTGAGCTACTAGTCAAGTTTGACTACAGGGCTACCGGGAGTGCGAAGGCGTGGAAGGGCGGCGGGGAGTGTGACCGAGGCGATCGTGATGGACGGCGTGCACAAGCGGTACGGGGAGAAGCGCGCCCTGGACGGGCTGGATCTGGCCGTCGGCAGCGGCACCGTGCACGGGGTGCTCGGCCCCAACGGGGCGGGCAAGACCACCGCCGTACGGATCATGTCGACGCTGCTGCGCCACGACGCGGGCCGGGTGACCGTGTCCGGCCTCGACGTCCGCGAGCGGGCGGGCGAGGTGCGGCGCAGGATCGGGCTGCTCGGGCAGCACGCGGCGGTGGACGAGCAGCTCGGCGGGCGGCAGAACCTGGAGATGTTCGGGCGGCTGTACCACCTGGGCGCTCGCCGGGCGGGCAGCCGCGCGGACGAGCTGCTGGAACGGTTCGGCCTCGCGGACACCGGCCGCAAGGCCGTCAAGCAGTACAGCGGCGGCATGCGCAGGCGGCTCGACCTGGCCGCGTCGCTGATCACCGACCCGGACGTGCTGTTCCTGGACGAGCCGACGACCGGCCTCGACCCGCGCGGCCGGACCGAGGTGTGGGACGCGGTGCGGTCCCTGGTCGGCGGCGGCACCACGGTGCTGCTGACCACGCAATACCTGGAGGAGGCGGACCAGTTGGCCGACCGGATCTCCCTGATCGACGGCGGCCGGGCGGTCGCCGAGGGGACCTCGGACGAGCTGAAGGCCCGCGTCGGCGGCGACCGGATCGACGTCGTCCTGCGCGACGCGGCCCGGCTGGCGGAGGCCGCCGCCCTGCTGGGCGGCGAGGACCTGACGGTCGACCCCGACCGGCGGCTGATCGGCGCGCCCGCCCCGGACCGGATGGCGGCCCTGACCCGGACGGTGCGGGTGCTGGCGGAGGCGGGCATCGAGGCGGAGGACATCGCGGTGCGCCGCCCGACCCTGGACGAGGTGTTCCTGTCCCTGACCGGACAGCCCGTCGAGGAACGGCGTACGGAGAAGGCGGAGGTCGCGGCATGAGCGCTACGAAGACGGCGGTACGGGCGGTACCCGGACCGGGCGGCGGCGAGCGCGGGGCGCCCTCCCGGCTCGGCTGGGCGCTGGCCGACTCCTGGACGATGACCCGCCGCGAACTGGCGCACTGGGCCCGGCAGCCCGTCGAGGTCCTCGTCAACCTGGCGTTCCCGGTGATGCTGCTCCTGATGTTCACGTACCTGGTCGGCGGCGGCCGGGGCGTGGACGGCGACCCCACCGACTTCCTGGTCCCCGGGATGCTCGCGCTGACCATGGCCTTCGGCCTGGAGGCGACGATGCTCGCGGTCACCCAGGACCTCGGCAAGGGCGTCATCGACCGGTTCCGCTCGATGCCGATGGTCCCCGGCGCGGTGCTGGTGGGCCGCAGCGCCGCGGACATGCTCCAGTCGGTGGTCTCGCTCGCGGTGATGAGCGGGGTCGGTTACGCGGTCGGCTGGCGCTGGCACGACGGGCCTGTGGCCGCGCTGGGAGCGGTGGGGCTCCTGCTTCTGCTGCGGTTCGCGATGCTCTGGGTCGGCATCCATCTCGCCATGGTCGCGGAACGGCCGGAGATGGTCTCGGCGGTTCAGATCCTGGTCTGGCCGGTCGGCTTCCTCTCCAACGTGTTCGCCACCCCGGAGTCGATGCCGGGGTGGCTGGGCGCGGTGGTCGAGTGGAACCCCATGTCGGCGACCGCCACCGCCGTACGGGATCTGTTCGGCAACCCGGGTGGCGCCACCGGATCCTGGGCCGCCGAACACGCTCAACTGCTGGCGGTCCTCTGGCCGGTGGCCATCATCGCGGTGTTCTTCCCGCTGGCGGTGCGGAAGTTCGCGCGCCTGAGCCGTTAGCCGGGCCTTGGCGCCCGCGCGTCAGACGGCTCGGCCCTGATCGTGGATCGGGGAGTCGTGGACGGCGACGACCTCCCCGATCACCACGCCGGGTGCCGGCTTCGCCAGATCCAGGCCGGAGAGGTGCTTCTTGAGCCGCTTCGCCATGGGACGGAAGGTCGCGAGGGTGAGCCCGCCGGAGACCACGGCTCCGACGACGGGAATGGCTTTCGAGACGGACTTCGCGAAGGTCTGCTTCGTCATCTGGACGCCCAGGTAGCCGGCGACCTTCTTCACCACGGGGTAGACGACCCCCTGGGTGAGCGCCTTCTGCGGCAGCTTCCTGGCGACCTCCCGCGACATCATGGTCGCGACCTTCCCGACCGCGGTGTTCGCCGACTGGGTACCGAACATCACGCCGACGAAGAGCGTGAGGACGCTCCTGGTCGCGTCGTCGATATCGGCGCCCTCGGAGAACAGATCGGGCCAGCTGTAGAGGTAGGCGAGCTTCTGGGCGATGCGCAGCACATGGCCGGTGTACTGGGCGAGGTCGGCGGGCACGGTGGCGGGCAGGGCCAGAATGCCGGGCAGGCCCGCCGCCGCGGAGAAGGCGCTCACCTTGGCGGTCTCGTAGGCGATGGACTCGTTGGCCACCCGCTCCAGGACCGCCAGGGGAATGCCCGCCGCCGCGGGGCTCTCCTCGATCGCCCTGCGGACCTCCGCCTCGGAGCAGTGGCGGGCCAGCGCTCTGCGCAGATACGAGGCCCGGTCGATCCGCACGCCCGGAAGCCGTGCCGCGCTCCCCAGTAACGCGGAGAACCGCGATTCGGGGTTCTCCAGGTCTTTGCTCGTGGACATGGCAGGAACCTACAGCAGCGGCCAGGCACCCTGCCCCGGTTTCGGCCGAGCTGTCGCAGGACACGCCCTAGTGATGAAAGGCCGTCGCGGCCGTCCTGTCATGGCTCAACGGATGCCTCTGTGAACGCAGTTCGGGCAGCAGCGTCTTGAGGTCCTCGATCAGCAGCTCGGCCAGGTCGGAGGAGAAGCCGTTGCGGCACACCACCCGCAGCACGGAGAGGTCCTGCCGGTTGGCGGGGAAGGTGTACGCGGGCACCAGCCAGCCGCGCTCCCGCAGCCGGCGCGAGACGTCGAACACGTCGTACGCGTGGACGTCGGCGGTCGTCGTGAAGGCGAACACCGGCAGTTCGTCGCCCCGGGTGAGCAGCCGGAAGTCCCCGAGGCCCTCCACCGCGCGCGCCAGCGAGCAGGCCACGTCCCGGGCGGCCTGCTGGACGGCCCGGAAGCCGTCGCGCCCGAGCCGCAGGAACGTGTAGTACTGCGCCACCACCTGCGCCCCGGGCCGGGAGAAGTTCAGCGCGAACGTCGGCATGTCGCCGCCCAGGTAGTTGACCCGGAAGACCAGCTCCTCCGGCAGTTCGTCCGCCGTACGCCACAGCGCCCAGCCGACTCCCGGATAGACGAGGCCGTACTTGTGCCCCGAGGTGTTGATCGACGACACCCTCGGCAGCCGGAAGTCCCACACCAGGTCGGGGTCGAGGAAGGGCGCCACCATCGCGCCGGACGCCCCGTCCACATGGACCGGGATGTCGAGGCCGGTGCGCTCCTGGAGGGCGTCCAGGGCCGCGCAGAGTTCGGCGATCGGCTCGTAGGACCCGTCGAAGGTGGAGCCGAGGATCCCGACGACCCCGATGGTGTTCTCGTCGCAGAGCTCGGCGGCGGCCGCCGGGTCCAGGTGGAACCGCTCGCCCTCCATCGGCACCAGCCGGGCCTCCACCTCCCAGAAGTTGCAGAACTTGTCCCAGCAGACCTGCACATTGACGCCCATCACCAGATTGGGCCGCGCCGTCGCCGGATAGCGGTCCGCGTTCCGCTTCGCCCAGCGCCGCTTCAGGGCGAGCCCCGCGAGCATGCACGCCTCGCTCGACCCGGTGGTCGAACACCCCACGGTCGACGCCGGGTCGGGCGCGTTCCACAGGTCGGCGAGCATCGCCACACAGCGCCGCTCCAGCTCGGCGGTGCGCGGGTACTCGTCCTTGTCGATCATGTTCTTGTCCCGGCACTCGCCCATCAGGACGCCGGCCTGCGGCTCCATCCAGGTGGTGACGAACGTGGCCAGGTTGAGCCGGGAGTTGCCGTCGAGCATCAGCTCGTCGTGGACCAGCCGGTACGCGGTGAGCGGCGGCAATGGCCCGTCGGGCAGCCGGTGCCGGGGCGGCGCGGTGTTCATCGCGGCCGTCGGGTCCGCCTCGCCGAAGAACGGGTTCAGGGCGAGCCTGCGCTGCTCGTCGGAGGGTTCGTCCTGCTCCGGGTGGGCACCGCGGTGGAGCGGCATGGTGGGAGGCCCTTCTCTCGGCCGAGGCGGTCGGTGTGCGGGGTCAGTTCTCGGCGGCCAGGCCCGCCTTGATGGCCCGGGTGAACTTCACGACCCGCTCGGCCTGGACGCGTGCGGCGGTCAGGGTCTGCTCGCCGACCGGGATGTCGCCCTGCCCGGCGACATGGGAGGTGCCGTACGGATTGCCGTCCACGAACTTCGTGGGGTCGGTGTACCCGGGGGTGACGAGAATCCCGCCGAAGTGATGGATCGTGTTGTACAGCGCGAGCAGCGTGGACTCCTGGCCGCCATGGGCGGTGGCGCTGGAGGTGAAGCCGCTGTAGACCTTGTCGGCGAGCTGCCCCGCCTGCCACATGCCACCGAGCGTGTCGATGAACTGCTTCAGCTGGGCGGTGACGTTCCCGTAGCGGGTGGGCGAACCGAAGATCACCGCGTCCGCCCACGCCATGTCGTCCGGCGAGACCTCGGGGATGTCCGCGGTCGCGGCCACGTTCTCGGCCCACGCCGGATTGGCGTCGATGGCCGCCTGCGGAGCCAGCTCCGCCGCCCGGCGCAGCCGCACCCGCGCTCCGGCGCGCTCCGCGTCCTCGGCCATCGCCTTCGCGATCGTGGCGACGGTGCCGGTGGAGGAGTAGTAGACGACGGCGACGTTCACGGGCGTGGGCATGAGGGGACCTCCGTCGGAACAGCTTCAGGACAAAGCTTCGGGGCAAGACTTCAGGACAAAGCGGTGCGAAAGCGCACGCAGCAGACGATACGGAGGTTCAGCCCGTCCGGCGCGCCGGACGGGGCCTTCTCCGTGACCGCGCACGCGGCCCGCTCACCGGAGCGACTTCGCACGCGGCCCGCTCACCGCGACGACTTCGTATGCAGCGGGCTCACCGCAGCGACTTCCCGTCCCCGTCCAGTTGCATCTGGGCCCGCCCGGTGACCAGCAGCCAGGCGGGCAGGGTCGCCGCGCACAGCAGGGGCAGCACGGACGCGTCGCTGACCAGCACCGCCGCGGTGAACAGGCTCACCCAGCCCTGCCGGGTGACGGCGAGCAGTACGCCCAGCACCGCACAGGACACCGCGAGCGACGGCGGGACCGCGTCGACCAGCGCATGGGCGCAGAGCCCGAGCGACACCCCCGCGAAGACCGCCGGGAAGATCCGGCCGCCCCGGAAGCCGCAGGCCGCCGCGATCACGAGGGCGGCCATCTTCACCACCGCCATCCCGGCGAACTCCCCGGCCGACCACCCGTCCGGGTCCCCGGCCAGCACCTTCACCTCGTCGAGCCCCTTGAACAGGGTGAGATGGCCGCCCAGCGCGCCGAGCAGCCCCAGCACCAGACCGCCCACCGTCAGCGCGAGCACCGGATGCCGCAGCGCCGTGAAGACCCGGTGCGCCACCGGGAACGCGTACACCGCGAGCAGCCCGAGGAGCGCGCCCGCCGACGCGATCAGCAGGGCGGAGAGCAGATCGCCCCAGTGCGCTCCGGCGTACGCGGGGAGGGCGAGGTCGAAGCTGGGCTCCGCGATCAGCGACATGGTCAGCGCCCCCGCCGTGCCGGCCGCGAGCGGGGCGAACAGCCGGTCCCAGAAGGCCCCGGGGCCCGGCTGCGACGCCAGTACCTCGGAGAGGATCAGCGCGGCGGCGACCGGGGTGCCGAAGAGGGCCCCGATCGTCCCGGCCGCCGCGAGCCCCACCCACAGCTCGCCCGGGGCGCCGGGCGCGAACCGTCGGCCGAGCCAGAAGGCCAGCGCGATGTTGGCCGCGGTGATCGGGTTCTCCGGCCCCAGGCTCACCCCGCCCGCCAGCGCCAGCACGGTCACCAGGAGCAGCCCCGGCACGATGCCGGGCCGCATCGGGGCGTCGACCAGACCGGTGGTGGCCGGATCGGGCCCGCCGTGACCGGGCACGGCCCGCAGGACGAGCCCCACCGCGAGGCCGGTCGCGGTGAGCGTCACGACCATCCACAGCGAGGAGAACCGCCCCACCCCGAGCGTGTCGGGCAGGGTCTCCCAGAGCACGTCCTGGAGCCGCTCGGCCAGCAGGCTCACCCCGAGCAGGATCAGCGCGCAGACGACGCCGACGACGATCGCGGGCAGGACGAGGGGCAGGAGCCGCCGGGCCGGGGCGGCGGGGGGACGCGGGTGAGCCGGCGGGGACGCGGGGGATTCGGGGGCCACCGGCTCACCCTAGGGCGACAAAACGGATATACCGCCTCAACGGTCGCCCCGGCGACGCCGCGTCACACCTTGCTGATCACCGCCGCCGTGCCGTACGCGCAGACCTCCGTACCGACGTCCGCCGCCTCGGTCACGTCGAAGCGCATCATCAGGACCGCGTTGGCGCCCCGGGCCCGCGCCTGCTCCACGAGCCGCTCCATCGCCTGGTTACGGGTCTCGACCAGCGTCTTGGTCAGCCCCCTCAGCTCGCCGCCGATCATCGACTTCAGCCCGGCGCCGATCTGGCTGCCGAGGTGACGGGACCGCACCGTCAGCCCGAAGACCTCGCCGATGACCTGGGTCACCTGATAGCCGGGTACGTCGTTCGTCGTGACGACCAGCACGTCCGCCTGGGCCGTCTGGCCGCCGCCGAATTCCTCAATGCCCATGTTTGTGGCACCTCCTGTGATCAGCTTCGGGCCGCTTCGTAGGATGCGCATTCCCGCTGTACGCCACTGGAACCTCGGGCGCGCATCGGGCGTTGATAGCTTGGGCGTCCACAGAGCCGCCATCGCACCCCTCATCCTGGAGCCCGGACCCTTGAATACGCTTGCGCTCGGACCGAGCTGGCTGGACCCGGACTATCTGCTCAACACGTTCGGGCTCCCCGGCCTGCTCCTCATCGTCTTCGCCGAGTCCGGCCTCCTGATCGGGTTCTTCCTGCCCGGCGACTCGCTGCTGTTCACCACGGGTCTGCTGGTGACCACGGGACAGCTGAAGTACCCCCTCTGGCTGGTCTGCACGCTGGTCGCCGTCGCCGCGATCGTCGGCGACCAGGTGGGCTATCTCTTCGGCCGCAAGGTCGGCCCGGCCCTCTTCAAGCGCCCCGACTCCCGCCTCTTCAAGCAGGAGAACGTGGAGAAGGCCCACGAGTTCTTCGAGAAGCACGGCCCGAAGTCCCTGGTCCTGGCGCGCTTCGTGCCCATCGTGCGCACCTTCACGCCGATCATCGCGGGCGTCAGCCGGATGAACTACCGCTCCTTCATCACGTACAACATCGTCGGCGCGATCCTCTGGGGCGTCGGCGTCACCGTGCTCGGCGCGATGCTCGGCAAGATCGACTTCGTGCACGAGCACATCGAGATGATCCTCATCCTGATCGTGCTCATCTCCGTGGTGCCGATCGTGATCGAGGTGCTGCGGGCCCGCAGCCAGGGCAAGAAGGCCGCCGCGGCCGAGGCGGGCGACGGCACCGGCCGCCCCCCGGCGGGCGGCAACGGCCCCTCCACCGGCCAGCGCGGCCGGCACGCCAAGCGCTGACCGCGCGCCGCGCACGTACACACGGAAGGCGCCCCTCCCCGGCAGATCCGGCGAGGGGCGCCTTCCGTCGTACGGCCTCGGGAGCCGCGCGGGCTCAGAACCCCCGGGTCCGCTTCGCCGCCCGGCGGCTCGCCCCGCCGACCGCCCCCGGCAGCCCCATGAACAACCGCGAGATCTCGCTCCCGAGATTCACCCCGATCGCGATCGCCAGCGCCGTCGCGACCGCCGTCGACAGCGACGCGAGCCCCGTGTCAAGCTCGTTCTGCGCCACGCCCAGCAGACCGAAGTACGTCGCCGAACCGGGCAGCAGCGGGCCGATCGCCGCCGTGATGTACGGCAGCGACGAGGTGAACCGGTAGCGCGAGAACAGCTGGCCGAACAGCCCCACCAGACCGGCCGCCACCGCCGTCGCGGCGACCGGCGAGATGCCCCCGGTCCGCGCCAGCGCCCCGAAGATGATCCAGGCCACGCCGCCGTTCAGGGTGACCGCCAGCACGGTCGACCGCTCCTGTTGGAGCAGCACGGCGAAGGCCAGACTCAGCGCCATCGACGCCAGGATCTGGATCACCGGCTCGTCGTACGGGGTGAACCGGGCCTCGGGATTGAGCTGGGCCCCCAGCTGCAGCCCCAGGTACAGGACGATCAGCACACCCGCGACGATCCCGATGAAGAAGTACATGACCTCCAGCAGGCGGGCGGACGCGGTGATGTAGTAGCCGGTCAGCCCGTCCTGCACCCCCGCCACCAGCGCCCGCCCCGGCAGCAGCGCGAACAGCCCACCGGTGATCACCGCGGACGGGCGGACGTCCGTCGAATGGGTCAGCGTCAGCGCCACCCCCATCGCGGCGGGCGGCATCGCGGCCACCGTGAACTGGTAGAACTCCGGCAGCCCGCGCCCGGCGCACAGCCACGCCAGCCGGTCGCCGAGCATCGCACCCGCCGCCGCCACGACGAACACCAGGAACCCACCGCCGACCAGCACCGAGGCCGAACCCGCCAGCAGCCCGGCGGCCGCCGTCAGCACCCAGCCCGGGTACGGGTGACGGTTACGGCGGATCTCCGCCAGCCGCCGGTAGGCCTCCTCCAGCGACACCTCGGCGTCCGTGCTCGTGATGTCGTCGACCAGCCGGAACACGGCCGCCAGCCGGGTGTAGTCGGTGCCCCGGCGACGTACGGTACGGCTCGCCGTCACCGGGTCGTCCACCAGCGACGGCTGGTGCGAGATCGACAGCAGCGTGAACGTCACCGTCGGCTCGCTGCGGTCGAGACCGTAGGACCGGGTCACCGCGAACATCGCCGCCTCGACGTCCTCGGCCCCCTCGCCGCCCGCCAGCAGCAGCTCCCCGATACGCAGCGTCAGGTCGAGCACGCGCGGCACCGCGGGACCCGTCTCGTCGTCGGTGCGCTGGCTCGACTCCGCCGCCGGACGCTCGGTCACCGGCATCCGCAGCATCGTGCGCATCCGGTCCTGCCAGGGCGCCTCCTTGGTCAGCTTGACCATCGGAATGCCCTGCGCCGGGGTGAACGCGGGCGGCGACTGCTGGGCGTTGTACGTGCTCGGCGGGGTGAAAGCGGAACTCAGCGTGTCGGAGCTCGAACCGCCCCCGGAGGAGGAGCCGGAACCCGCCGGACCACTCGCATCGGAGTGCACTCCGGTCGGCAGCGCGAACTCCGACGTCGGATGGTCCTCCTCGGGCGGCGAGACCGGCTGCATCGTCCCCGCGGGCGGAGCGAAAGCACTCCGCGCCTCGTCGGACTGGGGCTTCTGGTCCTCAGGACCGCCCGATTCCGCCACCACTCGACCTCGTTCCTCCTCGACTGCACGTCACTGGGGGTGCCCCGTCGCACGTGTGCCCAGTATGGCCACCGGCATGGGCCCCGCACGCGCGGACGTCACGACAGCGCAACGGGCGGCACACCCGCGAAGGTGTACCGCCCGTTCGAAGACGGCCGTCCGGCTCACAAACGGAACCGGAAGAGGGACGTCAGTGCGCGCCGCCCTGCGCCTCAAGGCGCTTGTAGGAGGCCTCGATCTCGGCCTCCGCCTCGGTACGGCCGACCCAGTCGGCGCCCTCGACGGACTTGCCCGGCTCCAGGTCCTTGTAGACCTCGAAGAAGTGCTGGATCTCCAGGCGGTCGAACTCCGACACGTGGTGGATGTCGCGCAGGTGCTCCACGCGCGGGTCGGACGCCGGGACGCAGAGCAGCTTGTCGTCGCCGCCCGCCTCGTCGGTCATCCGGAACATACCGATGGCGCGGCACTTGATGAGGCAACCCGGGAAGGTCGGCTCATCCAGGATGACCAGCGCGTCCAGCGGGTCGCCGTCCTCGCCGAGGGTGTTCTCGACGAAGCCGTAGTCGGCCGGGTAGCTGGTCGAGGTGAAGAGTCGACGGTCCAGGCGGATCCGACCGGTCTCGTGGTCCAC
The DNA here is from genome assembly GCF_042718715.1 of Streptomyces sp. NPDC058576. Lineage (NCBI taxonomy): Bacteria > Bacillati > Actinomycetota > Actinomycetes > Kitasatosporales > Streptomycetaceae > Streptomyces > Streptomyces sp. NPDC058576. The sequence goes on along the minus strand of NZ_JBHXPF010000034.1, from coordinate 66,874 downwards.
CTCGTACTTGTTCCGCGAACCCTTCGGGATCTCGATGGTGACGTCGAACTCCACGGGTGGCTCCTCCATGATCAACACATACGACTGGTGGTTAAGTGTCCCCCACGCAGAAGAGTGCTCGCGAAAGGGGCTGGTCAGCGGTGGCCGAGCAGGTGGAAGAACCGTCGATGCGCCCCTCGGACCCATGGGGCGGGCCGAAGATCCTGACGAAGAAGCGCAACGGGTCCTCCACCTGGCAGGTGATCGCAGGCTCCGCAACGCTCGGCCTGGTCGTCGCCGCCGGCGCCGTCCTCGCCGCCGGCCCCTGGGACAACGGTCAGCGTAAGGCCGAGCGGGCGCTGGCAGCCGCCGGCGACCGCACAGGTGGCGCACATCACGGACGCACCACACCCGACGGTCCCCGCCCGGCCCCCAGCGCCCCGGCCGTCCTGCCCGCCCTCGGCACCACCACCCAGGACGCACCCCAGGACCCCGCCGGGCTCCGCGACGCCCTCGCCCCGCTCATCGGCGCGCCCGAACTCGGGAACAAGGTCGCCGCGTCCGTCATCGACACCGCCACCGGCAAGCAGCTGTACGGGAGGGGCGCCACCGCTCCGATGACCCCGGCCTCCACCATCAAGATCGCCACCACCGTCGCGGCGCTCTCCGTCCTCGGCCCCGACCACCGCATCGCCACCACCGCCGCGCTGTCCCCCGACTCCCGCACCCTCACCCTCGTCGGCGGCGGCGACCCCACCCTCAGCAAGGCGGCCCTGCGCTCGATGGCCGCCGACGCCGCGAAGGCCCTGCGCGAGGACGACGAGGACGCCCCGGACGCGGCAGGCCCGGTCCGCCTCGCCTACGACATCTCCCGCTACACCGGCCCGGTGCTCCACCCGATCAGCCCCAACGACAACATCGCGCCCGTCACCGCTCTGATGGTCGACGAGGGCCGCCTCAACGACACGGACCGCGGCCACGCGCCCCGTACCGACGACCCGGCGGGCGACGCCGCCCGCGCCTTCGCCCAGGCCCTGAAAAAGGCGGGCGTCAAGGTCACCGGCGCCCCCCGCGAGGCCCGCGCGGCCGACGACGCCCGCACCGTCGCCACCCACCGCTCGGCCCCGCTCTCCGCCCTCGTCGAGCGCACCCTCACCAACAGCGACAACGACATCGCCGAAGCCCTCGCCCGGCAGACCGCCATCGCCAAGGGCGAGAGCGCCTCCTTCGCCGGAGCCCGCCGCGCCGTCACCAACGAACTGAAGAAGATCGAGGTCCCGGTCGCCGGCGCCCACTTCGCCGACGGCAGCGGCCTGGACCGCGCCGACCGCGTCACGCCCGCCCTCCTCACCGCCCTCCTCGCCCGCGCCGCCGACCCCGACCGCCCCGGACTCCGCCCGGCCCTCACCGGCCTTCCCATCGCCGGCTTCAGCGGCACCCTCGGCGGCCGTTACGCGCAGGACGCCCAAGGCACCGGTCTGGTCCGCGCCAAGACCGGCACCCTTCTGGGCGTCAACTCCCTCGCCGGAACCGTCGTCGACCGGCAGGGCCGGCTGCTCGCCTTCGCCTTCCTCGCCTCCGGCAGCCTCTCCGCGACCGAGGCCGAACCCGCCCTCGACGCCCTGGCCACCGCCCTCGCCGGATCGGGCGGCTGAGGAGACCCCCGTACCCGAAGAGCCCTGCAAGACCCCACCAAGGGACGACAAGCTCACGTACGGTTGACGCATGACGAGCATCGGTGGTGCCCAGATGGTCGACTGGAATCTCGCGGTGGCGACCGCGACCCGGCTCGTACGGCCTGGGCCCGACATCAGCCGCGAGGAGGCCCGCGCCGTCGTCGCGGAGCTCCGGCGGCACGCCAAGGCCTCCGAGGAGCACGTCCGGCTCTTCACCCGGATGATCCCCGAGGGGACCGAACCCGAGGACACCCCCGTCCTCGTCGTCGACCGGCCCGGCTGGATCAAGGCCAACGTCGCCGGCTTCCGCGAACTGCTGAAGCCGCTGCTCACCAAGATGGAGAGCCGCCGCACCGGCGGACCCGGCGGCGCCGTCCTCGGCGCGGTCGGCGGCAAGGTCACCGGCGTCGAGCTGGGCATGCTGCTCTCGTTCCTCGCCTCCCGGGTGCTCGGCCAGTACGAGACGTTCGCCCCCGCCACCAGGGAGCTGCCCGCCTCCGCGAACGGCGGCGGCCGCCTCCTCCTCGTCGCCCCCAACATCGTCCACGTCGAACGCGAGCTGGACGTCGAACCGCACGACTTCCGGCTCTGGGTCGCCCTCCACGAGGAGACCCACCGCACCCAGTTCACCGGCGTGCCCTGGCTCCGCGACCACCTCCAGGGCGAGATCCAGACGTTCCTCGACGAGACCGACGTCGACCCGATGACCTTCCTGGAACGCCTCCGCGAGGCCGCCCAGTCCCTCTCCGGCGCCGGCCGCCCCGAGGGCGAACAGGGCGAGAGCGACAACCGCAGCCTCGTCGACATCGTCCAGACCCCCGCCCAGCGCGAGGTCCTCGGCCGCCTCACCGCCGTCATGTCCCTCCTCGAAGGGCACGCGGACTACGTCATGGACGGCGTGGGCCCCGACGTCGTCGGCTCCGTCTCCGAGATCCGCGAGAAGTTCCAGCAGCGCCGCGCCCAGGGCGCCGGCCGCCTCGACCAGGCCCTGCGCAAGCTCCTCGGCCTCGACGCCAAGCTCCGGCAGTACAAGGACGGCGAGAAGTTCGTTCGATCGGTCGTCGACGAGGTCGGCATGGACGGCTTCAACCGCGTCTGGACCTCGCCCAACACCCTCCCGACCAAGGCCGAGATCGCCAAGCCCGCCGACTGGGTCGCGCGCGTGCACCGTAAGGCCGAATCCTGACCATCAGACCGTCCGGATACTCCCGGGGGACCGATATTGGCCCCCCAATCACCCATCCGAGGGACCATGGAGGCACGGGAAGGCGTGCAATGCTCGATGAACAGCTTGACTCTGTCACCATCGACGCACTCTGAGTGACGGGACTCACGCGTTCCGGCGCTCGACGCTCCTCCCGAACTCCACGAAGGGCACCGGACATGGGTCCCCATCCTGCGGTCGCGGCGATACGCCTGGCGGTCCGCCGCGTACTCCACGACGTCATCACCGAATTCCAGCGGAACGCCGGCCACGACCGGCCCGCCGAAGCGGCCATGCGCCCCGCGCACGCCGCCCGCTCCCGCTACGCCGAGGCCGGCGCCGCGGGCAGCCCCCGTACGACTCTCCCCGAACGGCCCGACACCCCGCTCGTCCTCGTCGCCTGCTCCGGCGGCGCCGACTCCATGGCGCTCGCCTCCGCCCTCGCGTTCGAGGCCCGCAAGCTCGGCGTCCGGGCCGGCGGCATCACCGTCGACCACAACCTCCAGCCGGGCTCCGGCCTCCGCGCCGCCGAGGTCGCCACCCGGCTCACCGCCATGGACCTCGACCCCGTCGAGGCCGTCGCCGTGCACGTCGGACGCGAGGGCGGCCCCGAGGCCGCCGCCCGCGACGCCCGCTACGCCGCGCTGGACGCCGCCGCCGAACGCCACGGCGCCGCCGCCGTCCTGCTCGGCCACACCCGCGACGACCAGGCCGAGACGGTCCTCCTCGGCCTCGCCCGCGGCTCCGGCATCCGCTCGCTCTCCGGCATGGCCGCCGCCTCCGGACCGGCCGGCCGCTACCGCCGCCCCTTCCTCCAGCTCGACCGGCAGACCGCCCGCAAGGCCTGCCTGGTCCAGTCGATCCCCGTCTGGGACGACCCGCACAACATCGACCCCGCCTACACCCGCTCCCGGCTCCGCCACGAAGGCCTGCCCGCCCTGGAGAAGGCGCTCGGCAAAGGCGTCGTCGAGGCACTCGCCCGCACCGCCCAGCTCTCCCGCGACGACGCCGACGCCCTGGACACCTGGGCCGCCGAGGCCGAGCTGTCCGTACGCGACGAGACCGGCCGCCTGGAGTGCGCGGGGCTCTACGCCCTGCCGCCCGCGGTACGCCGCCGGGTGCTGCGCCGCGCACTCATCGAGGCGGGCTCGCCCGCCGGCTCCCTCTTCGCCCGGCACCTCGAAGAAGTCGACCGCCTGATCACCGGCTGGCGCGGCCAGCGGGCCATCAACCTGCCCGGCCGCGTCGAGGCGCTGCGGCAGGGTGGCAGACTGGTCATTCGGCAGAGCTGACGCGCGAGCGGCTGAAGTGCAGGCGAACCGCCGCCGGCCCGGGGCTGACCCGGACCGGCGGGCCAGGGCGTCGGCAGCACAGAAAGAGACGTGGGTGAACGAGAAGGACATGGGTACCGACCTTCAGTCGGTGCTCCTCACCAAGGAAGAGATCGACGCGAAGCTCGTCGAGCTGGCCGCGAAGATCGACGCGGAGTACGCGGGCAAGGACCTGCTCATCGTCGGCGTCCTCAAGGGCGCGGTGATGGTCATGGCGGACCTGGCGCGCGCGCTGTCCACCCCCGTCACGATGGACTGGATGGCCGTCTCCTCGTACGGAGCGGGCACCCAGTCCTCCGGCGTCGTGCGGATCCTCAAGGACCTCGACACCGACATCAAGGGCAAGCACGTCCTGATCGTCGAGGACATCATCGACTCCGGACTGACGCTGTCCTGGCTGCTGTCCAACCTGGGCTCCCGGGAGCCGGCCTCGCTGGAGGTCTGCACCCTGCTGCGCAAGCCGGATGCCGCAAAGGTCGCGATCGATGTGAAGTGGATCGGTTTCGACATCCCCAACGAGTTCGTCGTCGGCTACGGGCTGGACTACGCGGAGAAGTACCGCAACCTGCCCTTCGTCGGCACGCTGGCCCCGCACGTCTACGGCGGCTGACCCCGGCCGACCCGTCGGGGAACCCTCACTGCCTTCGGGCCGTTGAAGCTTCGAAAGCAGGTTTCTCCGCCGTACCCCGCAGTCGCGGGTGACGATGCTGGGGTACCGTCCGAAGAACAGTCTTTTCTCACAGCAGCATTTACCTACGGGCAGGAGGGACGGGGCGACTTCGCTCCGTATGGATGGACGTGAAGCGATACTTCCGTGGGCCGGTCATGTGGATCGTGCTGGCCGTCCTCGCCGTGGTCGTGTTGATGCAGGTCGTCGGCTCGTCGGGCGGCTACAAGACGGTGGACACCGGCAAGGTGATCCAGGCGATCAGCAAGGACCAGGTGGAGCAGGCCAAGCTGACCACCGGTGACGAACAAATCCTCAAGATCGAACTGAAGGACGGCCAGAAGCTCGAAGGCGAGTCCGGCAGCAAGTTCCAGGCGAGCTATATCGGCAACCAGGGCGTCGAGCTCGCCGACACGCTGCAGACGAAGTTCGAGGCGGGTGACATCGAGAAGGGTTACACCGTCTCGCCGTCGAAGCAGTCCCCGTTCGTCTCGATCCTCCTCTCGCTGCTGCCCTTCGTCCTCATCGTGGTCGTCTTCCTGTTTCTGATGAATCAGATGCAGGGCGGCGGTTCCAAGGTCATGCAGTTCGGCAAGTCCAAGGCCAAGCTGATCACCAAGGACACCCCCAAGACGACCTTCGCCGATGTGGCGGGATCCGACGAGGCGGTCGAAGAACTCCACGAGATCAAGGAGTTCCTCCAGGAGCCGGCGAAGTTCCAGGCCGTCGGCGCCAAGATCCCCAAGGGCGTCCTGCTCTACGGGCCGCCCGGTACGGGCAAGACGCTGCTCGCACGCGCCGTCGCCGGCGAAGCGGGCGTGCCGTTCTACTCGATCTCCGGTTCCGACTTCGTCGAGATGTTCGTCGGCGTCGGCGCCTCCCGAGTGCGTGACCTCTTCGAGCAGGCCAAGGCGAACGCCCCGGCGATCGTCTTCGTCGACGAGATCGACGCCGTCGGCCGCCATCGCGGCGCCGGCATGGGCGGCGGTCACGACGAGCGCGAGCAGACGCTCAACCAGCTGCTCGTCGAGATGGACGGGTTCGACGTGAAGGGCGGCGTCATCCTGATCGCCGCCACGAACCGCCCGGACATCCTCGACCCGGCGCTGCTGCGCCCGGGACGCTTCGACCGGCAGATCGCGGTCGACCGCCCGGACATGCAGGGCCGCCTGGAGATCCTCAAGGTGCACCAGAAGGGCAAGCCCGTGGCGGAGGGCGTCGACCTCGGCGCCGTCGCCCGGCGCACGCCCGGCTTCACCGGCGCCGACCTGTCGAACGTGCTCAACGAGGCCGCGCTCCTGACGGCGCGCAGCAACAAGAAGCTCATCGACAACGAGAGCCTCGACGAGGCGATCGACCGCGTCGTGGCGGGTCCGCAGAAGCGGACCCGGATCATGTCCGAGAAGGAAAAGAAGATCACCGCGTACCACGAGGGCGGACACGCCCTGGTCGCGGCGGCCTCCCCCCAGTCGGACCCGGTCCACAAGATCACGATCCTCTCCCGCGGCCGCGCCCTCGGTTACACGATGGTGCTCCCGGAGGAGGACAAGTACTCCACGACCCGCAACGAGATGCTCGACCAGCTGGCGTACATGCTGGGCGGGCGTGCGGCCGAGGAGCTGGTCTTCCACGACCCGACCACCGGTGCCGCGAACGACATCGAGAAGGCCACGGCAACGGCCCGCGCGATGGTCACGCAGTACGGCATGACGGAGCGCCTCGGCGCGATCAAGTTCGGCGGCGACAACTCGGAGCCCTTCCTGGGCCGAGAGATGGGCCACCAGCGCGATTACTCGGAAGAGGTCGCGGCCCTGGTCGACGAGGAGGTCAAGAAGCTCATCGAGACCGCCCACAACGACGCGTGGGAGATCCTCGTCGAGAACCGCGACATCCTCGACGCCCTGGTGCTCGAACTGCTGGAGAAGGAGACGCTGGGCAAGGACGAGATCGCCGAGATCTTCGCCCCGCTCGTCCGGCGCCCCGCCCGCCCGGCCTGGACCGGATCCGCCCGACGCACCCCGTCGACGCGGCCCCCGGTCCTCTCTCCCAAGGAACTGGCCCTCACCAACGGCGCCTCGGTCGCCAACGGTTCGGCCACCCCGCCGGAGATCGCCCCGAAGGACCTGACCAAGGACATCGCCCCCTCCACGGAGGCGATCCCCGAGGACCGTCCCGAGAGCTAGTCCCGGACCGCTCCGGTGAGACCCCCGTCACGGGGGCCGATCCGGTCCCGGAATGGATGCCGCGCCCCCCAGGTTTTAGCCTGTGGGGGCGCGGCTTTTCCGTATGCCTGCGATGTCCACGTGCGATCCGCGCACGGGGCAGCACAGAGGAACGAGGCACAGATGACCGACCCGGTGACGTTGGACGGCCAGGGTTCGATCGGCGAATTCGACGAGAAGCGGGCCGAGGCGGCCGTACGCGAACTGCTGATCGCCGTCGGCGAGGACCCTGACCGCGAGGGTCTGCGGGAGACGCCGGGGCGGGTGGCGCGGGCGTACAAGGAAATTCTCGCCGGTCTGCGGCAGGAACCCGAGGACGTGCTCACCACGACCTTCGATCTCGGGCACGACGAGATGGTCCTGGTGAAGGACATCGAGATCATGTCGCTGTGCGAACACCACCTCCTGCCCTTCCACGGAGTCGCACACGTCGGCTACATACCGGCCGACTCCGGCAAGATCACCGGCCTGTCGAAGCTGGCCCGCCTCGTCGATGTCTTCGCCCGCAGGCCCCAGGTGCAGGAACGTCTCACGACGCAGGTGGCGGACTCGCTCATGCGGATCCTGGAGGCGAGGGGCGCGATCGTGGTGATCGAGGCCGAACACATGTGCATGTCGGTGCGGGGCATCCGCAAGCCCGGGGCGAAGACCACGACGTCGGCCGTACGAGGCCAGCTCCGCGATGCCTCGACCCGCGCCGAGGCGATGAGCCTCATTTTGGCGCGCTAGCCCGCTTTGTCAGTGGTGCCCGATACGCTCCTCGACCTGTGCTGGTGAACAGGCCGAGGAGCGGCGCATGAGCGATGGGTTACCGAGCAAGCAGACCGTGAACGCGGTGGGCGGGCGTCTCCAGGCCCGGGAGGTCGCCGTCGGCACCAGGCTGTGGACGCTGGACGGGTCCCGTGCGGCAGAGACGACTGTCACGGACGTGACGGCCGTCAAGGCGAGAGCGGCCGTGGAGGTCGTCACGAGTCATGCGGCTTTCACGGTCTCCGGGGACCTTCTGCTGGCCACACCGGACGGTTGGATCCGCCCCGAGGACGCGACGGGCAGAACCATCGCGTGGACCCACGCGCGCAAGCTCTGCCGCGAACGGCTCACGTTCCGCATGGGATACGCGTTCGGCTATTTCGTGGGGGCCACCTGTGCGGACGGCACGGTGGGCAAGAACTACGTCTCACTCGTCGTGAACGACGAGGCGTTCGCCACCCGGTACGCGCGCAGCCTCACCGAGGCGACGGGCCTGGCGGCCCGGCTCCAGCCCGTGACGCGACCCTCCGGCTACCTGGGCCGGGAGATTCCGGGCTTCCGGGTCCGAGTGGTGTCCTCCTACCTCGCCGATGCCCTGCGCCAGTACGCCGGCGGCGACGCGCACCACATGAGGCAGGCGTTTCCCCGGGTCGTGCTGCGGGACCGCGAGGTCTTCGACGGTTTCCTCGACGGATACGCGGACGGCGACGGGTGCCGTGCCAAGCGCTGGGCCGGCCGGACCCTGGTCAGCGCCAACGTGCCGTTCCTCGTCGATCTTGCCGAGATCATCGGTGCGCGGTTCACCCCCGCGAGGAAGGGCCTCGCGTCTCACCTGATCCTGGTGGACCGCTGGGCGGCACGCGGCACGTTCCGGCCGGAGCATCACGACGCCGATCCCGTGGAGTCCAGCTGGGTGACCGTCGAGTCCGTGCGGCCCCGCCCCGCGCCCGGCAAGCCGTTCACCCTCTACGGATACCGGCTGCGGCCGCATCCCGCGTTCCTGGTCAACGGGCATCTGGTCCGCGCGGCGGCGTGACCGGGGCGGTGACTCGTGGGTCGGGTCGCCGGCCCCCGTCGTGCGTTACGCCGCAGCCGTGCCCGTGCCGTCGTGGTCGTTGCCGTCCTCCGGGAGGCGGCAGACGCGTTCCAGGAAGAGGGCGGCCGCGATGACGCCGATGCCGGCGATCACCGCCGCGCCCGCGTAGATGGCCTGGTCGCGTCGGGGCGGGATGTCGAGGTAGCTCAGGAGGAAGACGCCGGTGCCGCCGTACATGCCGGCGACCAGGGCCGCGACCAGGGCGCTCGCCTGGCCGAAGACGACCGCGCGGGCCGCGAACAGGGGCTCGACGCCCTTGGCGCCGGGGCGGCGTTCGCGTTGGGCGCGGAGGCGGTTGCGGGTGGAGAGGGCGGTCGCGAGGAGGATCGCCGCGATCACCGCGAGCACGATCGACGCGGCCAGCGGGACGCTGGGCAGGGTGCCGAAGGAGTCCCAGAGGCGGGCCCCGCCCCAGGAGAGGACGCCGGCGGCGGCGAAGAGGCCCGCCAGTACCCCGAGCCGTAGTTGCTTCACCGAGTGAGCCGCCCTTCGCGCCGCCTGTGCCCGGTCCGGCCGTGCGCCGGACCACCGTCCGTCGAGCCTAACGATTACTCCGGCAGGCGCAGTTCCAGGTCGGCGCGCGGCAGGACGCTGTCGCGGCCGACCTCCGCGAGGAGCTGGGCCACCGCTCCGGCGCCGGGCAGCTGGGCCTCGGGGTCCACGTCGTGCCAGGGGGCGAGGACGAAGGCCCGCTCGTGGGCGCGCGGGTGGGGGAGCGTGAGCACCGGGTCGTCGGAGAGGACGTCGGCGTACGACACGATGTCGACGTCGATGGTGCGCGGGCCCCAGCGCTCCTCGCGGACCCGGTCGAAGGCCTCCTCGACGGCCTGGCCGCGCTCCAGCAGGGAGGCGGGGGGCAGCGTCGTCTTCACGAGGATGACCGCGTTGAAGTACGACGGCTGGGAATCCGCCTCGACGCCCCAGGGCTCCGTCTCGTACACCGGCGAGACGGCCTTGACCCGCAGACCCGGGGTGTCCTCCAGGGCGTCGACGGCCCCCTGAAGGGTCTCCAGGCGGTTGCCCAGGTTGGAGCCGAGGGAGATCACGGCCATCTTGGGGTTGGAGAGCGTGACGTCGGCGGCGTCCACCTGCCGGACGACGGCGGTCGGAACCGGCTGTACGGTCGGGTCGCTCTGCCCCTCGGTCGAAAATGCAGTCATGCTCGGCTCCGGGTGATGGTGATGGTCACGTCGTCGAAGGGGACGGTGATCGGCGCATCCGGCTTGTGCACCACGACCTCGACCTCCTGGACGCCTTCGTGCTTCAGGCACTGCTGGGCGATGCGCTCGGCGAGCGTCTCGATCAGATCGACCGGTTCACCGGTCACCACGTCGACGACCTCCTCGGCCACCACGCCGTAGTGCACGGTGCGGGCCAGGTCGTCGGCGGCTGCCGCGGGGCGGGTGTCGAGGCCGAGCACCAGGTCGACGATGAAGGTCTGGCCCTCTTCCCGTTCCCGGGGGAAGACGCCGTGGTGCCCACGGGCCTTGAGGCCGCGCAGCGCGACACGATCCACGCGAATCACTCCTGCTGTCGTTGGTCGAGAGGCACCCGGCCGCGTGCGGGCGGCGAGGTGCCTTCTTTCGAATCTACCTGCGAGCACAGACAGTGCTCGCCCGTGGGGGCCATGGACAGCGCCTCACCGGGCTGGTAGCCGCCCATACCCCTCGGTGATCGGTTCAATCCCTATCGGTCCCGTACCCACTCGGGAGGGTGTTTCCTCCTCAGGAGGGGGTTTCCTCGTCGTCGTCCTCGTCGGAATCCGTCAGGACGGGTGACCCGTGGTGGGACCAGAGTTTCCAGCCGTCCGGGGTGCGCCGGAACACGTTCGTGGCGACGACCAGCTGCCCCACCAGGGGGCCCAGCGCGTTGCCCTCCTCGGCCGGCCCGCCGCTGAGGATGTTCTCGGTGCAGGTGACGAGCGCGGTGTCGCCGGTCATCGCGATGTTGACGTCGGTCAGGAAGAACTGGATGTACTCGGTGTTCGCCATGATCAGGGCGTAACTGCGCAGCACCTCGCCCCGGCCCGTGAGCACCGGCCAGCCGGGGTGGACGCAGGAGACGGTGAGGTCCTCGCCGGGCAGCCAGCGGTCGGAGAGCTCCTCGTAGTCGCCGCGCTCCAGCGCCTCGTAGAAGGCGGTGTTGGCGGCCTCGACCTCCGCGATGTCGGCGGCGGCCTGTGCGTGCTCCTCGTTCACGCGGCTCCCTCGACCGCGCGGGCGACGCGGACCGCGTCGGCGGTGGCCCGCACCTCGTGGACCCGGACCGCCCAGGCGCCGGACTGCGCGGAGAGCGCGGAGACGGCGGCGGTGGCGGCGTCGCGTTCGCGGGCGGGCGGCGGGGAGGCGCCCGGACCGGCCAGGACGTGGCCGAGGAAACGTTTGCGGGAGGCGGCCACCAGCAGCGGGCGGCCCAGCGCATGCAGCTCGGCCAGGTGCGCGACGAGCGCCAGGTCGTGGGCGGCGTCCTTCGCGAAGCCGAGGCCGGGGTCGATCACGACGCGCTCGGGGGCGACCCCGCCCGCGATCACCGCGTCCATCCGCTGCCGCAGCTCGTCGAGGACCTCGGCGACGACGTCCGCGTACACCGCGCGGCTGTTCATCGACTCGCTGAAGCCGCGCCAGTGCATCACGACGAACGGCACCTCGGCGGCGGCGACGGCCCGGATCATGTCCGGGTCGGCGAGGCCGCCGCTGACGTCGTTGACCAGGGCGGCCCCGGCGGCGACGGCCTGCTCGGCGACGCGGGCGCGCATGGTGTCCACGGAGACGGTGACGCCCTCGGAGGCCAGTCCCCTGACGACCGGGACGACCCGGCGCAGCTCCTCGGCCTCGTCGACCCGGCTGGCGCCCGGGCGGGTCGACTCACCGCCCACGTCGACCAGGTCGGCGCCCTCGGCCACCAGGTGCAGGCCGTGTTTGACCGCCGCCGTGGTGTCGAACCAGCGGCCGCCGTCGGAGAAGGAGTCGGGCGTCACGTTGACGACCCCCATGACCGCGCAGCGGTCCCACTCCGGCAGCCCTCGGACCGTGCCCCGCGTGCGTGACGTACTCATACGACCAGACTAGGACCTGCCGTGGCCCCGTACGACGCCGTTACGCCGCGCTCACCTCGTGCTCCGCGTGCGGACGCACGGTGTGACCGCACGGGCGGGGCGTGCGGGGCCGGAACGGGCGGGGCGGCGAGAGGTTCACGAAGCCCTCCGCCCGCATCGCGGCGATGCCGATGCGGGGCAGGTCGCGGCTGGTGCGGAAGACCACGAAGCGGGGTTCCCAGCGGGGCCCGAACTTCGCGTTGAACTTGTACAGCGACTCGATCTGGAACCAGCGGGAGAGGAAGATCAGCAGTCCGCGCCAGCAGCGCAGCACCGGGCCCGCGCCGAGCCGCTCGCCCCGGGCCAGGGCCGAGCGGAACATCGCGAAGTTCAGCGAGACCCGGGCGACGCCGAGCTTCTCGGCGGCCTGGAGGGAGGCGACGATCAGCAGCTCGTTCATGCCGGGGTCGGCCGAGCGGTCGCGGCGCATCAGCTCCAGGGACATCCCGTCACGGCCCCACGGTACGAAGTGGAGGACCGCCTTGAGGTCGCCGTGCGGGGAGTCCTGCGTACCGGAGCCGGGCAGGTGGGCGGTGGCGATCACGCAGTCGCCGTCGGCCGGGTCGCCGATCCGGCCCAGCGCCATGGAGAAGCCGCGTTCGGTGTCGGTGCCGCGCCAGTCGGCCGCGGCCCGCCGGATGCGGTCCAGCTCGGTGTCGCCGATGTCACGTGCCCGCCGGACCCGGGTCTCGTAGCCGCCCCGCTCGATGCGCTTGACCATCTGGCGCACGTTGCGCATGGCGCGTCCGGCGAGGGAGAAATCCGCCACGTCCACCACCGCCTCGTCGCCCAGCTCCAGGGCGGTGAGTCCGGTCTCGCGGGTCCAGACCTGGCCGCCGGTCTCACTGCAGCCCATCACGGCGGGGGTCCAGGAGTGCGCCTGCGCCTCGTCCATGAAGCGCTCGATCGCGCCGGGCCAGGCCTCCACGTCGCCGATGGGGTCGCCGCCGGCCAGCATCACCCCGGAGACGACCCGGTAGCAGACGGCGGCCTTGCCGCTGGGGGAGAAGACGACGCCCTTGTCGCGGCGGAGCGCGAAGTGGCCGAGCGAGTCCCGCCCGCCGTGCCGCTCCAGCAGCTCCCGCAGCCGGCTCTCGTCGTCGTCGGTGAGGCGGGCCGCCGGGTGTTCGGGGCGGAAGGCGAGGTAGATGGTGGTGACGGCGGTCAACAGGCCGAGCGCGCCCAGCGAGTAGGCCACCGTCCCGTCGGTCCGCCCGGTGTAGTCGACGGGGCCCTCGACGCCGAACAGGCCGTACAGCACGTGCTGGAGGCGGTCGGCGATGGACGGGTCGCCGACGACCCGGCCGGGGTGGACGCTGACGATGATCAGCCCGAGCCCCAGCGAACCGGCCCCGAGCAGCACGAAGTTGGCGAGCGCGCGCCAGCGGCTGCGCGGGTCGGGCAGTGCCCGGAACTGGTCCCGGTGGCGCACCAGCAGCCAGCAGAGCGCGAGCGGGACGAGCACCCCGACGATCGAGTGGCGGTACGCGAACTGGGCCACGGCCCCCACGGGCAGCAGGATCACCGCGGCCCGCCAGGCCCGCCGTTTGTGCCGCTTCAGCCCGTGGGCGAGCAGGAGCAGCAGCATGCCCGCGCTCAGCGCGAGCGCGGCGGCGAACGGGCCGAGCGCCCCGGGGAGCACCTCGGCGAGGGTGTGCATCCGGCTGTGCCGGAAGCGGGGGAAGACTCCGGAGGCGACGTCGATCAGCCCGACGACGGTGCAGGCGGTTCCGACGAGAGCCGGTACGGATTCGGGGCGAGGCCCGTGGAGCAACCGGCGGACGCGCCCCGGAACCGACACCGGCTTATCCCCATCTGGCGTGACAGACATCGTTTCCCGTGGCTTCGCGAGAGATTCTCGTTCGTCCGTCCGCGGGCCGGGGCCCTGCGGACGATGTGCGCCCTCTAGGACGAGGGTCGGGGAGCGCGGGTTCACCCATATTCCGGAAATTTCCCGCATCCGGTCGCCCGGTCTCCCTGCACGGAATCACGGAGAGAACACGCCTCATGGGTCTCACCAGCACCGCAGTTCTGGCGGTCGTGGCGGCGCCGGCCGTCGCGCTGTTCGCCGCCACGGGTACGGCTCCGGCCGCGGCTCGCCCCGCCGACGTGAAGGCGCCCGCGAAGGTGTCGTCCGTCGTGCTCGACGGCGGCGGGCACGACGTCACGACCTGGCGGCGGGAGATCCCGCCCGCCCTGGAAGGGCTGAGCGCCCGGCTCGGCGAGGACTGAGCCCCGGCCGCCCGGGCGGAGGACCGGGCCCCGGCCGTCTAGCTGGTGGTCGCGATGCTCGTCACCGTCTCCACGGCGACCTCGGCGCGCGGTACGTCCTGGGCGTCCGCGTCGATCGAGCGGCGCAGGGCCTCGTGCAGCCGGGCGGGGGTCAGCACCCCGAGGAAGCGGCCCTCGCTCTCCTTGTCGATGACCGCGATCCAGCCCGCGTCGTGCTGGAGCATGGTGGCGAAGGCCTGCTTCAGGGGCGCGCCGAGCGGAAGCCACGCCTCCATCCGGCGGGCGTGCTCGCGGACGGTGCCCTTCGCCGCGCCCTTGGCGCCTGCGGTCGCGTCGGCGGCCTTGCTCGCACCGGCCGTCGCGTCGGCGGGGATCCAGCCGTGGAGGTTGTCCCGGCCGTCCAGGACGACCGCCCAGCGCGCGCCCTCGGACCGGAGCCGCGCGGTGGCCGCGGCCAGCGGGTCGTCGAGGTGGACGACCGGTGGCTGGTCGAGGTCGCTCTCCTCGATGGGCGTCACCGAGAGCCGCTTGAGCCCGCGGTCCGCGCCGACGAAGTCGGCCACGTACGGGGTCGCGGGGGCTCCGAGCACGGTGGCGGGGGAGTCGAACTGCTCGATGCGCCCCTGTCCGTAGACGGCGATGCGGTCGCCGAGGCGGACGGCCTCCTCGATGTCGTGCGTGACGAACAGCACGGTCTTGCGGACCTGGGCCTGGAGTTTCAGGAATTCGTTCTGGAGCCGTTCGCGGACGACCGGGTCGACCGCCCCGAAAGGCTCGTCCATCAGGAGGACGGGCGGATCGGCGGCCAATGCGCGGGCCACGCCGACGCGTTGGCGCTGACCGCCTGAAAGCTGTTCCGGATAGCGGTCACCATAGACGGAGGGGTCGAGTCCGACGAGGTCGAGGAGTTCGGCGGCGCGTTCGCGCCCCTTTCCGCGCTTCCAGCCCAGCAGATGGGGAACGGTCGCGGTGTTCTCCAGGACCGTCTTGTGCGGGAAGAGTCCGACCTGCTGGATGACATAGCCGATGCGGCGGCGCAGTATGACGGGGTCGATGGTGGATATGTCGTCCCCGTCGAGGAATATCCCGCCCTCGGTCGGTTCGATCAGCCGGTTCACCATCTTCATGGTGGTCGTCTTGCCGCAACCGGAAGGTCCGACGAGCGTGACCAGTTCACCCTCGGCGACCTCGAAGGAAAGGTCGTCGACGGCGGTGGTGCCATCGGCGTACCGCTTGGTGACGTGCTCGAAACGGATCATGGTTCCCCATTGTGGAGGGCGTTCTGTGAAGGGCATGTTGCCGGAATGCGACAGCCTCCGCGATTGTCAGTGGTCGAGGATAGGCTCGTCAGTCATCAGTTCGATCCGGGTGATCCGGGGCATCCGGCGTGACGAGGGAAAGCAGGAGGTGGGGGCGGATGGCCGAGCAGAGCTGCCTGGCGGCGAACGACTGGATCTGCGGGGAGTACCTGCGCTCCCGCAGCCAGGAGTTGACCGACGCGACCGTGCAGCACATCGGGATCACGGTGGTCTCGGTGCTGATCGGGCTCGCGGTCGCCTTTCCGCTGGCGTTGCTCGCGCGCCGGGGCCGGCGGTTCGCCGGACCGGTGCTCGGGCTGACGACCGTGCTCTACACCGTGCCCTCGCTGGCGATGTTCTCGTTGCTGCTGCCCCTGTTCGGGCTGTCGGCCGCGCTCGTGGTGACGGGGCTCGTGCTCTATTCGCTGACCATCCTGGTGCGCAACATCCTGGCCGGGCTCGAAGCGGTACCGCTGGAGGCCAAGGACGCCGCCCGCGGCATGGGGTACGGGCCGGGCCGGCTGCTGTGGGAGGTGGAGCTCCCGCTGGCGCTGCCCGCGGTGATGGCGGGGCTGCGGATAGCCACCGTGTCGACGGTCGCGCTGACCACGGTCGGCTCGCTCGTCGGCAAGGGGGGCCTCGGCAATCTCATCGAGGACGCGCTGCCCAGCTTCTTCAAGGCCCAGGTGCTCACCGCCTCGGTCCTGTGCGTGCTGCTCGCGGTGGCGGCGGACCTGCTGCTGCTCGGCCTCCAGCGGCTGCTGACGCCGTGGACCCGGATATCCGGGGCGTCGCGTCCCGTCCCGGCGAAGACGGACGCGGGACCCCCCGCCCTGGCGAAGGCGGAGGTGGGCTGACCCGTGGGAGTCATCGGCGAAGCCTGGACCTGGCTGACCACCGGGGCCAACTGGTCGGGGGACGGCGGGGCCGCGCACCGGCTCGGCGAGCATCTGTACGTGAGCGGGGTCGCCCTGGCGGTGGCCTGCGCGATAGCCCTGCCGCTCGCCCTGTATCTGGGGCACATCGGCAAGGGGGGCGCGCTCGCGGTCAACCTCTCCAACGTGGGGCGGGCCATCCCGGTCTTCGCGGTGCTGGCCCTCTTCATGGTCACGCCCCTGCGCAACTCGGGGTACTGGCCCACCATCATCGCGCTGGTCCTGTTTGCGGTGCCGCCGCTGCTGACCAACGCCTATGTCGGCATGCGGGAGGTGGACCGGGCCGTGGTGGAGGCCGCGCGCGGCATGGGGATGTCGGGCGGGCAGCTCTTCGTCCGGGTCGAGCTGCCGCTCGCCTACCCGATGATCATGACCGGGCTGCGGTCCGCCGCCGTCCAGGTCGTCGCCACGGCGTCGATCGCCGCGATGGTCGGCCTCGGCGGTCTCGGCCGGATCATCACCGCCGGGTTCAACACCTACGACACCGCCCAGGTCTTCGCGGGTGCGGTCCTGGTCGCCGGCCTCGCCCTGGTGGTGGAGGGCGTGCTGGTGGGTCTGGACCGGCTGCTGTCCCCGTTGCGCCGCCGCAGGCCCGCGTGAGCCCACATCTTTTTTCCGACTTGCTTTCTTCTGGTCATTTCCCTTTGTTCGGACGGAGAACAACACACATGAGCAGGACCTCGCGGATAGCCGGAGCGGTCATCGGCATGGTGGCGCTGGCCGGGTCGCTCGCGGCCTGCGGTGGCGACAGCCTGGAGCAGGAGAAGGGCGGCTCCGGCTCCTCGGCCGGCGGCGACGGCAAGAAGGGCTCCCTGGTCGTCGGGTCGGCCGCGTTCACCGAGTCCAAGGTGCTCGCCGAGCTGTACGCCCATCTCCTCGGCGACGCCGGGTACAGCACCTCGGTCACCACGGTGAAGAACCGTGAGCTGTACGAGCCCTCGGTGGAGAAGGGCGAGATCGACGTCATACCGGAGTACGCCGCCACGATCGCCGAGTTCCTCAACGCCAAGGTCAACGGGGCCGACAAGGCCCAGGAGAAGCCGGTGGCCTCGGGCGACGTGGACGCCACGGTCGCCGCGCTGAAGAAGCTCGCCGAACCGCTGGGTCTCACGGTCCTCCCGCCCGGAAAGGCCGTGGACCAGAACGCCTTCGCGGTCTCGAAGGAATTCGCCGAGAAGAACAGCCTCACGACCCTTTCCGATCTCGGGAAGTCGAAGCTGAAGGTGAAGATCGCGGCGGGCGACGAGTGCGAGGTGCGGCCGTTCTGCGCACCCGGTCTGAAGAAGACGTACGGCATCGACGTCACCGGGATCGACCCCAAGGGCGTCGGTACCCCGCAGTCCAAGCAGGCCGTCCGCGACGGCAAGGTCGAGCTGGTCCTGACGACCACCACGGACGCGGTGCTGGACGGGCTGGTGTTCCTGGAGGACGACAAGAAGCTCCAGAACGCGGACAACGTTCTGCCGGTGCTGAACACCAAGGACGCGGGCGACCCGGAGATCGCCGCGGCGCTCGGAAAGCTCACCGACACCCTCACCACGGAAGACCTCGCCGAGCTGAACCGGAAGGTCGACGCCGAGCGCGCCAAGCCGGCCGATGTCGCCAAGGAGTATCTGGAGTCGAAGAATCTGATCAAGAAGTAGCGCTCGTTCTCGGCGAAAAGGGTCGGGCACCGTGCTTTTGGGGGGCCGTGAGGTAACCGGCGGGGAACAGATTCCCGGGCGGCCCCCCAAGTGGCCCGCACACACGGTAAATTTCAGGCCATGCCCCGTGGACGCCACCGCCATTCGCCGCCCCTCCACAGAATCCTGCCCCCCTCCGTGGTGGCGGGAGTGTCGGTCGTCGGTGCCGCCGGCGCCTGGCTGCTGGCCGAACCCCTGGTCCTGCGCGGTCTGGTGGCCGCCGTGGCGGCCGCCGCCGTCACCGGTGCGTATCTGATGCGCAGCTGGGACCGGGCGGCGGGGCTGCGGGTCGCCGAGCTGACCCGGGCCCGCGCCAGTGACGAATGGCGGGCCGAGGAGCGGATAGCCGAGCTGGAGCAGGACCTGGAGGAGTCGCGCGAGCTGCGCACCCGTCTGGAGACCAAGCTCCGCCGCAAGCGTGTCGAGCTCGCGGGGCTGCGCGGGGAGCACGCCGGACTGCTGCGCCGGTACGCCAACGCCGAGACCGAGCGGGCCAGCGCACTGGAGGGCCGCAGGCAGCTCGCCATCGAGGCCGCGGCCCCCAAGGAGCTGCTGCCCGCGCGGTCCACGCCGACCCCCGAGTCGTACCGGCGCGCGGACGAGGCCCTGATGAACCTCACGCGCAACGCGGCGCTCCAGGAGACGCGCCGCACGGTGGAGGCGGCCCGGCAGCGCCGGCCCGTCGACCGGCACCGGGATGCGGAGGCGGAGAGCCCGGAGGGGAAGCACGCGGCGGCCACCGGGGCGGGCGAGCACCTGGACCACCAGCACGGCCGCCCCTCGACCACCCCGCCCGCCCCGGACCGGCGGAACACGAACACCCCGGCTCCGAACCCCGGGAACGCCGGCACCGCGCCCCTCGCGAACGCCCGGAGCGCGAACGCCTCGGCCCTCGCGAAGGCCCCTGCCGCCATCGCGCCGGTGCGCGTGCCGCGGGCGATCCCGGCCGCCTCGGCCGTCGTCCCGTACGCCACCGCTCGCCGCCACCTGGCCCCCCAGGGCAACTTCGACTTCTTCGGCACCCAGAACGCCCAGAAGGCGAACGCCGCGATCGAGTCCGTGCAGAACGAGGACCTCGCGGACGTCGTCGGCGAGGAGGCGCTCGCCGCCCACCGCACGGGAGTCGTCGACAACCGCGCCGTCGGCAAGGTCATCGACCTCACCGCGCACGACGAGACCGAGCAGATCGACGTGGCCCAACTGCGCGGCGCGGTCTCCTGAGAGACGGCCCCGCTCCCGTCCGCTACTTGTCGATGTCGCCGACGACGAAGAACAGCGAGCCCAGGATCGCCACCATGTCGGCGACCAGCGTGCCCGGCAGCAGCTCGGTGAGCGCCTGGATGTTGTTGAACGAGGCGGAGCGCAGCTTCAGCCGGTAGGGCGTCTTCTCGCCCTTGGACACCAGGTAGTAGCCGTTGACGCCGAGCGGGTTCTCCGTCCAGGCGTAGGTGTGGCCCTCGGGGGCCTTGAGCACCTTGGGCAGCCGCTGGTTGATCGGCCCGGGCTCCAGGTGGGCCATCCGGTCCAGGCAGGCGTCCGCCAGGTCCAGGGAGTTGAGGGTCTGCTCCAGCAGGCACTCGAAGCGGGCCAGGCAGTCGCCCTCGGTCCGGGTGACGACCTTCAGGGTGTCCTGGAGCTGCCCGTACGCGAGATACGGCTCGTCGCGCCGCAGGTCGAAGTCGACGCCCGAGGCACGGGCGATCGGCCCCGACACCCCGTACGCGTGCACCGCCTCGGGGGACAGCACGCCCACGTCGCGCGTACGGCCCCGGAAGATCTCGTTGCCGAGGACGAGGTTCTCGTACACGTCCATGCGGGAACGGACGGAGGCGACGGCGTCGCGGACCCGCCCGGCCCAGCCCGCCGGGACGTCCTCCTTCAGCCCCCCGACCCGGTTGAACATGTAGTGCATCCGCCCGCCGGAGACCTCCTCCATCACCGCCTGGAGCTCCTCGCGCTCCCGGAAGGCGTGGAAGACCGGGGTGATGCCGCCCAGTTCGAGGGGGTAGGAGCCGAGGAACATCAGGTGGTTGAGGACCCGGTTCAGCTCGGCGAGCAGCGTCCGCGTCCACACCGCGCGTTCGGGGACCTCCATGCCGAGCATCCGCTCGACGGCCATCACGACGCCCAGTTCGTTCGAGAACGCGGACAGCCAGTCGTGGCGGTTGGCGAGCATGATGATCTGCCGGTAGTCGCGCGCCTCGAACAGCTTCTCCGCGCCCCGGTGCATGTAGCCGATGACCGGCTCCGCGTGCTGGACGCGCTCGCCGTCCAGCACGATCCGCAGCCGGAGGACCCCGTGCGTCGAGGGGTGCTGGGGACCGATGTTCAGCACCATGTCGGTGCTCTCCGCCGCTCCGCCGATGCCGATCGTCGTCTCCGTCATGCGGGACAGTATTCCCTGCGCGCGTCCGGCTGCGGGCGTTACGGGGACCCGGCCGGGAAGCCCACCCGGTGCAGCAGCCACCCGAAGTCCCCGAGCCCGCCGCGCGCGGTCAGCTCCGCCGCCTCGCCGGCCGCCGCCAGCGCGCGTACATACCCCGTCGGATCGGTGGCGGCGAGGCTCAGCGTCGGCCGGTCACCGCCGACGCCCAGACGGTGCAGCGCCGCCCGCTGGTCGGTCAGCTCCGTGCTCGCGGGCGCCAGGGCCGTCGACACCGCCGCCGCGCAGGCGTCCAGCGCCACATGAGCGGTCAGGTCGCAGGAGCCGTCCGGCACCGGCCGTACCTCGCGCCCGCCCCGGAAACCGGTCAGCGTCCCGAAGGGCGGCCGGGCGCCCCGTACATGGGCGTAGTCCACCGCCACCGCGAGCCCGGCGGTCAGCGAGCCGGCCGCGCGTGCCCAGGCCGCGTCCCGGGGGCGGCCGATCTCCGCCCGGTCGCCCGGCGCGGACAGCGGCCACCAGCGCTCCAGCCACGCCGCGTCCGCCCCGGTCACCGGAGCGCCCAGGCGCTCCACGCCGTCCGAGGTCCGCACCTGGACGTACCGGGGGACGCCGTCCGCGTCCGCCTCCGCCACCTCCACCGGAACGTTGTCCAGCCACTCGTTGGCGAACAGCAGCCCGGTGACCCCGGCCGGCGGCTCGGCGCACCACTCGATCCGGGGATCCAGGCCCGCGGGCCGGGCGGCGACCTCGACGGCGTACGGGGTCACGTCCGGTCCTTCCGGCAGTGCGGCCAGCACTCCGGTCAGCAGCTCACCGCGCCCCGCACCGACGTCGACCAGCGCGAGTGTGCCGGTGTCCAGCTCCTGCGCGATTCCGGTCAGCAGCCGGGCCACCGCCGTCGCGAAAAGGGGCGATGCGTGGACCGACGTACGGAAGTGGCCCGCGGGTCCCTCCGGGCTCCGCAGCGGGCTGCGATAAAAGCCCTCATCTCCGTACAGAGCGGCCTGAGCCGCCTCCCGCCAACCGCGCCACTCGTCCGTCACGTAGGCAAGTCTCCACCTTGGGGAGTACGGTCCCAGGACCTGGATCGACCCTCCGGTTGACCCGGGCACCGATCCGCTGTCCCTACGCTGGGTTACGTGCAGCGCCTCTACGACTTCATCCGCAGACACCCGACGGGCGTCGACGTCTTCTGGGCCGTCTTCCTCCTCGGGCTCTCCGGCATGTCGATGGTCTCGGGCATGTACGACGCGGGACGCGAGGAGATCGTCGCCGTTCCGGTTGCGCTGGGGTTCTCCACGGTGGTGGCGCTGCGCCGCAAGGCCCCGGAGAAGATGCTGCTGCTCGCCATCCTGGTGGGCGTCGCGCAGCTGGTGTTCGACGTCCGGCCCGGGATCGGGAACTTCGCGATGCTGGTGATCACCTACACGGTGGCCACGGTCGGGGAGCGCTGGGCGTCCCGGCTCGCCCTGATCTGCAGCCTGAGCGCGGCGGCCCTGTCCCAGGTGCGGTGGGAGGCCGAGCCCGGCGGATCCTGGCCCCAGGTGATCTTCGTGACGGTCATCATGACCGTGCCGTTCGTGCTGGCCTGGGTGCTCGGGGACTCGCTGCGGACCCGGCGGGCCTACTTCGACCAGCTGGAGGAGCGCGCCGCCCGCCTGGAGCGGGAACGCGAGGCGCAGTCCAAGGTCGCCGTCGCCGCCGAGCGGGCCCGGATCGCCCGGGAGCTGCACGACGTCGTGGCGCACAACGTGTCCGTGATGGTCGTCCAGGCAGACGGCGCCGCCTATGTCATGGACGCCGCCCCCGACCAGGCCAAGCAGGCCCTGGAGACCATCTCCAGCACCGGCCGCCAGGCGCTCGCCGAGATGCGGAGGCTGCTCGGGGTGCTGCGGACCGGGGACGCCCCGGAGAGCGGGGAGTACGTCCCCCAGCCCGATGTGGAGCAGATCGAGGACCTGGTCGCGCAGGTGCGGCAGACCGGCCTGGAGGTCGACTTCAAGGTCGAGGGCACCCCGCGCCCGCTGCCCAGCGGCGTCGAGCTGACCGCGTACCGCGTCGTGCAGGAAGCCCTGACGAACACCCGCAAGCACGGCGGTCCCGACGCCGGGGCCAGCGTCCGGCTGGTCTACTTCGACGACGGCCTCGGGCTGCTGATCGAGGACGACGGCCGGGGCGCGGCGCACGAGCTGTACGAGGACGGCGGCGCGGACGGCGCCGGGCACGGGATGATCGGGATGCGGGAGCGGGTCGGCATGGTCGGCGGCACCCTGGACGCGGGGCCCCGGCCCGGCGGCGGATTCCGGATCAGCGCCCTGCTGCCGCTCAAGCCCCCGGGCTGACCCGTCCGACGACTTCTTCGACCACGACCGACCCCCAGGACAGGACACGATCCCATGACCATGGCCATCCGCGTGATGCTCGTCGACGACCAGG
This sequence comes from Streptomyces sp. NPDC058576, assembly GCF_042718715.1. NCBI lineage: Bacteria > Bacillati > Actinomycetota > Actinomycetes > Kitasatosporales > Streptomycetaceae > Streptomyces > Streptomyces sp. NPDC058576. Next base: position 43,886 of record NZ_JBHXPF010000034.1, on the reverse strand, counting down.
TGCTGCTGCGGACCGGCTTCCGGATGGTGCTCGCCGCCCAGCCCGACATGGAGGTCGTCGCCGAGGCCGGGGACGGGGCGGAGGCGATCGAGATCCTGCGGTCCACCGCCGTCGACGTGGTCCTGATGGACGTCCGCATGCCCCGGCTGGACGGCGTCGAGGCCACCCGCCGCATCTGCGCGCAGCAGGACCCGCCGAAGGTGCTCATCCTGACCACCTTCGACCTCGACGAGTACGCCTTCTCCGGGCTGAAGGCGGGGGCCAGCGGCTTCATGCTCAAGGACGTGCCGCCCGCCGAGCTGCTCGCCGCGATCCGTTCGGTGCACAGCGGCGACGCGGTCGTCGCCCCGTCCACCACCCGCCGGCTGCTCGACCGCTTCTCGCCGATGCTGCCCAGCGGCGACAAGGAGCCGAAGAACAAGCACGTCAGCAAGCTCACCGAACGCGAACGGGAAGTCATGCTCCTGGTCGCCCAGGGCCTGTCGAACGGGGAGATCGCGGCCCGGCTCGTGCTCTCCGAGGCCACGGTCAAGACGCACGTCGGCCGCATCCTCACCAAGCTGAACCTCCGCGACCGGGTCCAGGTCGTCGTCCTCGCCTACGAGACCGGCCTGGTCCGGGCCGGCGGCGGGGCGGGCTGAGGGGCCGGGGGGCGCGGGGGCGGCTCAGCGCAGGACGCCCTCCAGGAAGTCGCTGCCGAGCCGGGCGACGACCGTCAGGTCCAGCTGGTGCAGGACGTAGCGCCCCCGACGGCGCGTGGTGACCAGGCCCGCCTTCTTGAGCACGGACAGGTGCCGGGACACCTCGGGCGAGGTGATGCTGTGCGACTCGGCGAGTTCGCCGGTGGTGTACGGGGAGCGGGCGAGGTTGCGGCACAGCCGCATCCGCATCGGGTAGGCCAGGGCCTCCATCCGGAGCTGGAGCTGTTCCACGGAGGCGGGGGACGGCAGATCGGGCATCCGGACCGGGTAGTGGATCACCGGCCGCCAGTGATGGGCGTGCAGCACCGTCAGGTGGGGCCAGCCGAAACTGGTGGGGATGAGGGTGAGCCCGACGCCGACGTCCGGGGCGACGGCGGTGGTCCGGCCCTCGGTCAGCTTGTCGACCGTGATCCGCTCCGCGGTCTCGTCCAGCGTCAGCGCCGAGGAGACCGCACCGATCGCTTCGGGGAGCCCCTTGCGCCGCAGCAACTCGGTCTTGTGCCGGGCGTCGGCGACCAGTTGGACGGAGACCCGTCGCCAGGTGTCCGCGAAGAACGCCTGGTCGCAGTCCTCCAGGAGCCGCCGGATCCACCCGCGTACGGAGACGGGGTCGGCCAGCAGCCGCTTGGTGAACTCCACCTGCCGCGGGCCGCGCGCCGCCGCCATGTCCAGGGCCCGGGCCCGCATGCCCGGGTGCGTCAGCGGTGACGGGGCGTCGCTCCCGTACATCCTGGAGCAGGTGAACTCCGTCGCCGCGGCGACGAACCGCTCGTCGTCGAGCCGGTCCAGGATGTCCAGGTCCTCCGTCAGGTTCGCCCCGGTCCTGCCGTCGCCCCCGCGGATGCCGGAGAACGCCAGGAAGATGTCGGCGAAGGTGTTCCGCCACAGGAACTCCGCCTCCAGCATCCGGTCGGCGAGGTCCGGCTCCAGGGCCGCGGCGGTCGCGGTGACCCAGCCGTGCAGCCCCGGATGGTGGCCGGGCTCGGAGAGCGCGTGCAGGGCGAGGCCCAGCTCGGCGAGGGGAGAGGTCGCGAAAACGACGCGTTCGGCGGGCAGTCCCGCGATGTCTATGTGCACGCTCACCCCTCCATAGTGGCGGTACGCACCCGGGCCGACGTTCCGATTGACGGGGGCCGTCAATCAACGCGCGGCTCCGCCGCGAGCTGCGCAGGCTGAGGGCATGGACGCCATCCAGCAGCACATGCTCGACACCTACCGCGCGGCCCGGCTGTCGGAGCCCGCGCCGCCGCCCCCCGGCCGCCATGACCGCGCGGTCCTGCGCGACCTGTACCGGTACTGGCTGACCCACCCGCCGACACACGCGACCGGCGACCTCTCCGGCCCTTCCGGCGCTTGAGGACGGAACCCCCAGCCACCTCCAGCCCGTCCGGCGCTTGAGGACGGAACCCGAGGGCGGGGGCCGGTCACTGGACGGGCCCCGGCATCTCCAGCCTGTCCGGCGTTCGAGGACGGACCCCCCAGCCATCTCCAGCCCGTCCGGCGCTTGAGGACGGAACCCCGGGGCCCGGGGGCCCGGCACTGAGCAGGTTCCCGCCCCCCGGACAGCCCCCGGCCCTACGCGAGAGCCCGCACGTACCCCACGAACCCCGCCACCGCATCCCGTACATCCCGCGCCGACCACTCAAGCCCCGCGGCCCCCACCGTCACCTCGGTGAACGAGACCCCGGGCGGCAGCCCCGCCCCGCCCGGCCCCCCGAACCAGCGCCGGAAGAGGGCCACCCCCGTCTCCTCGGCCTGCCGCACCGACGCCTCGTCCAGCACCTCGGTCCCGTACGGCAGCCAGACCTGGAACTGGTGCGTGTGCGGCGGCTCCGGATGCACCCGGAACCACGGCGCCCCCGCCGCCGCGAACCCCTCCGCCAGCGCCCCGGCCACCACCTTCGCGTGGGCCACGTACGACGGCAGGCGCGGCAGCTCCCGCTCCAGGCCCAGCAGCGCGGACAGCGCCGCCGGATACTGCTGGAAGACCTGGCCCCCGTACCGGTGGCGCCACACCCGGGCCTCCTCCACCAGTGTCGAGGGCCCCGCCAGCACCGCCCCGGACAGCCCGTCCAGGGACTTGTAGAACGACACGTACACGCTGTCCGCGAGACCGGCGATCTCCGACAGCTCCCGCCCGAAGTGCGGACCGCACTCCCACAGCCGGGCCCCGTCGAAGTGGACCACCGCGTCCCGCTCCCGGGCCGCCTCCACCACCGCCGTCAGCTCGTCCCAGGACGGCAGCACGAACCCGGCGTCCCGCAACGGCAGTTCCAGCATCAGCGTGCCGAACGGCTCGGGGAACTCCCGGATCTCCTCGGCGTCCGGCAGCCTCGGCCCGGACGTCGGATGCACCGTGCGCAGCCCGCTCACCATCCCCAGCGCACCGCCCTCGTGCACCTCCGGGTGGGACAGCGGGTGCAGGGCCACCGTCGCGTTCCCCGTACGCCCCGCCCAGCACCGCAGCGCGATCTGCTGGGCCATCGTCCCGGTCGGGAAGAACGCCGCCGCCTCCATCCCCAGCAGCCGGGCCACCCGCCGCTCCAGATCGGCGACGACCCCGCCCCCGTACACATCGGTCCAGTCGTCCGGATCGTGTACGGAGGAGGCGTCGGCGGCCAGCGCCGCCAGCCGTTCGCCCAGCGTGCCGTCCGCGCCCACCCGGGCCAGCACCCGCCGAGCCCCCCGCCACGCGGTCAGCCTGCGCCGCCGCTGCTCCTGCTCATCCATCGTCGCCATGGGACGATCATCACCCGGACTTCCGCCGGCGCGCCCACGGCGTTCCGGCCCGCCCGCAAAGTTATCCACAGGCTGTGGGCAGTGGAGGGTGCTTGCCCGAAACGCTGGCGTAGCATGCAGAGAAATCGTCCGGTACCCCCCGCGGACTGGAACGGAAGGCCATCGCCACGTGAACCCATCAGTTTCGAAGGAACCTCTCGACGCGAGGGACCGGCCCGCCCGTCTCACGGTCGGCGTCGTCGGTGCCGGCCGGGTCGGACCCGCCCTCGCCGCCTCGCTGCGGCTCGCGGGACACCGCCCGGTCGCCGTGTCCGGCGTCTCCGACGCCTCCCGCCGCCGTGCCGCGGACCTGCTCCCGGACGTGCCGCTGGTGGAGCCCGCCGAGGTGCTGGCCCGCGCCGAGCTGGTGCTCCTGACCGTCCCCGACGACGTGCTGCCCACGCTGGTCGAAGGGCTTGCCGAGACCGGCGCCGTGCGCCCCGGCCAGCTCCTCGTCCACACCTCCGGGCGGTACGGGACCCGCGTGCTGGAGCCCGCGCTGCGGGCCGGGGCCCTGCCGCTCGCGCTGCACCCCGCGATGACGTTCACCGGCACCGCCGTCGACGTCCAGCGGCTCGCGGGCTGCTCCTTCGGCGTCACCGCCCCCGAGGAGCTGCGGCTCGCGGCCGAGGCCCTGGTCATCGAGATGGGCGGCGAGCCCGAGTGGATCGCCGAGGAGTCCCGCCCGCTCTACCACGCGGCCCTCGCGCTGGGCGCGAACCACCTGGTGACCCTGGTCGCCCAGTCGATGGAGCTGCTGACCAAGGCCGGGGTCGCCGCCCCCGACCGGATGCTCGGCCCGCTGCTCGGCGCGGCCCTGGACAACGCCCTGCGCTCCGGCGACGCCGCGCTGACCGGCCCGGTCGCCCGCGGCGACGCGGGCACGGTCGCCGCCCACGTCGCCGAGTTGCGCGCCCATGCCCCGCAGGCGGTGGCCGGGTATCTCGCGATGGCCCGCGCCACGGCCGACCGGGCGCTCGCCCACGGCCTGCTCAAGGCCGAGCTGGCCGAGGACCTGCTCGTCGTCCTGGCCGACCAGGAGCGCCGCCCCGGCGGCCCCGGAGCGGGGGAGACCCGATGACGACGATCGTCAGCGGGACCGTCAGGGGCCGGACGATCACCAGCCCGACGGCCATCGGCTGTCCGGGACCGGGGGAGGCCCGATGACGCGCACGGTGAGGACCGCCCTCCTGCGCACCGCCGCCGAGCTGGACGCGCTGTCCCGCCCCGCCGGGGCCGAGCGGGCCGTCGTCATGACGATGGGCGCGCTCCACGAGGGCCACGCCACCCTGATCCGCGCGGCCCGCGAAGCGGCCGGGGCGGACGGCCAGGTCGTGGCCACCGTCTTCGTGAACCCGCTCCAGTTCGGCGAGGCCGCCGACCTGGACCGCTATCCGCGCACCCTGGACGCCGACCTGGAGATCGCCGCGGCGGCGGGGGCCGACGCCGTCTTCGCCCCCGGCGTGGACGAGGTCTATCCGGGCGGCGAGCCCCAGGTCCGGATCACCGCCGGCCCCATGGGCGAGCGCCTCGAAGGCGCGGCCCGCCCCGGGCACTTCGACGGGATGCTGACCGTCGTCGCCAAGCTCCTCCACCTCACCCGCCCCGACAACGCGTTCTACGGCCAGAAGGACGCCCAGCAGCTCGCCCTGATCCGCCGCATGGTCCGGGACCTGAATTTCGGCGTCCGGATCACCGGCGTCCCCACCGTCCGGGACGCGGACGGCCTGGCGCTCTCCAGCCGCAACCGTTTCCTCTCCCCGCAGGAGCGGCACACCGCCCTCGCCCTGCCCCGCGCCCTGTTCGCGGCCCAGGACCGGCTCGCGGCCCAGCAGGCCCTGCACGAGCGGGCCAAGGCCACCGCGCCCGGCGGCGACCGGGCCGCCGGGCTCAACCGGCTCGGCGAGGCCCGCGCCGCCGCCGACGCCCAGGCCGTGGCGCTGGCCCGGCCCAACGGGGCGCCCGCCGCCGTCCGCGCCGCCGCCCGGACGATCCTGGACGAGGCCGCCGCCCGGGACCGGGTTCCGCTCACCCTGGACTACCTGGCCCTGGTGGACCCGGCGGACTTCACCGAGATCCCGGACGACCGCGAGAGCGGGGAGGCGATCCTCGCCGTCGCGGCCCGGGTCGGGGACACCCGCCTCATCGACAACATCCCCCTCACCTTCGGAGCCCTGACGTGACCGGAATACGGCTGACCGCCCCCGCCCCCGGCTGGGCCATCGACGCGGACGTCGTGGTGGTCGGCTCCGGCGTCGCCGGACTCACCACGGCGCTGCGCTGCGCGGCGGCCGGGCTGGACACCGTCGTCGTCACCAAGGCCCGCCTCGACGACGGCTCGACCCGCTGGGCCCAGGGCGGCATCGCCGCCGCGCTCGGCGAGGGAGACACCCCCGAGCAGCACCTCGACGACACCCTCGTCGCGGGCGCGGGCCTCTGCGACGAGGAGGCCGTGCGCACCCTCGTCACCGAGGGCCCCGACGCCGTACGCCGGCTGATCACCACCGGCGCGCACTTCGACACCACCGACAGCGGCGACATAGCGCTGACCCGCGAGGGCGGCCACCACCGCCGCCGCATCGCCCACGCGGGCGGTGACGCGACGGGCGCGGAGATCTCCCGGGCCCTGGTCGAGGCGGTCCGCGAGGCCGCCCTGCACACCATCGAGAACGCGCTCGTCCTGGACCTGCTCACCGACGCCGAAAGCCGTACGGCGGGTGTCTCGCTGCATGTCATGGGCGAGGGCCAGCACGACGGCGTCGGCGCGGTCCGGGCCCCCTCGGTGGTCCTCGCCACCGGCGGCATGGGCCAGGTCTTCTCCGCCACCACCAACCCCTCCGTCTCCACCGGCGACGGCGTGGCGCTCGCGCTGCGGGCCGGGGCGGAGGTCTCCGACCTGGAGTTCGTCCAGTTCCACCCCACCGTCCTGTTCCTCGGCGCGGACTCCGAGGGCCAGCAGCCGCTGGTCTCCGAGGCCGTGCGCGGCGAGGGCGCGCACCTCGTCGACGGCGACGGCGTCCGTTTCATGCTCGGACAGCACGAGCTGGCCGAGCTGGCCCCGCGCGACATCGTCGCCAAGGCCATCACCCGCCGGATGCACGAGCACGGCGCCGAGCACATGTATCTGGACGCCCGGCACTTCGGCGCGCGGATGTGGGAGCAGCGCTTCCCCACCATCCTGGCCGCCTGCCGGTCCCACGGCATCGACCCGGTGACCGAGCCGGTCCCGGTCGCCCCGGCCGCGCACTACGCCTCCGGCGGCGTCCGCACCGACCTGCGGGGCCGCACGACCGTCTCCGGCCTGTACGCCTGCGGCGAGGTCGCCTGCACCGGCGTGCACGGGGCCAACCGCCTCGCGTCCAACTCCCTCTTGGAGGGCCTGGTCTTCGCCGAGCGCATCGCCGCCGACATCGCCGAGGTCCGCCCGCCCCGCACCGAACCGGCGAACGACCCCGGGGCGTCCGACAGCCCGGCCCCGCTGCTGGCCCCCGAGGCCCGTACGGCGATCCAGCGCACCATGACCCGGGGCGCCGGGGTCCTGCGCTCCGCCGCCTCCCTGGCCGCCGCCGCCGAGGAGCTGGAGGCCCTCCACCGCGAGGCCGCCGCCGACGCGGACGGGCCCAGGGTCTCCAAGGCCGTCGTCCCCGGGGTCGACGCCTGGGAGGTCACCAACCTGCTGCTGGTCTCCCGGGTCCTGGTCGCCGCCGCCCGGGAACGCGAGGAGACCCGCGGCTGCCACTGGCGCGAGGACCGGCCCGACCGCGACGACGCCCACGGCCGCCGCCACCTGGTCGTCCGCATCGCGCCGGACCGCACCCCGGTCGTCCATCGCACGGAGACCGCCGCATTCCCGCCCGTACGCCCGTCGGATTGAGCACACTGCTGGAAGCAGCCGCTCCGCCGCACACCCCAGGGCGGCGCCGACACCACGAGAAGCACCACCCGCCACGCCCCCGAGGAGCCGTCACCGTGAGCACGCCCGAAGAGAATCCGCGCCCCACACCCGTGGACGTTCCGCTGATCAGCGTCGGCGCGCCCGCCCCGTCAGAGGCCTCGGGGGGCGGCTGCGGCGACGGCTGCGGCTGCGGCGGTGACGACGGATTCGACCCCGAAGCCCTGGAGTGCGGCCTGGACCCGGCGCTCGCCCTGCTGCTGGCCCAGGCGGGGCTCGACCCCGTACAGGTCGAGGACGTCGCCCATGTGGCGATCGAGGAGGACCTCGACGGCGGAGTGGACGTCACGACCGTGGCGACCGTCCCCGAGGACGCCGTGATCACCGGTGACTTCACGGCACGCGAGGCGGGCGTGGTCGCCGGGCTCCCGGTCGCGGAGGCGGTCCTGTCGATCGTCTGCACCGAGGAGTTCGAGGTCGAGCGGCACGTCGAGGACGGCGACCGGATCGTCCCCGGCCAGAAGCTGCTGACCGTCACTACCCGCACCCGCGACCTGCTGACCGGCGAGCGCAGCGCACTGAACCTGCTCTGCCGCCTCTCCGGCATCGCGACGGCCACCCGCGCCTGGGCGGACGTGCTGGAGGGCTCCAAGGCCGAGGTCCGCGACACCCGCAAGACGACGGCGGGCCTGCGCGCGCTGGAGAAGTACGCGGTGCGCTGCGGCGGCGGCGTCAACCACCGGATGTCGCTCTCCGACGCGGCGCTGGTCAAGGACAACCACGTGATCGCGGCGGGCGGCGTCGCCGAGGCGTTCAAGCGGGTCCGCGCCGAGTTCCCGGAGCTGCCCATCGAGGTCGAGGTCGACACGATGGACCAGGTCCGCGAGGTGCTGGACGCGGGCGTCGACCTGATCCTGCTGGACAACTTCACCCCGGCCGAGACCGCCGAGGCGGTCGCCCTGGTCGACGGGCGGGCGATCCTGGAGTCGTCGGGCCGCCTCACCCTCGACTCGGCCCGCGCCTACGCGGACGCTGGCGTCGACTATCTCGCGGTCGGGGCGCTCACCCACTCGTCGCCGATCCTCGACATCGGCCTGGACTTCCGCGACGCCTCCTCGGCCGGGGACGGGGCCGACGCCTGATGCTGCTCACCATCGACGTCGGCAACACGCACACGGTCCTCGGCCTCTTCGACGGCGAGGAGATCGTCGAGCACTGGCGGATCTCCACCGACGCCCGGCGCACCGCCGACGAGCTGGCCGTCCTGCTCCAGGGCCTGATGGGCATGCACCCGCTGCTCGGCATGGAGCTGGGCGACGGCATCGAGGGCATCGCGATCTGCGCCACCGTCCCCTCGGTCCTGCACGAGCTGCGCGAGGTCACCCGCCGCTACTACGGCGACGTCCCCGCCGTGCTGGTCGAGCCGGGCGTCAAGACGGGCGTGCCGGTCCTGGTGGACAACCCCAAGGAGGTCGGCGCGGACCGCATCATCAACGCGGTCGCCGCCGTCGAGCTGTACGGGGGCCCGGCGATCGTCGTCGACTTCGGCACCGCCACCACCTTCGACGCGGTCTCCCCGCGCGGCGAGTACGCGGGCGGGGTGATCGCCCCCGGCATCGAGATCTCGGTCGAGGCGCTCGGCGTCCGGGGCGCCCAGCTCCGCAAGATCGAGCTGGCCCGGCCGCGCAGCGTGATCGGCAAGAACACCGTCGAGGCCATGCAGTCCGGCATCATCTACGGCTTCGCGGGCCAGGTCGACGGGGTGGTGGCCCGGATGAAGAAGGAGCTGGCCGCCGACCCGGACGACGTCACCGTCATCGCGACGGGCGGCCTTGCTCCGATGGTGTTGGGGGAGTCCTCGGTCATCGACGAGCACGAGCCGTGGCTGACGCTCATCGGGCTGCGCCTGGTGTACGAGCGGAACGTGTCCCGCGCGTAGGGCGGCGCGCCGCGGGGCCCGGCGTACCTGCGGGAACGGCCGACGGCGGGGCCGGGGGACCGTCCTGGCGCGCCGCGCCACCGACGACCAGTTAAACGGATTTTGTCCATTTAGCACGTATTGTCGCGTTATGCCCACGCCCTACGGTTCACGAGGCGGCATGGCGTTCAGCGCGGACGAGCTGCGGGTGCTCCGACGTGCCCTCGCCATCGCCCTCCACCCCACGCCCCTGTCCGACGAGGACGTCCAGGACTGCCTGCGGCTCGCGGGCTCCGTGGACGAGGCGGTCGGCGAGGCCGGCCGGCTGCGAGCGTTCCTCCTCGCCGACCTCGCCCGCTACCGCAATGCCCTCCCCGGCTCCGCCGCCGGCTATCTGGAACTGCTCCAGGACGCCCTGGCGGCCGGCTACGACCCCCGCCCGGACGATCTGGCCGCCCTGCGGGCCCTGCGCGGGGGGCCGCTCGCGGCGGCCCTCCTGGAGCGCTGTCAGGTGCTCGCCGAGCGTTCCGTCAGGGCCCGTCTCGCCGGCCGCTCCGCCGGACTCGCGGCCCCCGGCCCCCGCAGCCGGCTGCTCGCCCTGCCCGGCGGCCGCGCCGCCGCCCGGGAACCGGACCGGCCCAGGCCCCCGGCCACCCCGAGCCACCCGCAGAAGCCCGGCGACCGCCCGATGCCCAAGCCCTCCGAGGTCTTCCCGCCGCGCCGCCGGCCGGCGCCGCCTCCGTCCGAGGAGCGGGCGGCCGGCTGACCCGTCCCGCGACATCCGACGCGGCGGCCTCCACCGGGAGGTCGCCGCGTCGGGCCGTCGGGGGCTCGCTACTCTGGACGGCATGGACTACGTATCCGCGCTCGTGCCGCCCGTGGTGATGGCCGTCTTCTTCGTCTCCCTGATCGTGATCATCGTCAAGAGCCAGGGTGGTCCGAACAAGGCCAAGGAGGACGGCGCGGTGGACGCGGCGCTCGCCCGCGCGGAATCCGCAAAGCAGACCGCTCGTCCGGAGAACGTCTGACCGCGGGAGCGGCCCGTCCGCCCGGTATCCTCCCGGCCCGCCCGCCCCGCGTCCTCCCGACGCGACCCCGGAGCGCACGACTCGTGAGAGCCGTGCGCTTTTTGCTGGGTAAAGAGCAGAAGATTCAGGACATCTAGCACTAAAGTGATCTCGTGCCCCGTCAATTGGGAGACCTCGAAGACGCCGTGATGACGCGTGTCTGGCAATGGAACCGACCGGTCACGGTGCGGGAAGTCCTTGAGGACCTTCAGCAGGAACGGTCCATCGCCTACACGACCGTGATGACGGTAATGGACAATCTCCATCAGAAGGGCTGGGTGCGCAGGGAAGTCGACGGCCGGGCCTATCGATATACGGCCGTCTCCACCAGGGCCGCCTACTCGGCCGCACTGATGAACGAAGCCTGGTCACACAGTGACAACCCCGCCGCCGCACTTGTCGCGTTCTTCGGCATGATGTCCGCCGAGCAGCGCGAAGCGCTGCAGGACGCTGTTCGTATGGTTTCCCCCAATCCCGTGGAAACCACCCCCGGCACCCCTGCCGAAACCACCCCCGGCACCCCCGCGGAACCGACCTCCGACTCCGCCGGAGATGACGCACCGACCGATGACGCGACGTCGGAGAGCGGGCGATAGCGTCGGGGCATGTCCTCAGAGCAGCCGCAAAACGATCCGGATACCGAACTCCATACCGACCCGTCGGTAAATAAGCCCGCCATCACCGTCCGGCGGGCCAGGACGAGTGATGTCGGGTCGGTGCGACGACTCCTCGACGGGTACGTGTCCGGAGGCATCCTGCTCGACAAAGCGACCGTCACCCTTTACGAGGACATCCAGGAGTTCTGGGTCGCGGAACGCGACGAGGACGCGACGGTCATCGGCTGCGGCGCACTTCATGTCATGTGGGAAGACCTGGCGGAAGTACGGACCCTCGCCGTCGACCCCCGCACGAAGGGCGCGGGAGTCGGGCATCACGTGCTGGACAAGCTCTTGCAGACCGCGCGATGGCTCGGTGTGCGGCGGGTTTTCTGTCTCACCTTCGAAGTGGACTTCTTCGCGAAGCACGGCTTCGTCGAGATCGGAGAGACGCCCGTCGACACCGATGTCTACAGTGAGCTGCTGCGTTCCTACGACGAGGGTGTCGCGGAGTTCCTCGGTCTCGAACGAGTGAAGCCGAACACCTTGGGCAACAGCCGGATGCTTCTGCACCTGTGATCTGCAGAAGGACCTGCAACCCTATGTCCGAATCGCGCACGTTTCCCGTCTTCCCGGGCTGCTGAACCCCTCCCGGGGGTTTGTGTTTTCGAGGGAAAAGCGGTTTCCTTTCCGCGTACTCCATTTTCGATGAAAGGAAATCCCGTGGCACAGAAGGTTCAGGTCCTTCTTGTCGATGACCTCGACGGTGTCGAGGCCGACGAGACCGTCACGTTCGCCCTTGACGGCAAGACGTACGAGATCGACCTCACCACGGCCAACGCGGACAAGCTTCGCGGCCTTCTCGAGCCCTACACCAAGGGTGGACGTCGCACCGGTGGCCGTGCCGCCACGGGCCGTGGCAAGGGCCGCGCCGTGTCCGGCGGTAACAAGGACACCGCGGAAATCCGCCGGTGGGCGCGGGAGAACGGCCACAATGTGAATGACCGCGGCCGCGTTCCCGCCGAGATCCGTGAGGCTTACGAGAAGGCCAACGGCTGATCTGCCGCACCTCTTGTCAGCACCCCCGTCGGCACCCCGGAACGGGCGCACGACAACCGGACCCGATGGCATTCCGTGGCCGCCGCGTCCACCAGGCGTACGAGATCGGGGGCATCCCCACCGCTGCTCCCGAAGCCCGCGAGGGCCGGCAGCGCCGGCTCGGGCGCACGCCTCGGCTCTGGGGGCCGCAGCCACACGGCGGCCCCCGGCGAGGCCCCCGGGGCGCCCGGGAGAGGCGGGGCCGTGACGCGGCCCCCCGCCCCCACGGCGGTCAGGTCCGGAGCGACCGGCCCCCACTCCAGCCAGTCGAGCAGCCCCGGCAGCTCATCGGCGCCGCCCGCGGCGACCAGCAGCCCCATCCGCGTACCGGACAGCAGCACGGGCCCCGTGCGCACACCACGCCGCAGCACGGCGTGACCGGCCTCGGCGGGCAGCTCCAGCACATCGAAGCGCACCCCGGTGAGCAGGCGCAGCGGATCCCGACCCGCGGTGGCCCAGCCCAGCTCCTTCGCGTACCGCCGGGCGAGCGCCGCGTCGGCGGAACCCGGAGCGGCATCGGGCGATGATCGTGGCTGCGGGACGGTGGGGGTCATGTCCGATGAACCGTCCGACCACCCCCGGGGTTACGCAGGGTTCCGGCCGCATCACTTTCCGTCCCGGCCGCGGGGGCGCGCGAGAGCATTCAGCAGCGCAAGGGTGTTCGCCCGTAGCGGAGGGAACCGGGGCGCGCCGCATGGACTGTCAGTGATTGCGGGTAAGACTTTCCTAGTGGGAAGGGGCGACACGCTGGCCGAGGCGTCTCACGTTCGCCATCGGCGTACTGGCGAAAGGGGTATCTGCCTGGCCTGCGGGAACATCGTCTCGCACCATCGGGTTGGAGCAGTTGTCAGCTGTTCGGCAGTAAGAATCCCCGCCCGGTGCGGGGTGATCCGGACGGATGTCGGCAGTTGGAATGAGCTGTCCCGTCCTGCGGGACTAGCATGCGGAAGGACTGGGAGGGGACCGACCCCTCACTGACCGACCGCTCTGAGGAGCGATTAACGATGTTCGAGAGGTTCACCGACCGCGCGCGGCGGGTTGTCGTCCTGGCTCAGGAAGAAGCCCGGATGCTCAACCACAACTACATCGGCACCGAGCACATCCTCCTGGGCCTGATCCACGAGGGTGAGGGTGTCGCCGCTAAGGCCCTGGAGAGCCTCGGGATTTCGCTCGAGGCGGTCCGCCAGCAGGTGGAGGAGATCATCGGGCAGGGCCAGCAGGCTCCGTCCGGGCACATCCCCTTCACCCCGCGAGCCAAGAAGGTCCTGGAGCTGTCGCTCCGCGAGGCCCTTCAGCTGGGCCACAACTACATCGGCACCGAGCACATCCTGCTCGGCCTGATCCGCGAGGGCGAGGGCGTCGCCGCCCAGGTCCTCGTGAAGCTGGGCGCCGATCTGAACCGGGTCCGGCAGCAGGTCATCCAGCTGCTTTCCGGTTACTCGGGCGGCAAGGAGGCGGCCACCGCAGGCGGTCCCGCCGAGGGCACGCCCTCCACGTCCCTGGTGCTCGACCAGTTCGGCCGGAATCTCACCCAGGCCGCTCGTGAGTCCAAGCTCGACCCGGTCATCGGGCGCGAGAAGGAGATCGAGCGGGTCATGCAGGTGCTGTCCCGCCGGACCAAGAACAACCCGGTCCTCATCGGCGAGCCCGGTGTCGGCAAGACGGCGGTCGTCGAGGGCCTGGCCCAGGCGATCGTCAAGGGCGAGGTGCCCGAGACCCTCAAGGACAAGCACCTCTACACCCTGGACCTCGGCGCCCTGGTCGCCGGTTCGCGGTACCGGGGTGACTTCGAGGAGCGCCTGAAGAAGGTCCTCAAGGAGATCCGCACCCGCGGCGACATCATCCTGTTCATCGACGAGCTCCACACGCTGGTCGGTGCGGGTGCCGCGGAAGGCGCCATCGACGCGGCTTCGATCCTGAAGCCCATGCTGGCGCGCGGTGAGCTCCAGACCATCGGCGCCACCACGCTCGACGAGTACCGCAAGCACCTGGAGAAGGACGCGGCCCTTGAGCGCCGCTTCCAGCCCATCCAGGTCGCGGAGCCGTCGCTGCCGCACACCATCGAGATCCTCAAGGGCCTGCGCGACCGTTACGAGGCCCACCACCGGGTCTCCATCACGGACGAGGCCCTCGTCCAGGCCGCGACCCTGGCCGACCGGTACATCTCGGACCGCTTCCTGCCGGACAAGGCGATCGACCTGATCGACGAGGCCGGATCCCGGATGCGCATCCGCCGGATGACCGCGCCGCCGGACCTCCGCGAGTTCGACGAGAAGATCGCGGGCGTCCGCCGCGACAAGGAGTCGGCCATCGACTCCCAGGACTTCGAGAAGGCGGCTTCCCTCCGCGACAAGGAGAAGCAGCTGCTGGCGGCGAAGACCAAGCGGGAGAAGGAATGGAAGGCCGGCGACATGGACGTCGTCGCCGAGGTCGACGGCGAGCTCATCGCCGAGGTCCTGGCCACGGCCACCGGAATCCCGGTCTTCAAGCTGACCGAGGAGGAGTCCTCCCGTCTGCTGCGCATGGAGGACGAGCTCCACAAGCGCGTCATCGGGCAGAAGGACGCCATCAAGGCCCTTTCGCAGGCGATCCGCCGTACGCGAGCCGGCCTGAAGGACCCGAAGCGCCCCGGTGGCTCGTTCATCTTCGCCGGCCCGTCCGGTGTCGGTAAGACCGAGCTCTCCAAGACGCTCGCCGAATTCCTCTTCGGCGACGAGGACGCGCTGATCTCCCTCGACATGTCGGAGTTCAGCGAGAAGCACACGGTTTCCCGCCTCTTCGGTTCGCCCCCCGGATACGTGGGCTACGAGGAGGGCGGCCAGCTCACCGAGAAGGTGCGCCGCAAGCCGTTCTCCGTCGTCCTCTTCGACGAGGTCGAGAAGGCCCACCCCGATATCTTCAATTCCCTGCTCCAGATTCTGGAGGACGGTCGCCTGACCGACTCCCAGGGTCGGGTCGTGGACTTCAAGAACACGGTCATCATCATGACGACCAACCTCGGGACCCGGGACATCTCGAAGGGCTTCAACCTGGGCTTCGCCGCCCAGGGCGACGTCAAGACGAACTACGAGCGGATGAAGACCAAGGTCAACGAAGAGCTCAAGCAGCACTTCCGGCCGGAGTTCCTCAACCGTGTCGACGACACGGTGGTCTTCCACCAGCTGACCGAGGAAGACATCATCCAGATCGTCG
The DNA here is from genome assembly GCF_042718715.1 of Streptomyces sp. NPDC058576. Taxonomy (NCBI): domain Bacteria; kingdom Bacillati; phylum Actinomycetota; class Actinomycetes; order Kitasatosporales; family Streptomycetaceae; genus Streptomyces; species Streptomyces sp. NPDC058576. The sequence continues at coordinate 28,644 of NZ_JBHXPF010000034.1, read as the reverse complement.
ACCTCATGCTCGCCAAGGTCGACGAGCGTCTCAAGGACCGCGACATGGGCATCGAGCTCAGCGGCGAGGCCAAGACGCTGCTCGCGAAGAAGGGCTACGACCCCGTGATGGGCGCCCGGCCGCTGCGCCGGACGATCCAGCGGCAGATCGAGGACATCCTCTCCGAGAAGATCCTCTTCGGTGAGCTGCGTCCCGGTCACATCGTGGTCGTGGGCACCGAGGGCGAGGGTGACGAGAAGACGTTCACCTTCCGCGGCGAGGAGAAGTCGGCTCTGCCCGACGTCCCGCCGATCGAGCAGGCGGCAGGCGGCGCCGGCCCGAACCTCACGAAGGACGCGTGACGCGCACACAGGGCCTGAGCCCGCGCTGAGGGGCTGCCCCGGAATCGGTATCCGTACCGATCCGGGGCAGCCCCTTTTCCTGGGTCAGTACGGGGTGACGGTGAGCCGGTCGCCCAGCTCTTCCGCCCCGATGAGACGGGGGTGCTCCAGCCCGGTCACCTCCACGCGGAGGTCCGGCCAGGTGTGCAGGGAGGTGAGGTCCAGTACGCGCCGTGCCGAGGCGTCCACGGTGAGGTCCGTGACCCCGGGGAAGAGCTTCCGCAGCAGCCCCATGTCCTCGCCGTGGTGAGGGGCCTGCACGGCCAGGTGCTCGACGGCGGGGGCGTAGTGCTCGCGGTCCGGCCGGTGCGCCCAGGGGAACGCGGTGAGGCCGAGGCGGGTGATGCGGGGACGTCCCCGCAGCGCGGCGAGAGCATCGCCGAACGCGGCGGCCTCGGAGATCTCCAGGTTCCTGAGCGACGTCCAGGCGGCGAGTCCGTCCAGCACGAGGGGACGGTCGCTCGTCACCTTCAGGGACTCGATGCCGGGGTGCGCGGCGATCTCGCTCACCCGGCCCACCGCGAGGTTGTTCAGCTCCAGAACGATCAGGCGGTCGAGCCGGGCCAGTGCCGCCAGCTCGGCGGGACGCATCGCCTGCGCGTCCAGGCTGAGGCTGTGCAGACGGCGCAGCCCGGCGAGCGGCGTCAGATCGCGTACCCCGGGGCACGCGGAGATGTTCAGCATCGACACGGTGTCCGCGAGTGCGTCGAGGTGGGAGAGGCGGACGAGCAGCGCGTTCGTGTCGATGCTGAGCACGTCGATCCGGCGGCCTTTCAACGCCGCACCGATCTCTTCCTCGGGCAGGTCCGACGTCAGTACCAGCACCTTGACCGCCGGGATGTGCCGCAGGGCCCGCAGCCGCTTCCGGTCGCCCACCACGAGGGCGGTGGCCGAGGCATCGCAGTGGGCCAGCACGTCGGCGGCGTACTCCTCGGGCGGGAAGAAGGGCCAGGCGGAACCGAAGAGGCCGCTCAGGCCGGGGTAGGCCCGCAGCCAGGCCCGGGCGTGCGGGACACCGAGGGCGCCCCCGACCCGCACGATCAGCTCCGCCACGTTCCTGACGGACGGATCCTCACGGTCCGTCCGACCGGGCTCGGGCAGGAAATCCAGCGCGGCTGATCCCAGCCGGACCAGCGCGCGCACCTGTCTGTCGTCGGTCGGCGGGAACAGCGCCGCCGTGCTGCGCCGGACCCGTTCGCTCACCGCTTCGTCCAAGTAGGCCGCGTGCTGGGCGCAGAGGGCGGCCCGGACCCACAGGCGTGTGCGCTCGATCGACCCCTCCTCGTGCCTCTCTCCCGCGTCCAGCAATCCGCTCACCAGCACGGCCAGGTCATGCCGGCCGCAGTGTCCCGCCGCCAGCAGGATCACGTCCTGCCAGTGCTCCTCGTTCGCGTGGCTCCGCAGTTCCCCGAGGTGTTCGTCCTCGATGAGCTCCTTCGCGGCCAGGTAGTCCTGGAAGGTGCGGTGGATGAACTGGTAGGTGTCGTCGCCGTGCTCCCGGAGCAGGCCGCTGCGGTTCAGCAGATAGGTGAGGATCTGCTCCGGAGGCCCCTGGTCACTCACCCGTTTCATCCCCCGCAGGGCGCTCCGGAGGTGGCGCAGCGCCTGGGCGCGGGTCAGCTCCGACTGACCGTTGCGGACCAGCCAGACCGCGATGCGCTGGAAGATCTGGGCTTGCTCCTCGACGCGCAGATGGACGCCCTCGGGCTTGCCCATCCACCGGCGGTCGTCGCGATGGCCGAGGAGCATTTCCAGGGCCGAGCGGTAGAGCTGCCAGCGGGTGTCGGGGAGGAAGCCGTCGCGGAGGCGGTGCAGGGCGCAGATCACCGCGCAGAGCAGGGGCGTACGGGCCAGGTCACGGAGCGTGGCGTTCTGGTCGAACTGGCGGGCCAGGTCGTGTTCCAGGCGGTCGAGCCGGTCGAGCCGCTCGGGGTCGTCCTGCTCGGACAGCCGGGCCGCCCGGTGCCAGGAGGCCACGAACGCCTGGATGTCCTCGGTCCGCATCGGCAGCAGGCGCAGTTCCTCGAAGCCCTCCGACCGCAGCCAGTCCGGCTCGACGGCGAGCGGCCGTACGGTCGCGACGCAGCGGGTCTCCGGGTAGCGGGCCAGCAGCTGGGCGAGCCAGGTGTGCGCCTGCTCGCGGTCCTCAGGCGGCACCTCGTCCAGGCCGTCCACCAGGAGTAACGCCCGGCCCGACGCCAGGACCCGGCCCGTCCAGCCCTCCGGGGCCGCGTCCGCCACCAGGCCCGCCGCACCCGACAGCTCCGCCGGGCTCGGGAACGTGCCGCCGCGAGCGCGCAGGGTCCGCAGTGGGACGACGAGCGGGACCAGGCCGTTCAACGGCGCCAAGTGGTCCTCAAGGGTGCGGGCCGAGGCATGGGAGGCCAGCCACCACAGCAGGGTCGTCTTGCCCGCGCCCGCCTCGCCGCGCAGCAGGATCCGGGGACGGTCGGCGAGGAGGTCGTCGATGCGCCGGGGGAGCGGGGAGCCGGGGGCGGTGCGGTCCTGCGACTGGGCCTCCAGGCTGAGGTAGGCCGTTTTCAGGTCCCACTCCGAGTCGTGCCTGCTCAGCTCGTCGAGGCCGAAGATCTTCATCCGGCGGTACGCGACGCCCAGCGCCTGGGCGTACTCCGCCTCGTACCGCTGATCCCCCGGGAAATGTCCGTGGACCCGTTCGTGGCGCAGATCGACGCCCGCCGTGCGGCAGGCCTGGACGAACGGCTCCGCCGCCAGGACCCGTTCCAGCGGTACGCATTCGACCCGGCGGCCGTCGCGTTGCCGGGGCACCTGGCGGGCCACGCCCAGCAGCACGTCCCCGGTGAAGACGGGGGCGCCGGAGAGTCCGGACAGGGCGGCCGGCTCGTCGTCGCGGGCGGGCGGGGGGCGGGCCGTCCAGATCACAGACCAGCAGGTCGCGGACCTGGCCCGCCACGGGCAGGACCGTCGCCGTGTACTGGTCCGCCTCCAGCCGCCGGTCGGGGCCGTAGCGCTGGACGCGCGGGAAGCCGGTGATCTCGCAGCCGGGTATCGCCTGGCGGGTGTCGATCACGCCGAGCCGCACGGGCGGGACCGGGCGCACCGGCTCCAGGGCCTCCAGCAGGGCGACGTCCAGTCGGTAGTCGATCCAGGCGACGGTGGCCCGTATCCGGTCCGGCAGAGCCGGGTGGGCGATGTGGACGGAGCCCGACTTGACCACGTGGGCGCAGGTGAGGACCAGCCGGTCGGTGAGCAGGACGCCGCTGCCCTGCTGGATCGCGGTGACGACCACCGTGCGTTCGGCCAGGGACAACGCGATCACGGCTGCCCGGCCCGGTCACCGAACCCCGCCGTCGACCCGTCGTCCTCGGTCCCGATCTCCCACGCCTCGCCCGTCGCAGCGTTGCGCGGGGTCAGGGTGAAGGCCACCTTGTGCGTGCGGCCCTTGGTGCGGGCGGCGTCCGCGCCCGCCTCGACCACCCAGGCCTTCACCTTGCCGCCCGCCTTCGCCTCCCGGCGCAGTTCGAGGGTGAACTCCATCTGGATGTCGCCGACCGCGAAGGAGACCGGGTGGTCCGTGGCCCGGGTCGCCGCGTCGATGAGCTGGTTGCGGATGGACGCGACGGCGTCCGCGAGCTCGATGCCGTCCAGTGCGCTGGTGTTCTCGGCTGTCATGGGGTCCCCCGGGGTGCGGTGCCGCTTTCCCGTCAGCGTAGTGAAGTAGCAGGCCGAAGGTCCCGAATCGGAAGGACCTAGGTCCCACCGGCGGTGACAAGGCGCACAGGCCGAAACAGGCCTACTACCCGGGCCAGTAGAAGGGGCCGAGACCGGCCGCGGGACCTTCGGCCCGGCCTCGGCAGGCCCTTCCGATGTTCTGGGCGATACGGCCGTTTCGCGGTGCCATGTCCGGAAAAGTCCCCATGGAACAGGCGTTAAACCCCTTTCGCGCGAAGGATTTCGTGGCCTGCGACGGCTCCTCCGGAGGGACAACTCCGGCCAATTCCCCTGGCCTCTCCTACGGCTTTTCTTCGTAGATGGGGTGTTTGAGCACCGGCGGGGGTGCGGGTTACCAAGGTGGAGCAAGCCCGGACAGCACGCCGGGTCCACTCACCTTCGGAGGACTTCCTCGTATGAAGCGCGCAACGAACCTGCATACCATCCGCCCGTCCGCCTTCCGCGTCCGTGGCGCCGTCCTGGCCGCCGGCCTGGGGGCGTCCGTGGTGCTGGGTGCCGGAACGGCGTTCGCCTCCGGCGGCACCGAGGCCGCCGCTGCTCCCCTCGCCGCGAGCACGACCGCCGACTCCGTCGCCGCACAGGCGGCCGCGCAGGGCAAGGCGGCCGACGCGGCCAAGAAGGCGGCCGCGAAGAAGGCCTCCGACGCCAAGAAGAAGGCCGAGGACAAGAAGAAGGCCGCGAAGAAGAACGCCGCCTCCTGGAAGACCCCGGTCAAGAAGTACAAGCTGACCGCCAGCTACGGCACCGGTGGCGCCCGCTGGGCCGCCAAGCACTCCGGCCAGGACTTCGCCGTGCCGATCGGCACCCCGGTCACGGCCGCCCACACCGGCACCGTCGTGAAGGCCGGCCCGAACGGCGCCGGCGACGGCCCCGCGTACGGCAACGCCATCGTGATCAAGCACTCCAACGGCAAGTACTCGCAGTACGCGCACCTGTCGAAGGTCAACGTGACGATCGGCGAGCAGGTCAAGACGGGCGAGAAGATCGCGCTGTCCGGCAACACCGGAAACTCCAGCGGCCCGCACCTGCACTTCGAGATCCGCACCAGCCCGAACTACGGCTCGGCGCTGAACCCGGCCGCGTTCCTCCGCTCGGTGCACGTCTCCATCTGATCCGGCCGGCGTAACCGCGCGGCCCGACGGCACCGACCCCCGGCGTCAGCCGGAGCCCGGCGCCCGGCCGCGCAGCACAACCGAAGAGAGTTCAGTGGACCCGTTACACCCCGGTACCCGGGGCGTGCGCCCGGGTCACCCGACCGACGGCGACGTCGAGGACAGCCTCACGGCTCACTCCTCGGGGTCGCCGTCGGCGTTCTTCCGCACACCGCCGGGCCGGCCCGCAGGTCAGTCGCGCTGCCGGACAGGTGCGCGCCGCTCAGTCCGACGGCTGCCGCTGGTCCGCCATCCGCAGCACCGGGAAGCTCCCCGTCACCGTCGGCGCGTGCTCCGGCAGCCACAGCACCGCGATCGCCCCGCCCGTGCCCTCCGCCGCACCCGAGGGCGCCGCGTTGCGGAAGGTCAGCCGGGCCCCGAGCACCCGCGCCTGGCCCGCCGCGATCGTCAGGCCGAGACCGTGCCCGTGCCCGGCCCGGTCCATGCTTCCGGTACGGAACCGGCTCGGCCCGTCCCGCAGCAGCTCCTCCGGGAAGCCCGGACCGTGGTCGCGGACCCGCACCACCCGGCCCTCGACCGTGACCTCCACCGGGGTGGAGCCGTGCTTGGCGGCGTTCCCCAGCAGATTGCCGAGGATGCGCTCCAGCCGGCGCGGATCGGTGGAGACCCACGACTCGTGCACCACCCGTACGGTCACATCGGGGTCCAGCAGCCCGATCCGGCGGCTGACGAACTCGCCGAGCGGCAGCTCCTGGAGCTCCGCCCGCTCCGACGCACTGTCCAGGCGGGCCACCTCCAGGACGTCCTCGACCAGCGTGCGCATCGCCTGGGCCCGGTCCCGTACCAGCTCCGTGGGGCGGCCCGGCGGCAGCAGCTCGGCCGCCGTGAGCAGCCCGGTCACCGGGGTACGCAGCTCATGGGCGATGTCCGCGGTGACCCGGCGCTCCGCCTCGATCCGCTCGTTCAGCGCGTCGGTCAGCGCGTCGACCGCCCGCGCCAGCTCATCCGTCTCGTCGCGGACGACCCCGCCGACGGCCTCCCCGACCCGTACGTCCGTCTGCCCCTGGGCGACCCGGACCGCCGCGGCCGCCGCCTGGCGCAGCCGGCGCGAGAGCTGGCCGCCGATGAGCACCCCGAGCGCGCAGCCGCCGAAGACCACCGAGACCGAGCCGATGATCAGGGCCCGGTCCAGGTCGTCCATGATCGTGGCGGAACGGTCCGCGAACCGGGTCTGCAGCGAGAGCACGTCGCCGCCCGCCAGCGGCACCGCCGCCCAGACCTCGGGGACCCCGTCGGCCCCCTGTTCCACATGGGTGGCCCGGCGGTTCTTGCGGACCTCGTCGCGCAGGGTCGGCGGGATCGTCGGGTCGTTGAGCTTCGCCCCGAACTTCGGCCCGCCCTTCTGCATGCTCGTCGCCTCGTAGAAGCGCTGGGCGCCCAGCAGCCGCTCCAGCTGCACCTCGCGGGCGTTCTCGATCATCGAGACGCGGGCGGCGTTGTGCACCACGAGGCTCAGCGCCACCGCGATGAGCGCGCCGACCGCCGCGATGGCGATGCTGATCTTCCAGCGGACACCGGTCCGCAGGGCGAGTCGCTTCATCGGCGCCTCACCGGCCGCCGTATCCCCGCACGACGCTTCTTCATCCGTGTCCCACCAGCCGCTTCACGCCCGCATCAGCCGCGCAGCTTGTAGCCGAAGCCGCGGACCGTGTCGATCCGGTCCTGGCCGATCTTGGTGCGCAGCCGCTGGACGTGGACGTCCACGACCCGGGTGTCACCGCCCCAGCCGTAGTCCCAGACCCGCTCCAGGAGCCTGTCGCGGGACAGGACCGTGCCCGGCGCGGACGAGAACTCCAGCAGCAGTCGCATCTCGGTGGGCGTCAGCGCCACCTGCTCACCCGCGCGCCGCACCTCCATGCCGTCCGTGTCGACCTCCAGGTCACCGAAGACCAGCACCCCGCCGAGCGCCTCCCCGTCCCCCTCCGTACCGCCCTGGCCGGCGCCGTCCGGCCCGGCCGCGTGGCCGAAGCGGCGCAGCACCGCCCGGATGCGGGCGACCAGGACCGCCCCGTCGAAGGGCTTGGTGACGTAGTCGTCGGCTCCGGCCTCCAGCCCGAGCACCACGTCGATCGAGTCGGCCCGCGCGGAGAGCATGATCACCGGTACGGTCGACTCGTCCCGGATACGGCGGCACAGGCTCACCCCGTCCAGGCCCGGCACCATCACGTCGAGCAGGGCGATGTCCGGCCGGTCGGCGCGGAACGCCTCCAGACCGGAGAGCCCGTCGGGCATCGCGGTGACCGTGAAGCCGACCCGCTCCAGGGCGAGCTGAGTGGCCTCGCGGATGACGTCGTCGTCCTCGACGAAGAGGACGTGGGTCTCGGCCATGGGACTGCTTCTCGCTTTCCGTTCCCGCCCGGTACCACCGGCACGACTACGCTCCTGCCCGGCGTCGGTTCCCCGCCGGCGTCAATTCCTGTCCGGCTCCGCCGGCTCGTCCGCCGGCGCCGGCTCCTCCGGCTCCGACTGCACCGGCAGGTCGCCGTCCGTGCCCTCGACGGCACGGCTGAAGTCGTTGTGCACCCGGTCGTGCTCGGTGAAGCGGTCGCTCGCCCAACGGTAGGTGACCACTTCCGAGCCGGACGGGTACGCCAGCGGATCCTTCGACCCGTAGACCTGGGTCGTCACCACCAGGTCGCCCCGGTCGATCGTTCCGTAGACGGCGGGCACCTCGGCCGCGAAGACGTTCTTGTACGAGCCGTCGTCGTCCGCCCGGTACACATACGTTCCGACGCCCACCGAGTCGGCGCAGCTCATCACGTTGACGACCACGTCGGCGGACCGGCCGCCGGTCATCGACCCGTAGGAGGTGTCGACCGGGTAGGCCTCGCCCGCGCAGGGCTTGAGCCCGTCCCTGACCTGGCCCCCCACCTTGGGATCGCCCTTGAGGAGCCGCACGGCGTCGACCCGCCGGACGGGCGGGGTCGTGCCGGAGGGGCGGGGCTGCGGGGTGATCTGGGCGACCGGCTGACTGCCGGCGGGACCCTCGTCGCGGGTGCCGGTGCCGCCCGTCGAGCAGCCGACGCCGAACAGCCCGAAGGCGACGAGTCCGGCCAAGGCCGTGCCACTCGCCGCCATACCGCTCCGGAAGCCGCGCCTTCGGCCCGATCTGGCCGGGCCCTCGCCGTCGTCCGAGCCACCTGGACCGCTCAAGGACGAGCCGCTCCCGGAAGGGCCGCCCGGGACGTCGCCCCCGAAGCCGCCGCCCCCGCCGCCGCTGCTGCCGCTCAGGCCGCGCACCGCTCCATCCCCCGCTCGTCGTGACGCCCGTTGCGCTGCGCCGGTGTGTGCGCCCTCGCCCCCGGCACCGATGTGAGCGGCGACCGCTGGGCGGGGACACGCGCGGAGGTGACCGGTGCCGCGCTCCGGTGGCTCCCGGTCTCCCGGGCGACCGCCTCGCGACTGTCCAGCTCTCGGCTCTCCAGCTCCTGGCGCAGTCGCGCCAAGGCCCGGTGCAGCGTGCTCTTGACCGTACCGGCCGACATGCCGAGCGCCGCGGCCGTCTCCTCCGTGCTCATCTGCTCCCAGTGTCGCAGCACGACGACGCTGCGCTGCTTCGGAGCCAGAATCCCGAGGATGTCCATGAGGAGGGCGCGGTCGGCGCGCTGCTCGCTGCCGTCGTCGACGCTCGCGTCGGGCAGCTGCTCGGTCGGGACCTCTTCGAGCTTGCGCGCCCGCCACCACTCCGTACGGGTGTTGATCATGACGCGGCGCAGATAGGCGTCGGCCAGGGACTTGTCGGCGATGCCGTCCCAGCGGCCGTACGTGCGCACCAGGGCGGTCTGCAGCAGATCCTGGGCATCCACCGGGTCCGGGACCAGACGACGTGCACTGCGCAGCAGCGCGTCCTGCCGTGTGCGTACGTAGTCCTCGAACGCGAGCACCTCGCCCTGCGCCATGACAACCGCCTCCGTCCCCGAACATCCCCGTGTACCGCCGGGCCGCGGGTGTTCCGCGGTCCGGCCGTCCTGCTGTCGAAGACGCTACGGAGGCGTTGTCACGGCGGTGTGCGGAGCAGCCGTAGGCCGGTGCACGGCTGTCCATCGGTTGTGTAACAGCGCACCGCCGGGGCTCCGGCGGTGCGGGGGACCAGTGCTCCGGGGATGTGGGGGATCAGGTCAGCGGCAGCCGGTACCGGCCGTCGGCCAGCGGCTCGACGAGACCGTCGGCCACCAGCCCGTCCAGCGCACGGGCCCGCTGCACCGGCTCCTCCCACACCGCGTCCAGCGCCGCCTGGGTGACGGGGTTCACCGCGTCCCGCAACACCGCCAGCAGCCGCCCGCGCACCTGGCGGTCGGTACCGGCGTACGTCTGCCCCTTGCGCGGCGGTCCCTGGTGCGCGGGCTTCCCGGCCAGCCGCCAGGCACACCGCGAGGCGATCGGGCACCGGTCGCAGTCCTCGTTGCGCGCGGTGCACACGAGGGCGCCCAGCTCCATGGTGGCCGCCGCCCAGCGCGCCGCCCGCTCGTCCTCCTCGGGCAGCAGCGCCCGCGCGAGCTTGCGCTCGGCGGCCGTCGTCGCGTTCGGCGGGTACTGGACCCCGGTCGCGGCGCGGGCGAACACCCGGCGGACGTTCGTGTCGAGCACCGCGTGCCGCTGTCCGTACGCGAACGAGGCCACGGCCGCCGCCGTGTACTCGCCGATCCCGGGCAGCGCCAGCAGCTGGGCGTGCTCGCTCGGCACATCGCCGCCGTGCCGTTCCGTTATCGCCTGCGCGGCCCCGTGCAGCCGCAGCGCACGGCGCGGGTAACCGAGCCGGCCCCAGGCGCGGACCGCCTCACCGGGCGCCTCGGCGGCCAGGTCGGCGGGGCGGGGCCAGCGGGCGAGCCACTGCTCGTACACCGGGAGGACCCGGCTCACCGGGGTCTGCTGCAGCATGAACTCGCTGACCATCACGCCCCAGGCGCCCGCTTCGGGGCGGCGCCAGGGCAGATCGCGGGCATGCTGCTCGAACCACCCGATGACGGGGGTGTGGAGGGAGGCGGCGGCGGGGGGCGTCTGGGGTGAAGTCGAAGTCATGGCAGTCATGGCACTGACGATCCTGGCACGGAAGGCGGGGCGGGCGTCACGGGAGCGGGGGTGTCGGCCCGCGCGGCGGCCCAGGAGGTGACAACGCCACCCGTTCTGTCCCCTGTGACCGGCTCGCGACGCCCCTCCCGTGATGATGATCGGCAAAACTTGTGAGCGGAGCGGCGGGTGAGGCCGGAGTCGGCCCGGATCTCTCGTAGAGTTCGGGCCGTGGGATCTATGCGCAATCCGGTCGGTCCGCTTCCCTCCAGCATCTACTGGCGACGAAGGGCGGTAGCGGGACTTCTGGTTGCGCTGCTCGCCGTGTTGATCGCCTGGGCCGTGACGTCCGGAGGCGGTGGGGGAAGCCGCGACGACGGCAAGCGGGGCGGCTCCGACCCGGTCGAGTCGATCACCCCCGGGCCGGGCAGCTCCGGACCCGCGATCAGCCAACAGCCGGGCGGCCGCGACGAGTCGGACGACGAGGGCGGCTCCGGCGGCTCGGGCGGCGCCGGCGAGTCCTCCGGTGGCGAGAGCGACGGCGGTTCGTCCGACGGGGCGTCAACAGTCGGTACGGACACGGGCGGTGCGGACTCCTCCGGTGCGGGTACCGCCGGATCGGGCGGCGGCGGCACGGCGGGCCAGCAGGTCCCGGCGGGCTCCCCGCTCCCCGAGTGCAAGCCCGCGGCCGTGCAGTTGAGCCTGCGGACGAAGGTCAGCTACGGCCCCGACGACAAGCCGAAGTTCGAACTGGTCGCGAAGAACTCGTCGTCGGCCACGTGCAAGGCCGACTTCGGGCCGAAGAACGCGGTCCTCACGGTCACCGAGGCCGGGGGCGAGGACGACGATCCGATCTGGTCCTCGAAGGACTGCCCCGCCGCGGCCGGCCCGCTGTTCCTGAAGGTCCCGGCGGGCGCGACGGTGGTCCACGCGGTGGACTGGAACCGCACCCAGTCCGCGCCGGGCTGTGCGACTCCGCCGGCGGGCAAGGCCGGCCCGGGAACGTACCTCCTGGAGGCGAAGGCCCCCGGCGAACCGATCCAGCGAGCCTCGTTCGTCCTGGCGAAGGACTGACCCCTCCCAGCCCGTCCGGCGCTTGAGGACGGAACCGTCGACGCGGACGGGCGATGCGCTCGCGGGCCGGGCATCTCCAGCCCGTCCGGCGCTTGAGGACGGAACCGTTCACGCGGACGGGCGATGCGCTCAAGGGGTCGGGTGGGCCCGAAAACCCAGCCTGTCCGGCGCTTGAGGACGGAACCGTTCACGCGGACGGGCGTGGCATCTACGTGTCCGGGCCAGCCCGTAAGAGCAGAGCCCGCCCCGGCCCGAGGGTTCCGTCCTCAAACGCCGGACGGGCTGGGTGGTCGCCGGACGGGCTGTGGTGGTCGCCGGACGGGCTGTGGTGGTCGCCGGACGGGCTCAAAAGACGCGGACCGACCTCAGACGTACCGTTCCAGGATCGACGACTCCGCCAACCGCGAAAGCCCCTCGCGGACGCTGCGGGCCCGGGCCTCGCCCACGCCGTCCACCGTCTGGAGATCGTCCACGCTCGCCGCGAGCAGCTTCTGCAGCCCCCCGAAGTGCTCCACCAGCCGCTCGATGATCGCCCCCGGCAGCCGCGGCACCTTCGCCAGCAGCCGGAAGCCGCGCGGGGAGACCGCCGAGTCCAGCGTCTCCGGCGAGCCGCTGTAGCCCAGCGCCCGCGCCACCACCGGCAGCTCCAGCAGCTCCGTGTGGCTCAGCGCGTCCAGCTCCGTCAGCGCCTCGGCCACCGTGCGCGACCGTTTCGCCGTCGGCTCGGGGACGTAGTCCCGGACCACCAGCTCCCGCTCCGGCTCCACCCCGGCGATCAGCTCGTCCAGCTGGAGGGAGAGCAGCCGTCCGTCGGTGCCGAGCTCGACCACGTACTCCGCGATCTCCGTGGCGATCCGCCGCACCATCTCCAGCCGCTGCGCCACCGCCGTCACGTCCCGGACGGTGACCAGGTCCTCGATCTCCAGCGCGGACAGCGTGCCCGCCACCTCGTCGAGGCGCAGCTTGTACCGCTCCAGCGTGGCGAGCGCCTGATTGGCCCGGGACAGGATCGCGGAGGACTCCTCCAGGACCCTTCGCTCCCCGTCCACGTACAGCGCGATCAGGCGCATCGACTGGGAGACCGAGACGACGGGGAAGCCGCACGCCTTGGAGACCCGGTCCGCCGTGCGGTGACGGGTGCCCGTCTCCTCCGTGTGGATCGAGGCGTCCGGGACCAGCTGCACGCCGGCCCGCAGGATCTTGGTCATGTCCTTGTCCAGGATCAGCGCCCCGTCGAGCTTGCACAGCTCCCGCAGGCGCGTCGCCGTGAACTCCACGTCCAGCACGAATCCGCCGGTGCACATCGACTCGACGGTCTTGTCCATGCCCAGCACGATCAGGCCACCGGTATTGCCGCGGAGAATGCGCTCCAGGCCGTCCCGCAGGGCCATTCCGGGCGCGACCGCGCTCAGCGAGGCGCGCATCAGCGCCTCGTTACCGGTGCCTTGGCCGGACTTTCCGGGCGTCGTCGCCCGGTCGTTGGCTGCCACTGCACTCCTCCGGTCACAGGTTTGCGGTGCCCTTGCGTCCCCCATGCCGTGTCCACGGGCGGGCGAGACCAGGGCAAAGTCTACCGGCGCGCGTTGTCTTCCTGACGAGGCTGCGGCGCCTCTTGACGAGACCGGCGCGGGAGGACCCGCAGAGCGTCGCCCATGTCGGCGACTTCCGTGACCTTCATACCGGCCGGGACCTTGCCCGGATCGGTCGGGACCAGGGCGTGGGTGAAGCCCAGGCGATGCGCCTCGGCCAGCCTCCGCTGCACCCCGGTGACCCTTCTGACCTCGCCCGCGAGCCCCACCTCACCGATCGCGACCAGGTTCTTCGGGAGCGGGGTGTCGCTGGCCGCGCTGGCCAGCGCGAGCGCGATCGCCAGGTCCGCGGCGGGCTCGGTGAGCTTCACGCCGCCCACCGTCGCGCTGTAGATGTCCCGCTTCCCGAGCGCGGTGATCCGGCCGCGCTGCTCCAGCACGGCGAGCATCATCGAGACCCGGGAGGTCTCCAGACCGGAGGTCGTGCGCCGGGGCGAGGGGATCTGCGAGTCGACGGTGAGCGCCTGCACCTCGGCGACCAGGGGCCGCTTGCCCTCCAGCGTCACGGTGAGGCAGGTGCCCGGCACGGCCACGTCGCGACGGGTCAGGAACAGGCCCGAGGGGTCGGCGAGGCCCGTGATGCCCTCGTCGTGCAGCTCGAAGCAGCCGACCTCGTCGGTCGCCCCGTAACGGTTCTTGACGCCGCGCACCAGCCGCAGCCGGGCGTGGCGGTCGCCCTCGAAGGACAGCACCACGTCCACCAGGTGCTCCAGCAGCCGGGGCCCGGCGATCGCGCCGTCCTTGGTGACGTGGCCGACCAGCAGCGTGGCCATCCCGCGCTCCTTGGAGGCCCGGATCAGCGCTCCGGCGACCTCCCGGACCTGGGCCATCCCGCCGGGCGCGCCGTCGATCTCGGGCGAGGCCACCGTCTGCACCGAGTCCAGGACGAGCAGGGACGGCTTCACCGCGTCCAGATGCCCGAGCACCGCGGACAGGTCGGTCTCCGCCGCGAGGTAGAGGTGGTCGTTGATCGCCCGGATCCGGTCGGCCCGCATCCGGACCTGACTCGCGGACTCCTCGGCGGTCACATAGAGCGTGCGGTGGTCGTCGCTCGCCGCCTTGGCCGCCACGTCCAGCAGCAGCGTCGACTTGCCGACGCCCGGCTCGCCCGCCAGCAGCACGACCGCGCCCGGCACCAGCCCGCCGCCGAGCACCCGGTCCAGCTCACCGACGCCGGTCGAGCGGGCGGTGGCCTGCCGGCTGTCGACCTGGCCGATCGGCAGCGCGGCCGTGGAGACCCGGCCCGCCGCGGTGGTGCGCACGGCGGGGGCGCCGCCGAACTCCTCGACCGTCCCCCACGCCTGGCACTCGGGGCAACGGCCGAGCCATTTGGCGGTGGTCCAGCCGCATTCGGTGCAGCGGTAGGACGGCCGGTCCTTCGCGGATTTCGTACGGGCAGCCATGGCGTCACCGTATAGGTGGGGTACGACAACGCCGCCCGGGCGGTCGGCGTGCGCCGCCGCTGCGCGCGCAGGGCGCACGGAAGCACTCCGGAGCGCTACGGGATGAATCCGTGATCTCTGTCCGTTTTCACGACTCTTTCGAGGGATACATTCACTCGTAAGGATTAAATGTGCTCAAGGGGTACTTGAGGCATGCGCTCCGTTGCCTACGGTCGCCGGGTGACGAGCAGCAGGCTGGAGACCCCGACGCACACCACCGGCGCACACCGGGCGCACCGCCGAGGACCCGACGCCCCGGCACAGCGACCGCCCGCACGTTACGAGCCGTATCTCGACGGACTCTTCACGTACTGCCTCTCCGTGCTCTGCGATCACGACGCGGCCACCGAAGCGCTCGGCGCCGTCCTGGCCATCGCGGACCGGCAGGACTCCCGGTGCCCCACGGCCGAGGAGGAACGTAAATCCTGGCTGTACGCACTGGCCCGGTGGACGTGCCTGCGGGCGCTCACCGAGCGCAGACGCGGCCGCCAGGCCCACCGCCGGCCCTCGGGGACCGTCAAGCCGCCCCGTACGGCCAAGGCCTCCGAGAGCCGTACGGCCAAGGCACCCGAAGCCGGTACGGCCAAGGCTCCCGAGACCGGCAAGGGGGCGCACAGCGCCCGGCGCACCCCGGAGCACACCTCGCCGGCCGCCCCCGCGTGGACCTCGTCCGCCACCCCCGAGGAGGCCGCCACGCCCGCCCCCGCCGAGTCACCGGCCGCCGAGGCCCGCCGCCGGGAGCTCGCCACGCTCGCCTGGCCCGAGGCCGCGGGCACCACCCCGGAGCAGCGCGAAGCCCTCGAACTGGCCGTACGTCACCGGCTCACCCCGCGCGCCGTCGCCGCCGTGCTCGGACTGGAGACGGCCACCGCCCGGGAGCTGCTGGCCGCCGCGGCCTGCGAGGTGGAGCGCACCCGCGCGGCCCTCGCCGTCGTCGAGGCCGGTGACTGCCCCACCGTCGCCCGGCTCACCGGTGACCACCAGGTGCTGCTCTCCGCCGCCCTGCGCCGCGAGCTCGTCCGGCACGTCGACGACTGCCCCCGCTGCCGTCGTGCCGCCGAGCGGGCGGATGCCGCCGGACCCTGGCCCGGAGCGGCCTTGGCCCCGGTCGCCGCCCTGCCCGTCGTGGAGGCCCCCCGCCCCTCCGTGTACGTCGCCATGACCCAGGCCCACCGCTCCCGCTCGGCGGGCCCCCGCTTCGACCGGGCCGGGTATCCGCTCGACCCCAAGGACCAGGCCGCCCGCCGGGACCGGCTGCGCGCCCGGGTCGTGACGACCACGGTCGTCGCGACGGTGGTCGCGGCCCCGGTGATCGCCCTGTGGGCCGCTTACCGGGGAGCGCCGCAGACCGGCGAGGGCCACGACGGCGGCTCGGTCACCGCCACGGAGGTGGACGGCGCCGGCGGCATGAGCGGCGACCCGTACGACCCCGAGAACACCGGCAACGGCCGCCCCGGCGACCGCTTCGGCGCCCGCGTCCAGGACGTCACCGCCGCGGTCGTCAGCACCGGGGGCGCGCACCAGGGCGACGCCCGGCTGGCGGTGACGGCCCGCACCTCCGGGGCCGTCACGACGATCACGCTGACCGCCTCCGGACGGGGGCCGGTCAGCTGGTCGGCGGCGACGGACGCCTCGTGGCTGCGCCTCAGCGTCACGTCGGGGACGCTCGCGGCCGGGCAGTCCACCACGATCGCGGTCTCGGTGATCCGGGACGCGCAGCCGGCCGGGCCGTGGCGGGCCAGGGTCTCGCTGACCCCCTCGGGTTCCGCCGTACTCATCGACGGTCACGGGGGCACCGCCCCGACGACGGGCGGCCCGCGCCCCACCCGCCCCGGAACGGGCTCGCCCCGCCCCACGGACCCGGGCACCACGGACCCCGGGCCGACCGATCCGGGCCCGACGGATCCCGGCCCCACCGACCCGGGCCCGACCGACCCCGGTCCCACCGACCCGGGACCGGGCCCGACCGACCCCACGGACCCGCCGGACCCGACCGATCCGCCCGACCCCACGGACCCGCCCGAACCGACGCCGGACCCGACCGACCCGACCGACCCGGCGCCGACGGACCCCACCGACCCGGCCCCGACGGGCTGAGCAGGACGACCGGGCCCGCCGGGGCCGGTCTCAGCGCTTCTTCGAAGGCGCGGGAAGCGGCGGGTCCGCCGGGTGCGGGGCCATCGGCAGCAGCGAGGACAGCCGCTCCTCGCACAGCTCGACCAGCCGGTCGTAGCCCTCCTTGCCCATCAGCTCGATCAGCTCCGGGCGGTAGGACACGTACACCGGGTCACCGGCCCCGTGCGCCGAGGTGGCCGAGGTGCACCACCAGTGCAGGTCGTGGCCGCCCGGACCCCAGCCCCGGCGGTCGTACTCCCCGATCGTCACCTGGAGCACCCGGGTGTCGTCGGGCCGGTCGATCCAGTCGTACGTCCGTCGCACCGGCAGCTGCCAGCACACGTCCGGCTTGGTCTCCAGGGGCTCCTTGCCCTCCCGCAGCGCCAGGATGTGCAGCGAGCAGCCCGCCCCGGCGGCGAATCCCGGACGGTTCTGGAAGATGCAGGAGCCCTCCCAGCGGCGCGTCTGCCGCTCGCCGTCCTCGTCGACGCCGACCCAGCCCGTCTCCGTGCCGACGTCGTGGAACTGCCACAGCTCGGGGGTGAGCCGTGCCACGTTCTCGGCGACCCGCTTCTCGTCGTCCTCGTCGGAGAAGTGGGCGCCCAGCGTGCAGCAGCCGTCGTCGGCGCGGCCCGCCTGGATGCCCTGGCAGCCGCTGCCGAAGATGCAGGTCCAGCGGGAGGTCAGCCAGGTGAGATCGCAGCGGAAGACCTGTTCGTCGTCGGCCGGGTCGGGGAACTCCACCCAGGCCCGCGCGAAGTCGATGCCCTTCTCGTCGGACGGGTCCGGTCCGTTCGCCTCCGGCTGTGACGCCTGCTTGTTCGACTTCGGCTTCTTCGTGGCTTTGTCCTGCTTAGCCTTTTTCGTCTTTGGCACGCGCCCAGAGTAAGTCCGATGGCGCAGTAGCGTTCCCGTATGAGACTCGGAGTCCTCGACGTGGGATCGAACACGGTTCATCTGCTGGTGGTAGACGCCCACCCCGGCGCCCGCCCGCTGCCCGCGCACTCGCACAAGGCCGAGCTCCGGCTCGCCGAACTCCTCGACGGGACCGGAGCGATCGGCCCGCTCGGCGTGGACCGGCTCGTCGCGACGATCGCCGGGGCGGTCCAGGCCGCCGAGGACAAGGGGTGCGAGGACGTGCTGGCCTTCGCCACCTCCGCGGTGCGCGAGGCGACCAACGCGGACCAGGTGCTGGAGCGCGTGCGGATGGAGACCGGCGTGGACCTCGCCGTCCTCAGCGGCGAGGAGGAGGCCCGGCTGACCTTCCTGGCCGCCCGCCGCTGGTTCGGCTGGTCGGCGGGGAAGCTGCTCGTCCTGGACATCGGCGGCGGCTCCCTGGAGATCGCCTTCGGCATCGACGAGGAGCCCGACACCGCCGTCTCCCTGCCGCTCGGCGCGGGCCGCCTCACCGGCACCTGGCTGCCGGACGACCCGGCCGACCCGGAGCAGGTCAGGGCGTTGCGCCGGCACGTACGGGCCAGCATCGCGCGGACGGTGGGCGAGTTCAGCCGGGCCGGCCGCCCCGACCACGTCGTCGCCACCTCCAAGACCTTCAAGCAGCTCGCCCGGATCGCCGGAGCCGCCCGCTCCACCGAGGGCCTGTACGTCCAGCGCTCGCTGACCCGCAAGGCGCTGGAGGACTGGGTCCCCAAGCTGGCGGCGATGACCGTCGAGGAGCGCGGCAGGCTCCCCGGAGTCTCCGAGGGCCGGGCCGCGCAACTGCTCGCCGGGGCGCTCGTGGCCGAGGGCGCGATGGACCTGTTCGGCGTCGGGGAGCTGGAGATCTGTCCCTGGGCCCTGCGCGAGGGCGTCATCCTGCGCCGCCTGGACCACCTCCCGGCGAAACAGGCCGCCCTGCCCGGCTGACGTACGGCGGACGGGTGCACGGCGACCGCCGACCTCCGGCGGACCGGGCCGCACTGCCCGTGCCCGACCTGCGGCGGACCGGGACGCGGTTCCCGCGGCCGGCCTCCGGCGGACGGGATGCGACGCCGGTGCCCGCCGCTCGGCGGCACGGGAAGCGCCGCGCCGGTGACGTTCGGTCACGGGCCCATGGCCCTGATCACTTTCGGCCAGGACCTCTCGGAGTGGCGCATCACTGCCCGTACGCTGTCCAGGT
The DNA here is from genome assembly GCF_042718715.1 of Streptomyces sp. NPDC058576. Taxonomy (NCBI): domain Bacteria; kingdom Bacillati; phylum Actinomycetota; class Actinomycetes; order Kitasatosporales; family Streptomycetaceae; genus Streptomyces; species Streptomyces sp. NPDC058576. The sequence continues at coordinate 10,035 of NZ_JBHXPF010000034.1, read as the reverse complement.
GGCAGAACCAGTGGTGCGCATCCCCGATGCGAAGGTCGCCCTGTCAACGGCCTCGGTCTACCCCGAGTCCACCGCGACGGCCTTCGAGATCGCCGCGCGCCTGGGGTACGACGGCGTCGAGGTCATGGTCTGGACCGACCCCGTCAGCCAGGACATCGAGGCCCTGCGCCGGCTCTCCGACCACCACCGGGTTCCGATCCTCGCGGTGCACGCCCCCTGCCTCCTGATCACCCAGCGCGTCTGGTCCACCGACCCGTGGATCAAGCTCCAGCGGGCGAAGGCCGCCGCCGAGAAGCTCGGCGCCTCCACCGTCGTGGTGCACCCCCCGTTCCGGTGGCAGCGCAACTACGCCAAGGACTTCGTGACCGGGATCTGGCGGATGGCGGACGAGACGGACGTCCGGTTCGCCGTCGAGAACATGTACCCCTGGCGCTACCGGGACCGCGAGATGCTCGCGTACGCCCCCGACTGGGACGTCACCAACGACGACTACCGGCACTTCACGGTCGACCTCTCGCACACCGCGACCGCCCGCACCGAGGCGCTCACCATGGTGGACCGGATGGGCGACCGGCTCGCCCACGTCCACCTCGCCGACGGCAAGGGCTCGGCCAAGGACGAGCACCTGGTGCCCGGCCGGGGCGACCAGCCGTGCGCGGAGCTGCTGGAGCGCCTGGCCCGTACGTCGTTCGACGGCCATGTCGTCATCGAGGTCAACACCCGTCGCGCGATGTCCTCCGCCGAACGTGAGGCCGACCTCGCCGAGGCGCTGGCCTTCACCCGCCTCCACCTGGCCACCGCCTCCGTCGCCGCCGACCCGTCCGCGAAGATCCACCGCCCGTGACCGAGGAGCCCGACCGGCGGCCCGTGGCCGGGGAGCCCGATCCACCGCCCGTGACCGAGGACGCTCCCGCCCCGCGTCGCCGGGGCCGCCCCTCCCGCAAGGCCGCCGCCGAAGGCCCCGACGCCCGTACGCGCATCCTGGAGGCGGCCCGCACGGAGTTCGCGGAGCGCGGCTACGACAAGACGTCGATCCGGGGCATCGCCAAGGCCGCCGGGGTCGACGCGGCCCTCGTCCACCACTACTTCGGTACGAAGGACGAGGTCTTCGCCGCCGCCATCGAGGTCACCTTCGAGCCCGCCCTGGTCCTGCCCGCCGTGCTCGGCGGCCCGCCGGAGAGCATGGGGGAGCGGCTGGCGCGGTTCTTCCTCTCCGTGTGGGAGGACCCGGGCACCCGTACGCCCCTCCTGGCGATCCTGCGCTCGGCGGTCACCCACGAGGCCGCGGCGAACGTCCTGCGTGACTTCGTGCTGCGGCGGCTGCTGGAACGGGTCGCGGCCGAGCTGGACGTGCCGGACCCCACCTTCCGCGCCGAATTGGCCGCCTCGCACATGCTCGGCATCGCGATGCTCCGGTACGTGGTCCGCGCCGAGCCGCTCGCCTCCGCCGACCCGGAGGACATCGTGGCGATGGTCGCCCCCACGCTCCAGAGATACTTGGGCGAGGGCTGAAGCGGGCCCGGGCCCGAGCGCTCACCGGCGGGGGATGACCACCCACCGACCACCACGTCCCGCATTCCGGACGGCCTGTCCAGATCTTGGATCCGGGGCGTACGCTCGAAGACAGTCTTTTCCTAACTGTCGGAGGCAGTACCCCCTGCCGAAGGAGCGAGCGACGATGCCCCAGCTGAGGTCCCGCACGGTCACCCACGGACGCAACATGGCGGGCGCGCGCGCCCTTATGCGCGCGTCGGGCGTAGCGAGCGCGGACATCGGCAAGCCGATCATCGCGGTCGCCAACTCGTTCACCGAGTTCGTCCCCGGCCACACCCACCTCGCCCCGGTCGGCCGGATCGTCTCCGAGGCGATCCAGGCGGCGGGCGCGGTCCCGCGCGAGTTCAACACCATCGCCGTGGACGACGGCATCGCGATGGGCCACGGCGGCATGCTCTACAGCCTGCCCTCCCGCGACCTGATCGCCGACTCCGTCGAGTACATGGTCGAGGCGCACTGCGCGGACGCGCTGATCTGCATCTCCAACTGCGACAAGATCACCCCGGGCATGCTGATGGCCGCCATGCGCCTCAACATCCCGACCGTCTTCGTCTCCGGCGGCCCGATGGAGGCCGGCAAGGCCACCCTCGTCGACGGCACCGTGCGAAAACTCGACCTGGTCAACGCGATCAGCGACGCGGTCGACGAGTCCATCTCCGACGAGGACATCCTGCGTATCGAGGAGAACGCCTGCCCCACCTGCGGCAGCTGTTCCGGCATGTTCACCGCCAACTCGATGAACTGCCTGACCGAGGTCCTCGGCCTCTCCCTCCCCGGCAACGGCTCCGTCCTCGCCACGCACACCGCCCGCAAGGCGCTGTACGAGGAGGCCGGCCGCACGGTCGTCGAGATCACCAAGCGCTACTACGAGCAGGACGACGAGACGGTCCTGCCGCGCGCCATCGGCACCCGCGCCGCGTTCGACAACGCGATGGCGCTGGACATCGCCATGGGCGGCTCCACCAACACGATCCTGCACCTGCTGGCCGCCGCCGAGGAGGCGCAGCTGGCGTACGACCTCGACGACATCAACGAGGTCTCGCGCCGCGTGCCGTGCCTCGCCAAGGTCGCCCCCAACGTCGCCCCCGGCGGCACGTACTACATGGAGGACGTCCACCGGGCCGGCGGCATCCCCGCCCTCCTCGGCGAGCTGCACCGCGGCGGTCTGCTCAACGAGGACGTCCACTCGGTGCACTCCGACACCCTCGCCGAGTGGCTGAAGAACTGGGACGTGCGCGGCGGCTCCCCGTCCCCCGAGGCCGTCGAGATGTGGCACGCCGCCCCCGGCTGCGTCCGCTCCGCGACCGCCTTCTCGCAGTCGGAGCGGTGGGACACCCTCGACCTGGACGCGGCGGGCGGCTGCATCCGCGACGTCGAGCACGCCTACTCCAAGGACGGCGGCCTCGCCGTCCTCAAGGGCAACCTCGCGGTGGACGGCTGTGTCGTGAAGACGGCCGGCGTCGACGAGTCGATCTGGACCTTCGAGGGCCCGGCCGTCGTCTGCGAGTCGCAGGACGAGGCCGTCGACAAGATCCTCCGCAAGGAGATCGAGCCGGGCGACGTCGTCGTCATCCGGTACGAGGGCCCGCGCGGCGGCCCCGGCATGCAGGAGATGCTCTACCCCACCTCCTTCCTCAAGGGCCGGGGCCTGGGCAAGGTCTGCGCGCTGGTCACCGACGGCCGCTTCTCCGGCGGTACGTCGGGCCTCTCCATCGGCCACGCCTCGCCCGAGGCGGCCTCCGGCGGCACCATCGCGCTGGTCGAGGACGGTGACCGGATCCGCATCGACATCCCGAACCGCTCCATCGAGCTGCTCGTCGACGACGCCGAGCTGGCCACCCGCCGCGAGGCGTTGAACGGGGTGTACGCGCCGAAGAACCGCGAGCGCAAGGTCTCGGCCGCGCTGCGCGCCTACGCCGCGATGGCGACGAGCGCCGACCGCGGCGCGGTCCGCGACATCTCCAAGCTCGGCTGACCTTCCACCCCACCGGCTCGGCGGGCCTTCCCGGGGCGGCTCCGGGTACCTTCCCGGGGGGCACCGGGCACCTCCGCACCCGGAGCCGCCTCCGGGTCCCCCCGGTGGCTCCGGGTGACCCCTGTCAGCCCCTCCGGCGATGGAGGAGCGGGGTCCGGCGCGGGGCCCCGGGAACCCGGTGCCGGACCCGGACCCGGGCGGCCCTCACCAGCCGCCCGGATCCGCCCCGTCCACCGCGAACACCGACCCGTCCGGAGCCGTCCCCACCACCGCCCGCCCCGCCACCACCGGCGCGGGCAGATCGGACGCGTACGTCAGCTTCCCCCCGCTCAACCGGGCCCGGGTCTGCCCCACCAGCGCCCCCCGGCCCGTGTCGACGGCCAGCAGCCGCCCGTCCGCGGCGGAGAAGTACAGGTGGCCGCCCTCCCCGAGCACCGGGGCGGAAGCCCGCCCGACCCCCGTCTCCAGCCGCCACAGCTCCGCCTCCGCACCGCTCGCCGCGGTGTCGACGGCCAGCAGCGATCCGCCCCGCGCCAGCAGGTACGCGACATCCCCAGCCATCGCCACCTGCGGCCCGTCCAGCGTGAAAGGCAGCGCGATACGGTCGGCCGCGCCGGACCCGGGCGCGTACCGGACGAGCTCGGCGGTGTCCGAGTTCTCGTCCATCGCCGTCAGTACCAGCTCCCCGGCCCCCGCGGTGCCGACCGGGGTGAGCACCCCGTCCAGCCGCCGCTGCCAGGCCGCCTGGCCACTGACAGCGTCCACCGCCGTGACGAGGGTGGAGGCGCCGGAGGGCGCGTGCTCGAAGGCGTAGGCGAGCCCGGACGCCCCGTCGTACAGCGCGAAGTCGGGCCGCGTGTGCCGCGCCAGCGGCTTCTGCCAGCGGTCCGTCCCGCTCGCCCCGTCCAGCGCCGTCACCGTGCCGTCCTCCGCGACGGCCAGCAGGGTGTCGCCCGCCGGGAACGCCCCGCCGGGGCTCGCGGACAGCGCGGTGTCCCGGACGGCGGTCCCCTTCACCGGGTCGAGGGCGCGCAGCTTCCCGTCCGGGCCGCCGGCCAGCACCACCGCGCCCGAGACCACCGGAGCGTGGGCGTCCCCGGTCGAGGAGGACCGGGCCGACCACAGCACCCGCCCGTCCGCCGGGTCGATCCTGACCGTGCCGGTCCCGGCCACCGAGCAGTAGAGCGCGCCGCCCGCACCGGCGGTGGAACAGACGGGCGTGGCGCTGCCGGCGGTCCGCAGTCCGGTACGCCAAGGAGTGACGCCCCCGGCCCCGTCGTCCCCGCCCTTCGGACCGCCCGCTTCCGGCTCCGCTTCCGGCCCCGGCCGGTCCGTCTCCGCAGCGCCGCCCCACACGGCGTACGCCCCGGCGCCCGCACCCGCCACCAGCAGGAGCACCGCCACCGCGACGATCAGCCGGGCCCGCGGCAGCCGCCGGCGGCGGACCGGAGGCGCGGCCCCCACATGCGTGTGCTCCTCCGAACCGGCCCGCTCCCCGTCCGGCACCGCCGCCGCGACCACCGCCCGCCGCCGCGCCGGTACGAACGCCTTGGCCTCGTACGACGGGGGCAGCAGCGCCGCCATCACCTCGTCCGGCGTCGGCCGGTCGTCCGGGTCCTTCGCCAGGCACCGGGCGACCAACGGGGCGAGGTCCTCCGGCACTCCGCCCAGATCCGGCTGATCGTGCACCACCTGGTACGCCACGATGTACGGGCTGTCCGAGTCGAACGGACCCCGGCCCGTCGCCGCGTGGACGATCACGGCCCCCAGCGCGAACACGTCGACCGGCGGCCCCACCTCGCGCGGCCGCTGGAACTGCTCGGGAGCCATATAGGGCGGCGAGCCGATCAGCTTGCCGGTCTCGGTGCGCAGATCACTGTCGTACGGGCGGGAGATCCCGAAGTCGATGACCTTGGGGCCCCCGTCGGTCAGCAGCACGTTGCTCGGCTTGAGGTCGCGGTGGATCACGCCCGCCCGATGGATGTCCCGCAGCGCCTCGGCCAGCCCGGCGGTCAGCCTGCGCAGCTCGGCGGGGGCCATCGGGCCGTTCCGCTTCACCTGCTCGGCGAGCGTGGGCCCGGGAACGTAGAGAGTGGCCATCCAGGGCCGGCCGGCCTCCGGATCGGCGTCGACGACGGGCGCGGTGAACGCCCCGCTCACCCGCCGCGCGGCCGCCACTTCCTGCCGGAACCGCGCCCTGAACTCGGGATCCGCCGCGTACGGTGCGTGCACGACCTTCACCGCGAGCTGCATCCCCGAGGCCGAGCGCGCCAGATGCACGACCCCCATGCCGCCCGAGCCGAGACAGGCTTCGAGGCGGTAGGCGCCGGCGTACTGCGGAAACTCCGCTTCCGGATGCGCTCCGGGCTCTCGCAGCGGCGGCATCGCCCACCCCCGTGTGTTCGTGCGCATGCGACGCACGGAGCCTAGTCGATGGTGCGTGCGAGAAGCACGGCGCTTGCTAGCCTGCGCGTCGTACGCGCCGCGCGTACGCGATTCTCAACGGGGGAGGCCCACATGGGCGTTGAAGAGCACACCCAGGAACCGGCGGCGGCCGAGGGTTCGGCGACGGCGGAGCTCGCGGTGGAGACCACCGCGTCCGGCACCCGCTACCCGATCGCCCCGGGCCACCGGGTCAACGTCCGCACCGGACCGGGTACCAGCTACCGCATCGTCAGGACCCTGCCGTACGACCAGAAGATCCCGATCTACTGCCAGAAGCCGGGGGAGCGGGTCACGGGCCCGTACGGCACGTCGAACCTCTGGGACAACATCGCCAACGGCCAGTTCGTCGCGGACGCCTACGTCTACACGGGGCGTGACGGCTACATCGCACCGCGCTGCGACTGACGGGCCCACCCGCAGGGCCGGGGGCAACGGGGATAATCGACCCCGTGAGCGAGAACAGCGCAGCCCCCGGCACCCCGCCCACCGGAGGAACACCCTCCGGCGGCATCTCCGCGGCCACGCCCCCGGGCCCGCAGCCCGAGCCCATCCGCTTCTTCGGCACGACGTGGGTCGACCACGACGGCGGTTACGGGCTCCGCCGCGCCGGCGCCGCCGTCGGCTCCCTGGCCGCCGCGGTGGCCGCCTGCTTCGTCCTGCGCTTCGCCTACGAGGGCCTGGAGATCGCGGAGGTCGGGAGCTTCGTCGGGATTCTGGTCATCGCGATGTTCTCCGTGTGCAGCGCCATCGCGTTCCGCAAGACCTGGGAGGGCTTCGGCGCCCGCCCCAGGGACCCGGCCCGCGAAGACTCCCTGCGCGGCCTGAAGTCCATCGGTTTCATCGGCTCGCTCCTCGCCTACTTCGTCCGCTCGCTCACCGAGGCACCGGGCGAGAAGCTGCGCCGCACCGAGTACGAGAAGGCCCGCGCCCAGTTCGAGAAGCGCCGTTCGACCCGCACCGGCAACCCGGCGGCCCGCAAGGCGTCGGGCCGCAAGCGCCCGAAGCGCGGCTGAGAACCGAAGCCCCACCGCACGCACCCACGAATCGGCCCGCCGACCCCGCGTCGGCGGGCCGAGTCATTCCCACCCCACCCCTCCTCTCCTCCCTCTTGACGGGCGGCCTTGTCAGGCGAAGAATTCATCACATGATGAATAACGAACCCGGGTCGGCGCCGACCGCCCCCACGACGCACCCGGCCCCGGACGCGCCTCCGCCCCCACCCCCACCGCCGGACCCGGCGATCGAAGCCCGCGGCCTCACCGTCGTCCGGGGCGACCGCACCGTCCTGCGCGCACTCGACTTCACCGTCCGACCCGGCAGCATCACCGGCCTCCTCGGCCCCTCGGGCTGCGGCAAGACCACCCTCATGCGCGCGGTGGTCGGCACCCAGGCCAAGGTGACCGGCACCCTCGACGTCCTGGGCCACCCCGCCGGGGACCCGGCCCTGCGCCCCCGCATCGGCTACGTCACCCAGGCGCCCTCCGTCTTCACCGACCTCACCGTCCGGCAGAACCTCGACTACTTCGCCGCCGTCCTGCACCCCGGCCGCGCCCACCGGGACGCCCGCCGCGACGCCGTCACCCGCGCCATCGACGACGTCGACCTGACCACCCGTGCCGACGCCCTCGCCGGCGCGCTCTCCGGCGGCCAGCGCAGCCGCGTCTCGCTGGCCGTCGCCCTCCTCGGCACCCCGGACCTGCTGGTCCTGGACGAACCGACCGTCGGGCTCGACCCCGTACTCCGCCGGGACCTCTGGGACCTCTTCCACCGCCTGGCCGCCGACCGGGGCACCGCGCTCCTCATCTCCTCCCACGTCATGGACGAGGCCGAACGCTGCCACCGCCTGCTCCTGATGCGCGACGGCCGGATCCTCGCCGAGGACACCCCGGACGCCCTGCGCCACCGCACCGGCACGGCCACGGTCGAGGAGGCGTTCCTCCGCCTGGTCGACGCAGCCGCACCCCTCACCGAGGAGGCGTACCGATGACCGCCACCGCCCCCAGCCCGGCCCTGCCCACGAGCGGAGCCGCCCCGGCCCGCCCGCTCACCCCGTCCCGGACGACCGCCACCGCGGGCAGGGTCCTGCGCCAGCTGACGCACGACCCCCGCACCATCGCGCTCCTGGTGATCGTCCCGGTCCTGCTGATCACCCTGCTCCGTTACGTCTTCGACGGCGGCCCCGACACCTTCGACTCCATCGGGGCCTCCCTCCTCGGCATCTTCCCGCTGATCACGATGTTCCTGGTGACCTCGATCGCGACCCTGCGCGAACGCACCTCGGGCACCCTGGAACGCCTTCTCGCCCTCCCGCTCGGCAAGGGCGACCTGATCGCGGGCTACGCCCTCGCGTTCGGCGCGGTCGCGGCTCTCCAGTCGGCGCTCGCGACGGCCGTCTCCATCTGGCTGCTGGGCCTGGACGTCATCGGCTCGCCGTGGCTGCTGCTCCTGGTCGCCCTGCTCGACGCGCTGCTCGGCACCGCGCTCGGCCTGTTCGTCTCCGCGTTCGCCGCGTCCGAGTTCCAGGCGGTCCAGTTCATGCCGGCGGTGATCTTCCCCCAGCTCCTGCTGTGCGGCCTGTTCACCCCGCGCGAGGCGATGCACCCCGCCCTGGAGGCGATCTCGAACGTCCTGCCCATGTCGTACGCCGTCGACGGCATGAACCAGGTCCTCCACCACCCCGACATCACCGGCGACTTCGTCCGCGACATCGCCGTGGTCGCGGGCAGCGCCCTCCTGGTCCTCTGCCTCGGCGCGATCACCCTCCGCCGCCGTACACCGTGAGAACCCGATGCGAGGATGACGGGGAGAGCACAGCCCAGCACCGCCCGGAGGGTGAACGCATGACCCAGACAGTCGCAGTCCTCGGCACCGGCAAGATCGGTGAGGCCCTGCTCAGCGGGATGATCCGGGCGGGCTGGCGACCGGCCGACCTCCTGGTGACCACCCGCCGCGGCGACCGGGCCCGGGAACTGCACACGCGGTACGGGGTCGAGTCCGTCACCAACGCGGAGGCGGCCAAGAACGCCGACATCCTCATCCTCGCGGTCAAGCCGCAGGACATGGGCAAGCTCCTGGACGAACTCGCCCCGCACGTCACCGCCGACCGTCTGGTCATCAGCGCCGCGGCCGGCATCACCACGACGTTCATCGAGGACCGGCTCACCCCGGACACCCCGGTCGTCCGGGTCATGCCCAACACCCCGGTCCTCGTCGACGAGGGCATGTCGGTCATCTCGGCGGGCAGCCACGCCACCGGCGCGCACCTCGCCACCGCCGAGGAGATCTTCGGCGGCGTCGGCAAGACCCTGCGCGTCCCGGAGTCCCAGCAGGACGCGGCCACCGCCCTCTCCGGCTCCGGCCCCGCCTACTTCTACTTCCTGGTCGAGGCCATGACCGACGCGGGCATCCTGCTCGGCCTGCCCCGCGCCCAGGCCCACGACCTCATCGTCCAGGCCGCCATCGGCGCCGCCGTCATGCTCCGCGACAGCGGCGAACACCCGGTCAAGCTCCGCGAGGCCGTCACCAGCCCGGCCGGCACCACGATCAGCGCGATCCGCGAGCTGGAGAACCACGGCGTGCGCGCGGCCCTCATCGCCGCCCTGGAAGCGGCCCGCGACCGCAGCCGCGAACTGGCCTCCGGCAACGGCTGATCCCCAGCTCAGGACCACCCTCGACCCCCGGCCACCGGCACCACGGGCCGGGGGTTGACACACCCCGGACACATCCGTAGTGTGCTCCGAGTTGTCCGACGTGAGCGCCGACCCCGGTCGGTCCCCGGACAGCCATTCCGCAGTAACCACGACAGACGCGCGACCTCGTGTCGCATGCCTTTTCGTGTGCCTGCGCGAAATGAGGAATCCGCGTTCGAAGGAACGCACCCCGATTAGCGTCGGGGCGCAGGATTCCGCTAAAGTCTCACTCGTCGGAACGGCCCAACAGCCCGGAAGACAAAACCCACTGACTGGGAATCAGGCCCGAAAGGATCTGATAGAGTCGGACTCGCCGGAAAGGGAAAACGCGAAAGCGAAGAACCTGGAAAGCGAAACTGCACGGCCCGCTTC